>NZ_CP070353.1:3732500-4032500 GCF_016919405.1 Ensifer sp. PDNC004
CCAGGTGTTTTGAATGATCTATGATCATTCGGGACGTCCGAGCCCAGCCCCTGAGAACCCATGGATGGTCTAGCCGACCGGATGTGGTGGAGGGTCTGGAGGTAGGAAGGAAGCCTTGTCCTAGAGGCATGGTCATTGTTTGGGTGCTCGTAAGAGTGCCCTTCTGGTGTTCATGTTGGATTGGTGTTGCCTGACCGCGCATCACCGGACAGATCTCGAGAAGCTGGTCTTAAGATATGGCGCAAGTGAACCGCTCGGCGTGGTTCCAATAAAGCGACCGTATCGAACACGTCGATGGCATCTCAGAAGGATTGGGTTGTAAAAGGTAACCCTATCTGCCGCGTCCCTTCGGGACGGCGGCTAATGGATGAGCATTGGCAATGAGAACGATCAAGTGTCAAAAGGGCATTTGGTGGATGCCTTGGCATGCACAGGCGATGAAGGACGTGATACGCTGCGATAAGCCGTGGGGAGCTGCGAATAAGCTTTGATCCATGGATCTCCGAATGGGGGAACCCACCTTAAATGCTTGGAAAATTTAAGTCGTGCGCAAGTACGGCTTAGGTTTCCAAGTATTGTTTAAAGGTATCTTATCCTGAATACATAGGGGTAAGAAGCGAACGCAGGGAACTGAAACATCTAAGTACCTGCAGGAAAGGACATCAACCGAGACTCCGCAAGTAGTGGCGAGCGAACGCGGACCAGGCCAGTGGCAATGAGGAATAAAGTGGAACGACATGGAAAGGTCGGCCGTAGAGGGTGATAGCCCCTTACACGTAGAACACTCATTGTCCTTGAGTAAGGCGGGACACGTGAAATCCTGTCTGAACATGGGGAGACCACTCTCCAAGCCTAAGTACTCGTGCATGACCGATAGCGAACAAGTACCGTGAGGGAAAGGTGAAAAGCACCCCGACAAGGGGAGTGAAATAGAACCTGAAACCGGATGCCTACAAACAGTTGGAGCCCGCAAGGGTGACAGCGTACCTTTTGTATAATGGGTCAACGACTTAGTGTGACGAGCAAGCTTAAGCCGATAGGTGAAGGCGCAGCGAAAGCGAGTCTGAACAGGGCGTTCAGTTCGTCGCATTAGACCCGAAACCGAGTGATCTAGCCATGAGCAGGTTGAAGGTTGGGTAACACCAACTGGAGGACCGAACCCGCATCTGTTGCAATAGATTGGGATGACTTGTGGTTAGGGGTGAAAGGCCAATCAAACTCGGAAATAGCTGGTTCTCCGCGAAATCTATTTAGGTAGAGCGTCGACCGAATACCCTCGGGGGTAGAGCACTGGATGGGCTATGGGGACTCACCGTCTTACTGATCCTAACCAAACTCCGAATACCGAGGAGTACTAGTCGGCAGACACACGGCGGGTGCTAACGTCCGTCGTGAAAAGGGCAACAACCCTGACCTCCAGCTAAGGTCCCCAAGTCATGGCTAAGTGGGAAAGGATGTGAGGATCCCAAAACAACCAGGATGTTGGCTTAGAAGCAGCCATCATTTAAAGAAAGCGTAACAGCTCACTGGTCTAAATAAGGGTCTTTGCGCCGAAAATGTAACGGGGCTAAAGCCATGCACCGAAGCTGAGGATACGTCGCAAGACGTGTGGTAGCGGAGCGTTCCGTAAGCCTGTGAAGGGATACCCGTGAGGGGTCCTGGAGGTATCGGAAGTGCGAATGTTGACATGAGTAACGATAAAGAGGGTGAGAGACCCTCTCGCCGAAAGACCAAGGGTTCCTGCTTAAAGTTAATCTGAGCAGGGTTAGCCGGCCCCTAAGACGAGGCGGACACGCGTAGTCGATGGGAACCACGTTAATATTCGTGGGCCTGGTGGTAGTGACGGATTGCTTAACTTGTTCAGACTTATTGGATTGTCTGGGCGGGGACGCGGTTCCAGGAAATAGCTCCACCGTATAGACCGTACCCGAAACCGACACAGGTGGTCAGGTAGAGTATACCAAGGCGCTTGAGAGAACTATGCTGAAGGAACTCGGCAAATTGCACGCGTAACTTCGGAAGAAGCGTGACCCTTTTTGACGCAAGTCAGATGGGGTGGCACAGACCAGGGGGTAGCGACTGTTTATCAAAAACACAGGGCTCTGCGAAGTCGCAAGACGACGTATAGGGTCTGACGCCTGCCCGGTGCTGGAAGGTTAAGAGGAGGGGTGCAAGCTCTGAATCGAAGCCCCAGTAAACGGCGGCCGTAACTATAACGGTCCTAAGGTAGCGAAATTCCTTGTCGGGTAAGTTCCGACCTGCACGAATGGCGTAACGACTTCCCCGCTGTCTCCAGCATAGACTCAGTGAAATTGAATTCCCCGTGAAGATGCGGGGTTCCTGCGGTCAGACGGAAAGACCCCGTGCACCTTTACTATAGCTTTACACTGGCATTCGTGTCGGCATGTGTAGGATAGGTGGTAGGCTTTGAAGCAGGGACGCCAGTTCTTGTGGAGCCATCCTTGAAATACCACCCTTATCGTCATGGATGTCTAACCGCGGTCCGTTATCCGGATCCGGGACAGTGTATGGTGGGTAGTTTGACTGGGGCGGTCGCCTCCGAAAGAGTAACGGAGGCGCGCGATGGTGGGCTCAGACCGGTCGGAAATCGGTCGTCGAGTGCAATGGCATAAGCCCGCCTGACTGCGAGACTGACAAGTCGAGCAGAGACGAAAGTCGGTCATAGTGATCCGGTGGTCCCGCGTGGAAGGGCCATCGCTCAACGGATAAAAGGTACGCCGGGGATAACAGGCTGATGACCCCCAAGAGTCCATATCGACGGGGTTGTTTGGCACCTCGATGTCGGCTCATCGCATCCTGGGGCTGGAGCAGGTCCCAAGGGTTTGGCTGTTCGCCAATTAAAGCGGTACGTGAGCTGGGTTCAGAACGTCGTGAGACAGTTCGGTCCCTATCTGCCGTGGGTGTAGGAATATTGACAGGATCTGTCCCTAGTACGAGAGGACCGGGATGGACATATCTCTGGTGGACCTGTTGTCCTGCCAAGGGCATAGCAGGGTAGCTATATATGGAATGGATAACCGCTGAAGGCATCTAAGCGGGAAACCAACCTGAAAACGAGTATTCCCTTGAGAACCGTGGAAGACGACCACGTTGATAGGCTGGGTGTGGAAGTGCGGCAACGCATGAAGCTTACCAGTACTAATCGTTCGATTGGCTTGATCGTTCCCATTGCTTGTGTTCATCACAAGGCGATTGCAAAGCATTCGCCGAGATGAACGACGTGTTCAAAACAAAACGAGTTCGCTTAAACCCGAACTCACCAGCTTCTCATCCGGTTTGAGCCCGCAAGCTCAAATCTTGCGCTTTGCCGACCTGGTGGTTCTGGCGGGGTGGCTGCACCCGTTCCCATTCCGAACACGGCCGTGAAACGCCCCAGCGCCGATGGTACTTCGTCTTAAGACGCGGGAGAGTAGGTCGCTGCCAGGTCTGCAAAACGCAAGATAAAACGCCGGAAATCTTCTCGACACACTCTTCGGCCCTGCCGAAACACAAGGGCCGCCAACAAGCGGCCTTTTTGCGTAAGTAAGATCAGACAAACCAACGGGATTTTGCGCACGCAAAACCCGGACCGGTTAAACGGGATTTTGCCTTCGGCAAAACCCGCAATGAGCGGATAAATCCCAAAGGGATTTACCGCGATGGCGCGGGGTGGAGCAGCCCGGTAGCTCGTCAGGCTCATAACCTGAAGGCCGCAGGTTCAAATCCTGCCCCCGCAACCAAATCTCATAACCTAAAGCCCGCCAGGAGAAATCCGGCGGGCTTTCCGCGTTCTAAGGCACAGCGGCAAAGACCAAGACAGGCCATTGCAGGCGCAAGCCGAAGGCGCAAGCTCGAAGGGGAGGGCGCCGTAATACGGTCCGGGCGCTTTCGCCGAGGATGACAGCGCGCAAGCAGAGAGAGCAGGCACGAGGCCTGAGCGCCCAACGCAACCGATCTATTGCGCCCCAACGCCGACACATAACGACCCGACGCGTAGCACATAGGCTTGGCTCGCTCACCGGAGGAGGGGCAGCGCCTTTGTCGCAGTGTTCGGCGAGGAGAAGCCTCGTTCGAGGCGCTCAAATCGGAGCGCATTTGTCCGGTTCGCTTCGGAGAGTGGGCGAGGCTGCTGCGTGGTCTGCCTCGATGATTGGCGTTACCCGTTTATTAAGATATGCAATCGATAGTTGCTGTCATCCTTGATTGCCGCGATAGCATGAGGCTGTGCGCACCCATTTGGCAGGCCGGTGCAGGAGCACGGCCTTCGCCGCAGAGATCCACCCGTGACCACCATATCGCCAACAAGCAATGTTGCCTTGGAAATCCTCAGGCGGACAGCCACCGAGGCCGAGGAGAAAACTGGTTCTGCCGACAGCGCGAACAGCATACTCAAGGCCGCGAACGGCGTTTCAGCGGAGCCTGGCCGAGCAACGACGCAGGCGCAGGGTGCAATCAACAACAGCATGCTGGAGCTGAAGGCGAGGGCCGACGCTTTTGTCGGGAAGGCCCTAGAATTGGTGAACTCCGACCGTTTCCGGTCCAGCGATCCCAATGTGAAGGCAACGTTGAAGGCGATTCTCAACGAGCAGGGCGAGGCTTTTGCAGGCCGGGTCGAAGCGGAGCTGCTCAACAATCCAGGCCTCTTGCATGAGGAGGCCATCGCCATGGCGCTGACGGCGACCGTACGCAGCAATCGCAGCCGGTTTGCGGAATCCGAAATCGTGCTTGGCTACGATTTGAAGATCGGACCGGATCAGTTGCACCACGTCGCCGATGCCGACGGCCACAGCACCGGTCAGTTCCTGGCGGATGCGCGGGAAGAAGCGCGGATCGGTCTCGACATCGCGCAAAAGGCGCGCGCCAATGCGAAGGGTGATGCGGCGCTGGCGGAGGCCTTGAAAGCGGAGGAGGAGGCCGAGCGGATTTACCAGCGAACGCAACAGTCGGCGAATGAATGGAACGGCCATTGGACGAAGAAATTCGGCTGGCGGGAGCCCCAGTGACGGCGCGATAAAGCATCGCCTCCGCATTTGCGATGGGCGTGCCTGGCTGCAAACCTCGCTGTGCCTGGTCCGAGAAAGCGCCTTGACGGTTTGTCTTCGGGTTCACGCCCCCCTCATCAACGATGCCTGTGTCTCGCCGGACTATCGTTCCGGCGGAGTGACCAGCGATCGAATTCCACACGTTAGAGGATCTGCCAAGCACTTTGTCGCCCGCGCTCCAATACCTAAACTAGCCGCGTAACGTGACCACAAACCGCGGCGCATTTTCCGCGGCATGGTTCAGATCTAAGCGCCGGTCTCTCCTTCGAAGAGATCCTGGCTTGCCAGTTCCCCGTGATCGCGGCCGGAAAGCCATGCGCGCGTCTCATCGAGGATTTCCGTCGACAGGTCGGGGTCGTCGGTCATGCGCGCCAGGATAAGCGCGCCGATCATGGCTGCAGAACTGCCGATCGCCGCGCGGCGCTTCTCATGCTCATCCGTCCCCGGCGCGACCTTGCCGAACCGAGCGAACTGGCGCTTCAAGGCGCCTGTCATCTCCGACCGTGCAGCCGCCGGTTGGCGGCTCACCTCCGATGCGAGAGCTGCAAGCGGGCAGCCGCGGCCAAAATCGTCCCGATGCTCGGGCGTGAGGTAACGTCGGGCGACGGATGCGAGATCCACCGTCAGCGGCTCGGTTTCTCCCTGCAGCCCGGCCAATGTCTGCGCGATCAGATCCTCTTTCGACTTGAAGTAGCCGTAGAAGCCGCCATGGGTGAGGCCCGCCGCCTTCATGACATCGGTAACGGTGACGGCCTCAAAGCCGCGCTCCCGAAACAGCTGTCCGGCCGCCTCCAGGATCGTCTTCTTGTTCTCTTCGACCTGCTTCCGGCTCACGCGCATCATCGTCTCCTGAAATTTCGATTGACAATATACATGATGACAATCATATATACAAATACATGATGAGTATCATGAATAAGCTAAGGAGCACGATCGATGAGCAGCAAGCCTGTAGTCCTTGTAACCGGTGCCTCCACCGGTATTGGTGCCGTCTATGCGGAGCGCTTTGCCCGCCGCGGTCATGATCTCGTTCTGGTCGCGCGCAATGCAGGGCGCCTTGACGCTCTCGCTGAGCGCCTCAAGAACGAAACCGGCGTGGCGGTGGATGTGGTGCCGGCAGACCTGACCGACGAGCAGGATCTCGCCAGGATCGAACAAAGGTTACGCGACGACCGCAGCATCGGCGTGCTGGTCAACAATGCGGGAACGTCCATCCCGCGCGGCTTTCTGCAACAGCAGAACGAAGACATCGCAAAGCTGATTGCGCTCAACGTCACGGCCGTCACCCGGCTGGCGCATGCGGCAGCACCGGGTTTTGCGGAGAGGGGCGAAGGGGCGATCATCAACATCGCGTCGGTCGTCGGGCTTGCGCCGGAAATGGGCGCGACCGTCTACGGCGCGACCAAGGCCTTCGTGCTGTTCCTCTCTCAAGGCTTGAATGTCGAGCTCGCCACCAAAGGGGTCTACGTTCAGGCGGTGCTGCCGGCGGCGACACGCACCGAGATCTGGGATCATGCCGGCGTCGATGTCGACACGCTTTCAGGCGTGATGGAGGTCGGCGATCTCGTCGATGCGGCGCTGATCGGCTACGACCGGCGCGAACTAGTGACTATCCCGCCGCTTCCCGATGCCGACCAGTGGAACACGCTCGATACGGCACGGCAGGCAATGCTGCCCAATTTTGCCCAGTCGTTGCCGGCCGAGCGCTATCGGTCCGCGGCCTGACCGGTCCAGGTGGGGGCGGGCGTTCGACGTTCGCTCGGAACCCCGCGTCTGTTGGGATGTTCGATGCCCGGACCTTTTCCGCTTGGGTACAGCAGCCGCATCGTCGCCAGGGTTTGTCCCAAAGGCGTTTGCCAAGCGCCCTTGGGCTGCTTAGAGATTGAGGATCAAAGATTTCGCAAGGTCGGCCGCGCCGCACCTTTGCGAAAATCCTCCCTCGAAACGATGTTGATGGTGCGAGCCGATGAAAAGATTCAATCTGGGACCAACCGACCTTTCCGTTTCCTCTGCCGTTCTCGGCCTGATGCGGATTGTCGATCTCAGCGATGACGCCATAAACCGGCTCTATGGCAAGGCAAGGGACGTCGGGATCAACGTCTTCGACCATGCCGATATCTATGGTGGCGAGCTGCATGCTTGCGAGCGCCGTTTCGGCGATGCGTTGCGGCTGAAGCCGGCAGAGCGCGAGCAGATCGTCATCCAGAGCAAGTGCGGGATCCGCCGCGGCTATTTCGATTTCTCCAAGGAACATATTCTGCAGTCGGTCGATCGATCGCTGGCGGCACTGAAGACCGACTATCTCGATCTTCTCTTGCTGCATCGGCCGGATGCGCTGGTGGAGCCGGAGGAGGTGGCGGAGGCCTTCGACACATTACAGGCGGCCGGCAAGGTCCGGCATTTCGGTGTCTCCAACCACACACCGCGGCAGATCGATCTTCTGAAGACCGCCGTCCGTCAGCCGCTCGTCGCCAACCAGATCCAGCTCAGCATTGCGCATGCGCCTTCGGTCGCCTTCGGGATCGCCGCCAATATGGCAGGTCTCGAGCAATCGATCGATCGCGATGGCGAAGTGGTCGTCTATTCGCGCATCAACCGCATGACGCTGCAGGCCTGGTCGCCGTTCCAGCAGGGGTTCTTCGGCGGTGTCTTCGTTGGCGACGAAAAGAACTTTCCGGAACTTAACCGGGTGCTCGACGAGCTCGCCGCCAAGTACGGTGTTTCGCCATCGGCCATCGCCTATGCCTGGATCGCCCGCCATCCGGCCAACATTCAGGTGGTGCTTGGAACGACAAGTCCGGAGCGGCTGGCCGATATCGCGCCCGGCGCTGACATCACGCTATCGCGAGAGGACTGGTATCGTCTCTTTACCGCGGCAGGACACGTGCTGCCCTGACACAATCCTGGTCGCCACGCAAAAGGCCCGCTCGGATCCAAGCGGGCCTTTTGCGTTTTTTGGTGACTGATGCCGCTCGATCAGCTGCGCGGCTTCAGGTTTTCCGGGTCGTAGAGCGGCTTGTAGCCGATGCCGACGACCTCGACCGGGTAGGTTTCGGCAAAATATTCGACATTGAGCTTCCGGCCGACCTGGCAATGGGACCACGGCAGATAGGCAAGCGCGATGTTCTTGCCGATCGTCGGGCCGAAGGCGATCGAGGTGGTGTAGGAACGGCGGCCAAGCTCGTCGATGAGAACCTTGCCGGTTTCCGGATCGATGACCGGCAGCGTGCCGACCGGATAGCGCTTCACGCCGTTCCTGTCGGTGTTCTCTGTCATGACAAGCGTGCAGAGCATGGCCGGCTGGTGCTCGCGCGCCTTATATTCCAGGTGCTTTGCCTTGCCGCGGAAGTCGACGTCCTTGACCTTCGGACGGGCAAGGTCGGCCTCGATGAGGTTGTACTGGGTCAGCAGATCGGCGTTCTGCAGGCGCAGGCTTTTTTCCATGCGGCGCGAGTTGGCATAGGTTTCGACGCCAAAGGCCATGACGCCGGTTGAGCGCAGCGCATCCCAGACGGCCAGACCGTCCTCGTACTTCATGTGCAGTTCCCAGCCCTGCTCACCGACATAGGAGATGCGGAAGGCGGTCACATGTTTGCCGGCGATCTCGATCGGCTTGATGGCGGCGAAGGCGAAGTTCTCGATGTCGAGGCCTGCCGGATCGGCAACCACCTTCTTCAGGTTCTCGCGGGCATTCGGCCCCCAGATGCCGATGGTGATGAACTTCTCCGACACATCGGTGATGGTGACGTCGAGACCACGGTCCTCGGCGACACGGCGCATGTACTGGAAGTCGCGCGGGCCGGCGTCGGCGCCGTTCACGAGACGGCCGCGGTCGGCCATGCGGAAGACGGTGAAGTCGGCCCGCACCATGCCCTCGTCGTCGAGGAAGTGGGTGTAGATGCCCTTGCCGATATTGGCGTCGCCGCCGATCTTGGCGGCGCAGAGCCATTCCAGCAGCTCCACGTGGTCAGGACCTTCGATGTCGACCATATGGAAGTGCGAGAGGTTGACGATGCCGCAATCCTCGCTCATCGCCAGATGTTCGGCGTTGGAAACACGCCAGAAATGGCGGCTGTCCCATTCGTTTTCGCGCACCGGAACGCGGTCGCCGTATTTTTCGAGCAGATGCTCGTTGGCGGCGTAGCCATGGGCGCGCTCCCAGCCGCCGAGTTCCATGAAGTAGCCGCCGAGCTCCTTTTCGCGCTCGTAGAAGGGCGAGCGCTTGACATTGCGGCCGGTGGCATAGGGCTCGCGCGTGTGCACGGCGGGGTAATAGATCTTCTGCGCCGCCTCGAAGCAGCGGCCCTCGATGAATTTTTCCTCGAGTTGATGCGGATAGAAACGGGAATAGTCGATCGAGGCGTGGTCGATCTCGGTGCGGCCGTCGGTCATCCAGTCGGCGATCAGCTTGCCGTAGCCGGGGCCGTCCTTGACCCAGATGGCGACGCAATACCACAGGCCGCGCACCTTCTGGCTCTCGCCGCAAGAGGGACCGCCGGCGGCCGAAACCTGCAGCAGACCGTTGAAGGAATGGCTCTCGTTATAGCCGAGCTCGCCGAGGATCGGCGTCAGTTCCATGGCGCGCTCGAGCGGCTCGATGATCTGTTCCATCTCAAGGTCACGCTGCGAGGGCGACAGCCGCGCCTCGTGCTTTTCAAGAATGTTGCGCGGATGGCAGAGGCGGGGATTGGTGGTCTCGTAATAGCCCCACTCGATCTGGCCGCCCTCGGTGGTCTTCGGGTCGCCAGTGTCGCGCATATAGGCCGAGTTGCCCTGGTCGCGCAGAAGCGGGAAGCCGATCTCCTTGCCGGTGCCTTCGAATTCGTTGTACGGGCCGAAGAAGGTGAGCGGGTGGTCGACCGGCATGACCGGCAGGTCCTCGCCGACCATTTCGGCGATCAGGCGGCCCCAGATGCCGGCGCAGACGATGACGTGGTCGGCCATGATCGTGCCGCGATGGGTGACGACGCCCTTAATACGGCCGTTTTCGACGATCAGCGATTTTGCCGGCGTGTTGCCGAAGACCTGCAGCTTGCCCGACTTTTCCGCCGCATCGACGAGCTTGCCGGCAACCGTCTGCGAGCGCGGAATGACGAGGCCGGCATCCGGATCGAACATGCCGCCCATCACCTGATCTTCCTCGATCAGCGGGAACATCGCCTTGATTTCAGCTGGCGAAACATAGTGGGCGCGGGTGCCGAAGGCCTTGGCGGAGGACAGCTTGCGCTTGATCTCTTCCATCCAGACATTGTCGCCGGTGCGGGCCACTTCCAGGCCGCCGATGCGGGCGTAGTGGCCCATCTTCTCGAAGAAATCGATCGAATACTGCGTCGTCCAGACGGACAGATAATCGTGGCTGGTGGTGTAGCAGAAGTCCGAGGCGTGTGCGGTCGAGCCGATATCGGTCGGCACGCCCGACTTGTCGATGCCGACGATGTCGTCCCAGCCGCGCTCGATCAGGTGGTGCGCGATCGAGGCGCCGACGATGCCCCCCAGCCCGATGATTACGACTTTCGCCTTTTGCGGAAACTCTGCCATTGATTGCGACCCTAGTTTGGATTGGATGCCGGATTTTAGGGCCTGATCTGCCTCGACCAGAGCCTGTCTACGACATTCTCATCAAACTGCACGACCAGAGCCGGGCATTTTGCGGATCGCGGAACGAGAGCTGTCGAGACGGTCATGCCACTGATTTCGTGAGAAAAAGCGCCCCTCAGCGCCAATCTGTTTTCATCTAGCATATCGCAAATGGCGACGCATCCGAATGCGTCATCGCCGTTGCCCTGTTTCTCCGCAGACCGCGCCGTTCGCCATGAAAGATAATCCTATCGGGCAAGATTGACAGCGATGCCTGATCTTAATAAGTTCGGTAACAGAACGAATTAAAAGAGGTCCCCGTGAACGACAGCTTGCGCATCTCCCGGAAGTTCTCCCAGCGCTCCGTCATGGAGGCGATCGTCCAGGGCGGGCCAATTTCGCGTGCGTCGATCTCGAAGCAGACCGGCCTTTCCAAGCAGACCATTTCCGAGATCGTTCGCGGCCTCGAGGAAGAGGGCTGGGTGCAGGAGACGGGGCGCACCAGCGGCCATGTCGGGCGCACCGCCGTCACCTACGAACTGGTGTGCGATGCCGCCTTCATCATCGCCGTCGACCTCGGCGGCACGAAAGTGCGCGTGGCGATCACCGATCTCGCCTGCCAGATCTTTGCCGAAGATACGGCGCCGACCGATCCGCGTGGCGGCCGCTTCGTCGTGGAGCAAATTGCCGCCATGGCCTTTGATGCGGCAGACCGCCAGAAGATCGCTCGCGACAAGATCCGGCTTGCGGTGGTCGGCGTTCCCGGCGCGCCCTGCAGCGAGACCGGCCGTGTGCTGCTTGCGCCGAATATCGCCGGCTTCGACACGATGGATGTCGTCGGCGCCTTCGAGGAGGTGCTCGGCTTCGGCGCGATGCTCGAGAACGACGTCAATCTCGCGGTTCTCGGCGAGAACTGGCTGGGGCAGGGGCAGGGGATCGACAACCTCGCCTATGTGGCGCTGGGCACCGGCGTTGGCAGCGGCCTGATGGTCGGCGGCCATCTGGTGCGCGGCGTCAGCAATGCCGCCGGCGAAATGGGTTTCCTGCCGCTCGGCGCCGATCCGTTCGAGGCGGAATCGCTGCGCACCGGCGCCTTCGAGCGCGCCGTTGCCTCGCATGGCATGGCGGAGCGCTACGCAGCACTTTCGGGCAACACGGTCACCGTGCCCACCATCTTTGCCAAGGCGGAAGCCGGCGATGCGGCAGCGCTGACGGTGTTGGACGACACGGCGCGGTACTTGGCAGCCGGCGTTGCGGCGATCGCTGCCATCGCCAACCCGCAGAAGGTCATTCTCGGCGGCTCGATCGGGCTCCGGCCGGAAATGCTCCAGCGGGTGAAATCCTTCCTGCCGCAGTGCTTCCCCTATCCGGTCAATGTCGAAACGGGTGAACTCGGCGCGCGTGCCGCAATCATCGGGGCGGCGGCGATCGGGCTCGGTCAGTTGCACAATACCCTTTTCGGGGTCGATGCGCCCGATGGCCGGATTTCGCTGCCGCGGGCAAACGTCAACGCGCTTCGGGAGGCGATGTGATGACGATGAATGACGGTCTGGTCGAACGTTTGCGCGCGGTGCTTGACCGCGACGCGGCGATCGATCTTTTTCGTGGCGCGATCGGGCGTGAGAGCATTACTGGCAACGAGGCGAATTTCGTCGCCTTTCTGGCCGAAACGATGCAGCGCCTTGGCCTTGAAGGCTTGAAAACGGCGGAGTTTTTGCCGGGGCGGCCGAACGTCTGGGCGGAGCGCAAGGGTCGTGGCAAGGGGCCACGCCTGCTGTTTATCGGCCATACGGATACCGTGCATGTCGACGGCTGGCGCGAACATTGGGCCGGTACCGAGCGCGAGGATCCCTTCGCCGCACCGATCATCGACGGCGCGGTCTGGGGCCGTGGTTCGGGCGACCTGAAGGCCGGCATCTGCGCGTCGCTGGCGGCGCTCTCGCTGCTCGACAAGGCTGGCGTGGGTCTCGTCGGCGATGTGGCCTTTGCCTTCATCGGCGACGAGGAAAGCGGCCAACCGGGCACCGGCGTGTCGGCCGGCATCAAGGATCTGGTCGGCCGCATAGAAACCGGCGAGATCGCACGGCCGGATTTCGTCGTCTATGTCGAGCCGACCCGGCTGTCCGTCTATCCGGCGCAGATCGGCTTCTTCATCACCGACATCACGATTACAGGAAAATCCGCCTATTTCGGCGTGCCCGAGCTCGGCAAGGACGCGCTGCGCGCCAGCCATGCGGCGATGTCGGCACTCTGGAAACACTCCGATGAGGTTGCCGCACGGGCCGAGCACAAGCTGATCGGCCGTAGTTTCCTGCTGATCACCGGCCTTGCCGGCGGCGGCTACATCGCCGTGCCCGAGCGCTGCACCCTGTCGCTGATCCGCAAGCTCCTGCCGGGGGAATCGCTGGACACGGCGGCAGCCGAAATTGAGGCTGCGGTGCGCTCGGCGATCACCGATCCGGAAATCACGGTTGAGTTTTCCTATCCGGCCGGTCGCGATCACGCGCTTGGCGGCACGGCGGCTGAAATCGACGAAACGGCCGGCGAAGTCGGTGCGCTGTCGACCGCCATGGCGGAAGCCATGGCCGGACGCGGGGTGATCGAGGGTGCCCCCTTCTGGTCGGAATCGCCGTTCTTCGTCAACCGCTTGGGCGTGCCTGCCGTCTACTGCGCGCCCGGCGACATCCGCAATTGCCATACCTACGAGGAACGGGTCGAGGTGGAGGAATACCTCGCCGGGATCGTCGGATTTGCCGCCTTCATGGCGCGCTACTGCGGCGTCATGGACTGAACTGCCAAACAAGAGGGAGAACGAAAATGATCTTGAAGAAATTGATGGCTGCTGCGCTCGTCAGCGGTTTCGTGCTTGCCGCAAACGCCGCTTCCGCCCAGACGGTCGGTCCGTCCGGCGAGACCGCGACGCCGAGTGCCGATGTCGCCTTGAGCGATGCCGATATCGGCGCGCTCAAGGGCAAGGGCTACAAGGCAGCGCTGCTGTGGCACACTTCGTCCGATTTCACCAATGCCGTTTCGGCCGGTGCCAAGGACGAGTTTGCCCGTGCCGGCGTCGAGATCGCGGTGACGACGGATGCCGGCTTCGACGCCGCCCGCCAGCGTAGCGACATCGAGACCGCGCTTGCCGCCAAGCCGAACGTCATCTTGGCGCTGCCGCTCGATCCGGTCACCTCGGCCGAAGCCTTCCGCCAGGCCGTCACCGATGGCAGCAAGCTGGTGTTCCTCTCCAACCTGCCGAGCGGCTACAAGCAGGGCACGGACTATGCCTCGATCGTCACCGACGATCTCTTCCAGATGGGCAAGCAGGCGGCCGATGCGCTGGCAAAGGCGATCGGCGGCAAGGGCAAGGTCGGCTACATCTTCCATGACGCCAGCTACTATGTGACGAACCAGCGCGACCAGGCCTTCAAGTCGACGATCGAGAAGGACTATCCGGATATCAAAATCGTTGCCGAGCAGGGCATCTCCGACCCGGCACGTGCCGAGGAACTGGCAAGCGCGATGCTGCTGCAGAATCCTGATCTCGACGGCATCTACGTGACTTGGGCCGAGCCTGCCGACGGCGTGCTATCCGCCCTGCGCTCGAGCGGCAATACCAAGACCAAGATCGTCACGCTCGATCTTGCCGAACCGGTGGCACTCGACATGGTCAAGGGTGGCAACGTGACGGCGCTCGTCGCCGACAAGGCCTATGAGCTTGGACGCGCCATGGCTGCGACCGGCCTGAAGTCGCTGCTCGGGCAGCAGACGCCGGCCTTCGTCGTTGCTCCGGCGCTGACCGTCACCAAGGAAAACGTCGCGGACGGCTGGAAGCAGTCGCTCAACCGAGATGCGCCGCAGTCGGTGCTCGACGCGGCCAAGTAATCAGGCCGCGAAATAATCCGATGGCCGCCGGGAGAGAGGACGTTTCCGGCGGCACCATCCCAAAGGGAGGCAGAGATGCACAGGGCAGTAATACATTTCGCGTTGCTGGCGACGGTATTTGCCGCAACATCCGGCTTTGCCGCTGACGGCAAGACCACAGGGCCGCATGGCGAGGCGCCGACGCCCGCGAGCAGCCTGACGCTGACGGCGGAGCAGGAACAACAGATCAAGGACGGCAAGTTTACTGCAGCGCTCGTCTGGCACGAGATGAGCGAATACACCAATGCGGTCAATAGCGGCGCTCAGGACGAATTCAAGCGCCTCGGCGTCGAGGTGGTCGCACAGACCGATGCCGGCTTCGATGCCGCCCGTCAGAAGGCGGATGTCGAGACGGTGCTTGCCAAGAAGCCCTCGATCATCCTGTCGCTGCCGGTCGATCCGGCAACGGCTGCCGTGGTCTACGATCCGGCGCGCACCGCGGGTGTGAAGCTCGCCTTCGTCGACAATTCGCCGGCCGGTTACGAACACGGCAAGGACTATGTGACGATCGTCTCGGACGACCTGTTCCAGATGGGCAACAAGGCTGCCATCGCCATGGCGGATGCGCTCGGCGGCAAGGGCAAGCTCGGCTACATCTATCACGACGCCGATTTCTACGTGACCAACCAGCGCGACGGCGCCTTCAAGTCGACGATCGAGCAGGACTATCCTGACATGAAGATCGTTGCCGAGGCCGGCATGGCGGATCCCGCCCGCAGCGAGGAAATCGCGCAAGGCATGATCACCCAGAACCCGGATCTCGACGGCATCTATGTGACCTGGGCGGAGCCGGCACTGAGCGTGCTGTCGACGTTGCGCGGCGCCGGCAACAGCCACACCAAGATCGTGACGCTCGACCTCAACGAACCGGCAGCACTCGACATGGTCAAGGGCGGGAACATCGCAGCGCTCGTCGCCGACGAAGCCTACAATATCGGCGTCACCGCAGCGCGCGCCGCGGCCGGCTCTCTGGTCGGCCAGAAGGCCGAGCCCTTCCTGGTCGTCGACTCGCTTGCAGTCACCAAGGCGACGGTCGCTGATGGCTGGAAAAAGTCTCTGAACAAGGATGTGCCCGCGACGATCGCGGATGCGATGAAGTGATGAAATGATGCCCGCTGCATGTGGGAAACATGCAGCTTCTCATAGTGCTACGGCGACCTTTGCGCGTCTGACCGGACGTGCGGCGTCGTAGTGCAGGGGGAGCATTCCCCCTGCCTTCGGAGGAAGAATAATGTCCAGTGCCCATTCCAGCGCGAGCAGCCAGCCGGCCAGCCTCGTCAGCCGCCTCAACCTGCAGCAATACGTCGTCTATCTCGGCTTCCTGGCGATCTTTCTGTTCTTCGCCATAGTGCTTCGGGACAGCGGCTTTCTGACCGTTCGCAACCTGTCGAACATCATGCTGCAGACGGCACCGGTGACGATCATGGCGATCGGCCTCGTCTTCGTCATGTCGGCCGGCGAGATCGATCTGTCGATCGGCTCGACCGTTGCCGTCTCGGCGCTGGCGGCGGCGGTGACGATCAACGAATACGGCCTGGTGGCCGGCGTCGTCGCCGGTATCGGCGCCGGCGTGCTGGTCGGGCTCCTGAACGGCGCACTGGTCGCCTATGTCAAACTGCCGTCGTTCCTGGTGACGCTGGCAACGCTCGGGCTTTTCGCAGGCGTCTCCCGCTCGATGACGAACCTGCGCTCGATCCCCGTAACCGACAGCACCTTTACCGGCTTCTTCGGCTCGGGCTCGTTCCTCGGTGTTCCCTCATTGATCTGGTGGACGATCGTCGCGGTCGTCTGCGGCCACATCATCTACCGCGAAACCCGCTTCGGTGCCCACGTGCTGGCGACCGGCGACAACAGCCGTGCGGCGAGCGTCTCGGGCATCAGCGTGCCGCGCATCCGGCTCGCCGTGCTTGTCATCAGCGGCGGTCTAGCGGGGCTTGCCGGCCTGCTCTACGCCGGCCGGCTTCAGGCGGCCAAGTATACGCTCGGTGAGACCGATCTGATGACGGTGATTGCCGCCGTCATCGTCGGCGGCACGCTGCTTAACGGCGGCAAGGGTACGATCATTGGTGCGCTCGTCGGCTCGCTGATGATGGGTATGCTCAACAATGGCCTGATCCTGATGGGCCTTTCCGTTTCCGACCAGATGATCGTTCGCGGTCTTATCATCCTCGCCGCGGTCGCCGTGTCGCTGCGCGAAAAGTCCCGCTGAAGGAGGATTTCATGTTTCTCGACGTTTTGCGCCGCCGCAACCCGGCATTCATCGAAGCGGCGATGGCCCTGCACCAGCAGGGCAAGCTCCCGGCAAACGCCTATGTACTCGACCTCGACACGGTCGAGGCCAATGCGGCGATCATGAGCAACGAAGCCCGTCGCCTCGGCCTGAAGATCTTTGCCATGACCAAGCAGGTTGGTCGCTCCAGTTCCTTCTGCGACGCGGTCAAGCGTGGTGGCATCGACCGTTCGGTTGCTGTCGACATGGCCTGCGCCCGCGCCACCCACAGGGCAGGCTTGAAGGTCGGCCATCTCGGCCACCTGCAGCAGGTCGCGCGCCATGAGGCGGCTGCCGCGGCGAAGACTTTCCGGCCCGATTACTGGACGGTCTTCAACGCCGAGAAGGCTGCAGAAGCGGCAGCCGGCGCACATGCCGCCGGCTATCGGCAGGATCTGCTCGCCCGCATCAGGGCGGAAGGCGACACCTTCTACCGCGGCCATGAAGGCGGGTTCGATGCCAGCGACGTTGCTGCGGTTGCCGATCGCCTGGACGGTCTCGCCGGTGGCCGTTTTGCCGGCATCACCACCTTTCCGGCGCTGCTCTTCGATCATGAAAGCCGCAAGGTGAAGCCGACGCACAACCTGGCAACACTCTCGAAAGCGGCCGAGGCGCTGGCCAAGGCCGGGCGCACAGGGATAGAGGTGAATGCACCGGGCACGACCTCCAGCGTCATGCTGCCGGCCCTTGCCGAAGCGGGTGCGACGCAATGCGAGCCGGGCAACGGCCTGCATGGCACCACGGCGCTGCACGTGATGGAAGACCTGCCGGAACTGCCGGCGGTGCTCTATCTCACCGAGGTCTCCCATCTCTCGGGCGGCAAGGCCTATTGCTTCGGCGGCGGTTTCTACATCGACCCGATCTTCCCGGATTACGACGTCAAGGCGATCGTATCGACTGAGCCGACTACGGTTGCATCGGCGCTTCGAAGCGTCGAAGTGCCACCGCCCTCGGCGATCGACTATTATGCGATGATCGACGCCAGTGGACCGACTGCGCCCAAGCCCGGCGATACGGCGGTGTTCGGCTTCCGCGGCCAGGCCTTTGTCACGCGCGCCTATGTCGTCGGCGTGTCGGGCATCTCCAAGGGCGCGCCGAAGGTGGAAACGATCGAAAACGGTTTCGGCGAAACCGCAGCCTGGCCGGTATGAGGGGCGACATCATGAACGCGAACGTTAGTGCTGCAGCAGAGCCGGTCCTGAAGCTGAAGGACATCCGCAAGACTTTCGGCGGCGTCACCGCGATCGAGAATTTCTCGCTGGAGGTCCGTCCGGGCGAGATCGTCGCGCTCGTCGGGGACAACGGCGCCGGCAAGTCGACGCTGATCAAGATCATCTCCGGCGTCTACACGCCGACCTCGGGAACGATCACCATCGAGAACCAGACGGTGGCGATGTCGAACGCCACGATGGCGCGCGCCCATGGCATCGAGGTCGTCTATCAGGATCTGGCACTTGCCGACCAGCAGACGGTCTACATGAACATGTTTCTCGGCCGCGAGCCGGTAAACCGTTTCGGCCTGCTCGACCGTCGCCGGATGATTTCCGAGACGGAGACGCTGGTGAAGGAGCTGGATGTCCGCATCCCCTCGGCCCATGCGACCATCCGCGACCTCTCGGGCGGGCAGCGCCAGGGCGTCGCCATTGCCCGCGCCACCCATTGGGCGAGCAAGCTTATTCTTCTCGACGAACCGACGGCAGCGCTCGGTGTCGCCGAAACAGCAAAGGTCGAGGAGATCGTGGAATCGCTGAAAAGCCGCAACATCGGCGTGCTGATCATCAGCCACAGCCTCGATCAGGTCTTCAAGCTGTCGGATCGCATCTGCGTCCTGCGTCGCGGCAAGCAGATCGGCATTCGCGAGACGGCGAAGACCGACAAGAACGAGATCATCGCGATGATCACCGGGCTTCAGCAACACTGAGTCACAAGACAGCCAGCGCCGCCGCCTGCTCGGGCGGCGCGGCTTTCATGCTCACGGCGCCGCGCCGAAGAAGGTGAGGCGAGTGAAGAGCACGTAGTGCGATTCCGACACCATCAGCGCCACGAAGACCAGCACCAAAAGCGGCGGCAGCAGGATGGCGTAGATCAGCGCTAGCCGCTCCCAGGCCATGTGCATGAAGATCGCCACGATCAGCCCCGCCTTCAGCACCATGAAGATCAGGATCAGCGACCACCTGAGATAGCCCTGCAGCCCGACGTAATCGACGAGGTAGGAAAAGGTGCTGAGCATGAAGAGCAGCAACCAGACGACCAGATAGAGCCCGATCGGGTGCTGCTGGTGCGTTTGGACGTGGCTTTCCGCCTTTGTTGCCGGTGCCGCGTGGGTGTGAACAGTCGTTTCTGTCATGGCCATGCCTCACCAAAGATAGAAGAACGCGAAGATGAAGACCCAGACGAGGTCGACGAAGTGCCAGTAGAGGCCGGTGATCTCGACGATCTCGTAGTGTCCCTTGCGGCTCGTGAAGAATCCGCGCCGTTCGGTTTCGAAATCGCCGCGCCAGACCTTGCGGGCGATGATCAAGAGGAAAATGACGCCGATCGTGACGTGGGTGCCGTGGAACCCGGTGATCATGAAAAAGGTCGAGCCGAATTGGGCAGCACCCCAAGGGTTGCCCCACGGGCGCACACCCTCGGTGATCAGCTTCGTCCACTCGAATGCCTGCATCCCGACGAAGGTGGCGCCGAAAAGGGCGGTCAGTAGCATGAGAAGTGCGGTCTTCTTGCGATCGCGCCGGTAGCCGAAATTGACGGCCATGGCCATTGTGCCGCTCGAGGTGATCAGCACAAAGGTCATGATGGCAATCAGGATCAGCGGCACGTCCGAGCCGCCGATGTGCAGCGCGAAGACCTCGCTCGGATTGGGCCAGGGCACGGCCGTCGACATGCGCGCCGACATGTAGGCGATGAGGAAACAGCCGAAGACGAAGGTGTCGCTCAAGAGGAAGATCCACATCATCGCCTTGCCCCAGGAGACGTTCTTGAACGTCCGCTGGTCCGACGCCCAGTCTGCGGCAAAGCCGGCAAGTCCCGCCGGGCGGTGGAGCGGCTCTCGGACAGGCGAATGTGTCTCGGCGGACATGCCTTGGCTCCTTCAGGTCAAGAGGGATCGGCAGAGCTCGACGAAGTCGTTGGCCCAGCCGGAAAAGAGCGCGTAGAGCACCAGCCATACGGCCAGCATGAAATGCCAGTAGGTGGCGCAGAGCGTGATCGACAGCACGGCCTTTTCGCCCATCGGGCCGGCGCGCGTCTTGACGATGACCCGGGTCAGGGCGAACAGGCCGCCGAGAATGTGCAGGCCATGCATGCCCGAGATCATGTAGAAGAAGCTGTTGGCCGGATTGTCGGCGAGCAGGAAGCCGGCGTCCGTAAGTTCGCGCCAGGCGAAGACCTGGCCGGCGAGGAAGGCGAGACCGGCGGCAAGCGCTGCGATCATCGCCGTGCGGCTCGCCTCGTCACGATGCTGTTCGGCAGTGACGCGGGCCGCATGCAGAAGCAGGCTGCCGAGTGCGAGGATGGCGGTGTTCAGCCACAGGATCTTCGGCATCGGCGTCGACCACCAGTCGGTGGAGGCCATGCGCATGAAGTAGGCGCTGATGAAGAGGGAGAAGAGCGCTGCGACGACGGCAAGGAAGACGCCGAGACCGATTTTTGCTGGCGGGATCGAAGGCCTGCCGAGTGGGCGCGGATCGTGGGCGTGGCCGACCTCCAGCCAGGGTTTCGAGAACAGCCGCTGCCGGCTGAGCCACCAGGCGGTGATCGCGAAGACCACCGCCAGGAAGACGAGGGTGACGTTCATGAGGCACCCTCCGGCGCGTGGCCTACCGGACCCGGCTCAGTTTGCGGAATGAAATCTTCCGCGGCTCCCGGCACGCTGTAGTCATAGGGCCAACGGTAGACGACCGGCAGCTCCTTGCCCCAGTTACCGTGGCGCGGCGGCGTTTCCGGCGTCTGCCATTCGAGCGTCGTTGCCCGCCAGGGATTGCCGCCGGCCTCGCGGCCATGGCGGATGCTCCAGATGAGGTTGAAGAGGAAGACGATCTGGGCGGCACCGACGATCAGCGCCATGATGGTGATGAACTCGTTGAGCGTGTGGGCGGACGCCGGCACGAAGGCAGTCTCGCCCATCTCGTAATAGCGGCGCGGAACACCGATCAGCCCGAGATAGTGCATCGGGAAGAAGATCAGATAGGCGCCGACGAAGGTGACCCAGAAATGGATCTGCCCCATGGCCTGATTGAGCATGCGGCCGGTGATCTTCGGATACCAGTGATAGATCGCCCCGAAGATCACCATGATCGGCGCGACACCCATGACCATGTGGAAGTGGGCGACGACGAACATCGTGTCGGAGAGCGGCACGTCGACGACGACGTTGCCGAGGAACAGACCGGTCAGCCCGCCATTGACGAAGGTGACGATGAAGGCGAGCGCAAAGAGCATTGGCAACGTCAGGTGTATGTCGCCACGCCAGAGCGTCAGGACCCAATTGTAGACCTTGATCGCCGTTGGCACGGCAATGATCAGCGTGGTCGTTGCGAAGAAGAAGCCGAAATAGGGGTTCATGCCGCTGACATACATGTGGTGCGCCCAGACGATGAAGGAGAGCGCGCCGATGATCACGATCGCCCAGACCATCATGCGGTAGCCGAAGATGTTCTTGCGGGCGTGGGTGCTGATGAGATCGGAGACGATGCCGAAGGCGGGAAGCGCCACGATGTAGACCTCCGGATGGCCAAAGAACCAGAAGAGGTGCTGGAACATGATCGGACTGCCGCCGCCATGCTGCAGCTGTTCGCCCATCTCGACGATCGCCGGCATGAAGAAGCTGGTGCCGAGCACCCGGTCGAACAGCATCATGACGCAGGCGACGAAGAGGGCGGGGAAGGCGAGCAGCGCCATCACCGTCGCGGTGAAGATGCCCCAGACGGTGAGCGGCATGCGCATCAGCGTCATGCCGCGCGTGCGCCCCTGGAGCACGGTGACCACGTAGTTGAGCCCGCCCATGGTGAAGCCAATGACGAAGAGGATGAGCGAGGACAGCATCAATATGATGCCCCAGTCCTTGCCGCCGGGCGTTCCGGACAGAACCGCCTGGGGCGGATAGAGCGTCCAGCCGGCGCCGGTCGGCCCGCCCGGCGCAAAGAAGCTGGCGACGAGCACGAGGACGGCGAGCAGATAGAGCCAGTAGCTCAGCATGTTGGCATAGGGAAAGACCATGTCGCGCGCGCCGAGCATCAGCGGGATCAAGTAGTTGCCGAAGCCGCCGAGAAACAGCGCAGTGAGCAGATAGATCACCATGATCATGCCGTGCATGGTGATGAACTGGTAGTAGCGCTCGGCATCGATGAAGGCGAAGGCGCCGGGAAAGCCGAGCTGCAGTCGCATCAGCCAGGAGAGCACCAGGGCGACCATGCCGATGGCGATGGCGGTGGAGGCATATTGCACGGCGATGATCTTGGCATCCTGGCTGAAGACGTAGCGCGTCCACCAGCTATGGGGATGATAGAGCTCCACGTCCTCCACTTCCGCGGGGCCAATCGGTTCGCCCGTGCCTGACCGGATATCGACCATCTGCGAGAACCTCCCAACACCGGATCATCTCGATCCAACGCCTTGAACCTGCAATTCCGCACGTCCAACAATGGAATTGCGTCTCCTCACGAGCGGGATGCGGGCGGATACCGTGAGCACTTTTCCTCATCCCGTTTGGCCGTCGGGGCGCCTCTATTGCGCCGGGGCGGCATTTAATGCCTGCGCCGTTTCCTTCGTCTGCACTCGTGCTTGTGCCTGCAGCTGCGAGAAGGTTTGCTGCTGCGAAAGCCAGGCCTGATAGTCCTCCGCACTGTCGACGACGACGGTGCCGCGCATCTGCGGGTGACCGACGCCGCAAAGCTCGGCGCAGAGCACCTCGAACGTGCCCGTGCGGGTGGGCGTCAGCCAGAAATAGGTGACCATGCCGGGCACCATGTCCATCTTGGCGCGAAACTCCGGCACGTAGAAATCATGCAGCACATCCACGGAGCGCAGCAGCATCTTGACCGGTTTACCGACTTCCAGATGCAATTCACCGCCCTCGATGACCACGTCGTCAAGCGCTGCCGGATCGTTGCGGTTGAGGCCGAGCGAGTTCTCCGGCGTTATGTCGCGGGTCTCGGAGGTCCCAAGCTTGCCGTCGGCGCCGGGGAGCCGGAAGCTCCACAGCCACTGCTGGCCGACGACCTCAACCTGGGCGGCTCCGTCAGGAACGGTCACGAACTGGTGCCAGACGAAAAGGCCGGGCGTGAGCATGGCGGCGACGCCGAGCGTCGTGCCGCCGGCAAGCCACCCTTCGAGCTTGCGGTTTTCCGGTTCATAGGCCGCCCGGTTTCCCGGGCGATGGCGAAAGCGGAGCACGCAATAGGCCATGAAAAGAACCACGGCGACGAAGACGACGCCGGTAATCCAGAAGGTGATGATCAGCGTATTGTCGATGTAACTCCAGTTGGACGCGATCGGTGTCCACCACCACGGGCTCAACAGATGAAACAATACCGATCCGACGGCCAGTAAAACCAGAATAACGACCACGGCCATTTCTGTCCCTCCTCGCCGCTGGCGGCTGTGGGCATGAAGACGCAATCCGTAGATCTCTGCTGCACGTTTTCCTTGGTCGTCGCCGATCCAGGGATGAAAACATGCAGGAATTCAAAGTTCTACAGCGACCTCTCTGCGTCTGGTCAGGCGCGAGGTGCTGTAGATGCAATTATTGCACGAACGTCCAATAGTCGCAATTCGTCGCCTACGTGGCGAGCGGCAGTTGCGTTTCGTCTTTTCAGCCTACTGCGAATACTGCTTGAGATAGGCGAGAAGATTGGAGATGTCCGTGTCGTCCTTCAGCCCGACGAAGGCCATTTTCGTGCCCTTCACCTTGGCCTTGGGATTGTGCAGATAGTCGCGCAACGTCGTCTCGTCCCAGACCAGGCCACCCTTACCGGCATCGACCATAGCCGTGGAGTAGCTGAAGTTGGGATGGGTGCCGGCGGTTCGCCCCAGGACATGGTTGAGTGAGGGTCCGACCTTGTTGGTATCGCTGTCGACGATATGGCATACGGCGCATTTTTTGAAGACCGTGGCTCCGGCCGTGGCATCCCCCTCTTGCGCGAGGGCGGCGAGCGGACAGAGCAAGGTTGTCGAAAAGGCAAGGGCAACAACAAGAATTCGCATGACACTTCCTCAAAATCGCCGGGCGCAGGCAAGGAAGGCTATCGTCAATCTGTCGTTTTGGCGGTGCTTGCTTCTCTTAAGTTGGCGCCACGGCGGTTGATACTTGCGACACCGAAACGGTACGCCTCGTCCTCAGGAAGTCAACCGGCGGAGCCGGCCAGTTCGCCGACGCCGCCTAAATTTTCACCATGGCCGGTGCCGGCAATCAGACGCGATTGCCGTCGGCATCGAAGAAGTGCAGCCGTTCGACGGGCAGGCGCACGGGCAGCGAGCCGGAAACGTTGAGGAACCGGCGGTCGTTGGTAAAGGCCTTGAAGCCGGCGCGGCCGAAGGAAAGGTGCAGGATGATGCCGAAGCCGGTCGGCTCGACCAGGTCGACATTGGCCTTCAGCGCATCCGGGCCTTCGACGCCGATCTCCACATGTTCCGGCCGGATGCCGAGCGTCGCCTTGCCGCCGTCGGCGAGGGCAGGATGCGGCTGAGCCGGGATGACGATGCCACCATCTGTTTCGAAGCGGGGAGCGGTGCCGTTTCGGTAGGTGCCCTCGAAGAAGTTCATGCCGGGCGAGCCGATGAAGCCGGCGACGAAGAGATTGGCCGGCCGGTCGTAGAGGTCGAGCGGGCTGCCGACCTGCTGCACGAAGCCGCCGTTCATGGCGACGATGCGGTCGGCGAGCGTCATGGCCTCGATCTGGTCATGGGTGACGTAGATAGAGGTGGCGCCGAGGTCCTTGTGCAGCTTCTTGATTTCGGCGCGCATCTGTTCACGCAGGCGGGCATCGAGGTTCGACAGCGGCTCGTCGAAGAGAAACGCCTTGGGTTCGCGAACGATGGCGCGGCCCATGGCGACGCGCTGGCGCTGGCCGCCCGAGAGCGCGCGCGGACGGCGTTCGAGCAGCGGATCGAGCCCGAGCTTGGTGGCCGCACCCGAGACGACGCTTGCGATCTTCTCCTTGGCTGTCTTCCGGAGCCTCAGGCTGTAGCTCATATTCTTGGCGACCGACATGTGCGGGTAGAGGGCGTAGGACTGAAACACCATGGCGATGTCTCGGTCCTTCGGCGCCAGCTCGTTGACGCGCTTGCCGGCAATGCGGATCTCGCCCGAAGTGACGCTCTCAAGCCCGGCGATCATGCGCAGAAGCGTGGACTTGCCGCAGCCGGACGGGCCGACGAGCACGACGAACTCGCCGTCGCCGATCTTGAGATCGACGTCGTGCAGGACCGGGTGGATGCCGTAGGATTTCTGGATATTGGCGATATCGATGGAAGCCATGAGAGCAATCCTCAGCCTTTGACCGCGCCGGCCGTGAGGCCCTGGACGAGATAACGTTGAATAAGCAGGAAGAAGAGGCAGGCGGGGATGAGCGCGAGCACGCCGGCGGCCATCATCTGCCCGAAGTCGACGGAGAACTTCGACACGAAGGACAAAAGTCCAACGGGGAAGGTCGCCTGGTCGTTGCCGGAGATCAGCATCAGCGAGAACAGCAGCTCGCTCCAGGCGGCGGTGAAGACGAAGCCGAGCGTGGCGGCGATGCCGGGTAGCGTCAGCGGCAGGATGATCTGGCGGAAGGCGACGAACTGTGTTGCGCCGTCGATCATCGCCGCCTCCTCAAGATCCTTCGGAATGCCGTCGAAGAACGACTGCATCAGGAAGGTGGCGAAGGGCACGTTGAAGGCGGTGTAGACGATGACGAGGCCGGTCAGGCTGTTGGTCAGACCCATCGGCGAGAGGATCTTGAAGATCGGCGCGACCAGCATCACCAGCGGGAACATCTGCGTCAGAAGCATCAGCGCCACCAGCCAGTATTTGCCGCGGAAATTGAAGCGCGACAGGGCATAGCCCGAGAGCGAGGCAAGAATGGTGACGATGACGGCAGTCGAGCCCGAGACGATCAGGCTGTTCTTGAAGAAGACAGGAAAGGCGCTGTGGCGGAGCACGAAGTCGAAGTGCTCGAGGCTGGCGCGCGACGGCCACATCCGAATGCCTTCGGAGTAGAGCAGGTCGTTCGGCGTGACCGCGACCTTCAACAGCCAATAGAGCGGGAAGAGCGCAAACGCGATATAGGCAAGGATTGCCAGCCGGTGCGCGATGGTGAGGAAAAGCGTTTTGGCGCGCATCGGTTCAATCCTTGCTCAGCAGCCATTGGCGCAGGATGACGATCAGCATCGAATAGGCGAGCAGCAGCGCCAGAAGCACGAGCGCGATCGCCGAGGCGTAACCGAAATCCAGCCGCTTGAAGGCCTGGGTGAAGATATAGCTGGCGACGATCTGGGTGCGGTCGGCCGGTCCGCCATTGGTCATGACGATGATCAGGTCGGCGAAGTTGGAGATCCAGACGGTGCGCAACAGAATGGTGATGGCGATCGTCGGCGCCAGGAAGGGGAGCGTGATCGACAGGAATCGCTGGAGCGGGCCGGCGCCGTCGATGCTTGCGGCCTCATAGAGGTCGCGCGGGATCGCCTGGAGGGCGGCAAGCAGCGTGATGGCGAAGAAGGGTATGCCCCACCAGACATTGGCGACGATCGGCCCCCACATGGCAAGCTGCGGGTCGGACAGGATGTTGTGTGGCTCGCTCATGAGGCCGAGCGCGTAGAACCAGTGCGGCAGGGGACCGACGACCGGATTGAACAGCCAGGCCCAGTTGAGGCCGGCAAGGAAGCTCGGCACGGCCCAGGGCAGAAAGACGAGAGCCTGGGCGAGGCCGCGGCCATAGAAAGGTTTATCGAGCAGCAGGGCCAGAATCAGGCCGAAGACGAACTGGAAGAACACAGAGGCGCCGGTCCACCACAGCGTATTGCGCAGCGCCCGGTAGAAGGCCTGATCCTCGGACAGCGCCCGGAAGTGATCGAGGCCGATATAGGCGCCGGAGAACGGGTTCAAGAGCTGGATATCGCGAAAGGCGTAGGAGACGCCGAGCACCAGCGGCACCAGCATCACGGTGACGATCAGGATCAGCGCCGGCGCGCTATAAAGATAGGGTGCGGCGCCATCGGCGATGCGCTTCTTCAGCGGCGTCCTGCTTGCCGGCAGGCCGCTTTGGCGGGCGACATAGGCCATCGATCGAAATTTCCCCTGTGCGGCCGCCGGTTTTTCGGGCGTGCCTCGATTCTAGGTCGGAGCGGAAAGGGCGGAGTCCGCGCCCATTTTGTTCCGCGCGAGATCAAAAGGCCGGCGGCGGAAAGCCGCCGCCGGCCGAAGGCTTACTTCTTGCTGGCAAGGAACTTCTGCTGCGCCTTGGTCAGGTATTCTGCCCACTGGTTGGCGAGCTGTTCCGGCGTGATGTCGCCGAGCAGGGCTTCCTGGGTCGTCTTGATGGCGAGCGAATCCTTGAAGAAGGCGAATTCCTCGAGGTAGGTCGGCATGACCGTCAGGACGACGTCCTTGTCGGCGAGTTCGTCGAACCAGCCCTTGAACTGAGCGCTGGCATAGAAGGGGTCCTTCTCGGCCGACTTGTGTACCGGCAGCGCACCGGTACGCTTGTTCCACTCGATGTTGCCTTCCGGCCCTTCGAGCGTCTCGATCAGCTTCCAGGAGAGGTCCTTGTTCTGGCTGGCGGACAGCATCGACCAGCCGGCAAAGCCGATGGTGGTAAACGCCTTGCCGCTCGGGCCCTTCGGCATGGTGGTGACGCCGAAGTCTTCGGACTTCATGCGCTCGGCAATGGCGATCAGCGCATCCGGATCCTGGTCGAGGAAGGCGCAGGTGCCGCTGTAGAAGCCGGCGACGATTTCGTTGAAGCCCCAGTTGACGCTGTCCTTCGGTGCCAGCCCCTTCTTGTAGAGGTCGATCACCCAGGTCAGGCCCTTGACCCAGCCTTCGCTGTTCATGGTCGAGGTGCCGTCCTCGTTGAAGAACGTGTTGCTGCCGGCCATCGTCGCGCCGAACATCACCCAGCCGTTGAGGCCACCCGGGCCGCCGCGCAGGCAGTAGCCGGATTTGCCCGGCAGCTTGGAGACGGCTTCGGATGCCTTGACGAAATCGTCCATCGTCTTCGGCGGTTCGCTGACGCCGGCTTCCGAGAGCAGCTTTTTGTTGTAGAACATCGCGCGCAGATAGAAGCCGTAGGGCAGCATGTAGGCGGTATCGTTGATGTCGCGGCCGAGTTCGAGCGCGCGCTCCGTCAGCCCGCCCGTGTGCTCCCACTTGGCGAGGTAGGGCTCAAGGCTTTCGAGCATGCCGTTGTTGGCATAGAGCGACAGCCAGGTGTCGGGCATTTCCATGACGTCAGGCAGTTCGCCGGCCGAAACCATGGTCGCAAACTTCTGGAAGGCTTCGCCCCAGGGCAGCGAGATGATCTCGACCGTCGTGCCGGGGTTGGCGGCCTCGAACTTGGCGACGATCGACTTCAGCGTCTCGGTGCGCTCCGGGCTGGTGATGACTTCGACCAGTTTCAGTTTGGTGTCGGCGAGTGCGCTTCCGGCCATCAGGGTGGCGAGAAGCGTGGCAGTGATCAGTTTTTTCATTTTATGTTCCCTCTTTTCTTCGTTGGTTCTGCTTCAAAGTGGGAGAAGCGGGATCTTGATCCCGCCCCTGTCAGTCAGTCGAAGCGACGGCGAGCGCCGCTTCGAGATCGCTCCAGAGGGCCTCCGTTCCCTCCAGGCCGACATGCAGCCGTACCGACCGCGGCGAGATGCCGAAGGCGGCCGCGGAATTCGGCTGGGCTTTCTGCGACAGCACGACTTCGCCCGGAACGATGAGGCTTTCGTGTCCGCCCCAGGAAACGCCGAGCTTGAAGAGTTCGAGATGATCGGCGAAGCGCCGGACATCGACACCCTCGCGGAAGATGAAGGAGAAGAGGCCGGATGTGCCCGAGAGCCCGGGCGGCAGGGTGTTGCCGAGCCCGGGGTGGCAGACTTTTTCAACCAGCGGATGGGCCTGCAGCCGCCGCGCGACTTCAAGCGCCGAGCGTTCGTGCGACTTCATGCGGATCGGCAGGGTGCGCAGGCCACGGATCAGGAGCCAGGCGTCGAAGGGCGAGAGCTTGCCACCGAGATAGGGATAGGCTTCCGAGCGGATGCGGCCGATCAGTTCCTTCGATCCGGTGACGACGCCGGCGACGACATCAGAGTGACCGCCGAGATACTTGGAAGCCGAGTGGATGACGAGGTCGACGCCGAGCGAGATCGGCTGCTGGAAGATCGGGCTTGCCCAGCTGTTGTCGATCGCGGTGATGATGCCCTGGTCCTTGGCGAGGCGGGCCAGCGACGCAACGTCGTGGGTGTCCATCACCCAGCTCGTCGGGCTTTCCATATAGAAGAGCTTGGCGCCGGGAAGCGCCTTGGCGACCGCTTCCTCGTCGCGGCCGTCGACATAGGTCACCTCGATCTTCATGCGCTTCAGGTGCGTGCCGAATAGGCGGAAGGCGTCGGGATAGACATGATTGACAGCGACGATGCGGTCACCGGGTTCGACGAAGGAGAGCACGGTCGACGAAATCGCCGACATGCCGCTCGCAAAGCCGATCGCGTCCTCGCCGCCTTCGAGTTTCGCCAGCATCTCCTCGAACATGCGCACGGTCGGGTTGAGGCCCCGGGTATAGATCGGCCGCACGCGCTCGCCCCGGTAGGAGGCGACCATGTCGTCATAGTCCTTGAAGGTGAAAAGCGAAGTCTGCACGATCGGCGGCACGACGGCGTCGAAGGCGTGGCCTTCGTCATGCGCGACGATCAGCGAGGCGTGGTCGAACGGATCGAGGCCGTTGGTCATTTGGACATTTCCTTGATGTCTTCCTCGACGATCGCGAGGATTTTCAGCGTTTCTTCGCGCGCCGTCTCAGGGTCCTGAGCGGCGATCGCGTTGAAGAGGGTGCGGTGGAACGGGAAGGAGCGACGGGCGAAGTCCGTTCGGTCGAAAGGATGGTCCCAGAAGCGCTCGAAGGCCTCGCGCATCTGTTCGAGCAGCTGGCGAAACAGCGGATTGTGGGTGGCGTCGTAGATCGCCAGGTGAAAGGCGAGGTCTTCCGGCCCCGACGTACCCTTGGCGATATGCACGCGCTCCATCTCGTTGAGCTTGATTTCGATGATCTTCAGGTCGTCTTCGGTGCGCCGGCGCGCGGCGACCATGTTGGCCTCGACCTCGATGCCGCGGCGCACTTCGAGCGTCATCAACAGCACGTCACGCAGATGCGCGGCGTCGAGCGTGAGCGGCATATGGACGGTGGCGCCGGAGATCGTGCGCAAGAGATAGGTGCCGCTGCCCTTGCGTGCCTCGACGACGCCGAGTGCCTGGAAGTGGCGGATGACTTCGCGGATGGTCGAGCGGCCGACCGCCAGCGCCGTCATCAGTTCGCGCTCGGCCGGCAGGCGCTCGCCGGGTTTGAGGCCCGATTGTTCGATGTAGTCAGCCAACGCGGCAATCACCTGCTGGGCCCGGTCGGCCGGGGGCAGGGGCATCAGTGCCGCTCTTGCCGGTTCATTCATTCGGCTCCCTCCCCAGAGGCCAAATTGGTCTGACATCTCACCAATATGATCAAGCTGGTTGGGGTCGTCAAGCAAGAACTGATAGACGCACAGCGGTTGACCCCGCCCGCCTCAGGCGTAGACAAGGGAGGCAAGGAGCTCTGGTGATGATGAAATCGGAATATCAGTTCGTGGTCGCAGCCGTGCTCGGCGCATTCTTCGTCATGGCGACGGCTGCGGGGGATGCCGAGGCGCAGATGCGGACGCGGAAGGGCGAGTATTACGAGGGGATCCAGCGCAAGCCCTATGGTTATTACTGGATCTGGCCGCCGGTCGAGCAGCAGCAGCCCGTCTACAAGAAGCAACCTGGCAAGAAGGGGAGCGAGCCGGCGAAGCCGCGCAAGCGGCCGGTTCAATAGCCGTAAGGCTCGGCGAAGTGCGCAGAGAGAAGCGGCGCCCTGGGGCGCCGCAACTTTGATCAGACCTTCGCGACGTGAACGTCGCGGGGAAGCGAGGAAAGAACCTCCGGCCCATCCTCGCGCAGGATGACGATATCCTCGAGGCGGATGCCGAAGCGACCGGGCAGATAGATGCCGGGCTCGATGGAGAAGACCATACCTTCTTCCAGCACGGTTTCCGAGGTCGCGGTGATGTAGGGCGGCTCGTGGCCGTCGATGCCCATGCCGTGGCCGGTGCGGTGGACGAAGTACTCGCCGTAGCCGGCGTCCGAGATCACTTTACGGGCGGCAGCATCGACCTCTTTGGCGAGAACGCCCGGGCGAGCCGCCTTCAGGGCCGCCTGGACGGCTCTTTCGACGATCGTGTGGATCTGCCCGTAGCCTTCGGGCGCGCGGCCGACGATCGCCATGCGGGTAATGTCGCTCGGGAAGCCCTGTTTGCGGCCGCCGATGTCGATGACGACGGCGTCGCCTTCCTCGATCACCCGTTCGCTCGCCGAATGATGCGGGAAGGCGCCATTGCCGCCGGCGCCGACGATCCAGAAGGCGGGTGCAGCACCTTCCGAGGCGAAGTGCGCGCGGATGTCGGCGGCCAGTTCCTTCTCCGTCATGCCCGGACGGATCTTGGAAAACGCCGCCTGCATGGCGCGGTCGGCGATGCCGGCGTTCATCTTCAGAAGCGCGTATTCGCTCTTGTCCTTGCGCATGCGCAGCGCGCCGAGCGTTGCCGGGGTGAATTCGCGGGCGGTATCGGCGGGCAGCGCATCGATCAGCAGCAGCGCGAAATCGGCGCGCATGGTTTCGTCGAGCACGACGCGGCCGGGCTTTGCGGCGCCGACATCGGTAAGCGCTGCGGTCAGGGCGTCGCTCGGGCCAATGTCGTCGGCCCAGTTGTGGAAGGCGATATCGGTGTGCTCGCGCGTGCCTTCGGCATTCAGCGCCGGCATCAGGAACGCTTCCTTTTCCGGGCCGATGAGAAGCAGGCACGGACGTTCGTCGGGATGCGGATGGTAGCCGATCAGCCAATCCATGTGCGATCCCGGGGCCAGCGCGACGAGGCCGACATTGCTTTCGGCCATCGTGCGGCGGAGCGCTGCAAAACGGCTCTTGGTGAGTTCTTTCATGGTGTTTCCAATTCTGGCTTGAGAAAATCAGATGCCGCCAACCGGTCAGGCGGCTGTGGTCGACTGTGATGGGTGAAAGGAGCGCCGGAGAACGGCGCAAAGTCGGCTATGGGGAATGCTTGAGGCCCGCGCCTGTCTTGCGGCGGGATTTGGGTCTTTGGCTCTTCAAGCGGACTCCTCCCCCTCGAATGCACGGACATGAAGCCGGGAAGCTCGCTTCCCGTCACTATGCGTCTGTATTTGCACGACTTTGGTGCCGTGATTGAACGTTGTCAATACGGAATTTTAGTCACACTAAAATTTTGACGGCAGTGATCTCAGGCGGCCAAGCGCAGCAACCGCGCGACCGCCTGCTGGTCGAAGCCGCCGATACCCTCGCGGATGTCGGCAGCGATTGCGTCGGCAGCAGCGTTCTCATCGCGGCGCCTCAGCGCCTCGATCGCCTCGCGGTGGCGGTCGACGACGTAGAGTTCGGTCACGTGTTCCATGGCGATCCCGAGGATCGGGCCGAGCTGCAGCCAGACACTCTCGATCAGCGGCATGGCGACCGCGTCGGGATTGGCCGTGTAGATCATCCGGTGAAACGCCTGGTTGGCGATCAGCGCCGCCACCTTGTCACCCCGACGGATCTCCGTCTCGATGCTGTCGTCGATCGCCATGATCTTCTCGATCTGGCGTTCGGAGAGATGGGCGACGGCCCGGCGGGCGGCATGGCTTTCGAGCGCGATGCGCAACGAGATCAGTTCTTCGAACCGGGCAGGGGTGATGTGCGGTACGACGATGCGACGGTTTTCGAGGAACTGCAGCGCGCCGATCGAGGTGAGTTGTCGCAAGGCCTCGCGCACCGGAGTGGGGCTGCTTTCAAGCGCCTCGGCCAGGCCGCGGATCGTGACGGAAGTGCCGGGTCGGAACGCGCCGACCATGATCGCCTGGCGCAGCCGGTGAAAGGCATAGTCGTGCGTCGTCATGCCATCGGGACGCACCAGCGGCGGTAAGACAAGGGGTTTCAAGTGCGCATGTCCTTTTGCCCGAATTGCGACGGCTTTCTCATCGGCGAGAGCGGCGTTTGGCAAACGCCTGCATACACTTTTCCGCCCCCCGCTCTATGTCAAATGCCTGATAGCACCGCCGATGCTTGACTCCAATTCCTGAATTATGTCAACTTTCTGAAAATGTGATCACAAAAAGAGATTTGCGATATGTCGCTCGACGCGGAAGATCCCAGCGCATTCAAGGCATGGCTCGAGCAGAACGGGCCGATTGAAAGCATCCAGGCGGTTGTCTGCGATCTCAACGGCATCATGCGGGGCAAACGCGTGCCGGTGGAGCAGGCGGGCAAGGTTCTCGGCGGCGGCATCCGCATGCCGCTCTCGATCGTCGGCGTCGATGTATGGGGCGAGGACATCATCAACAGCGAGCAGGTGTTTGCGAGCGGCGACCGGGACGGCATCTGCGGCGTCACCGGCCGCGGCGCGCTGCCGGTCAACTGGACTTCGCGGCCGAGCGCGCTTGTGCCGCTCTGGCTGCAGCTCGAGGACGGCAAGCCGTTTCTTGCCGATCCGCGCCAGGCCCTGGCAGCGGTCGTGCGGGAATACAAGGAACTCGGCCTTCGCCCCGTCGTCGCGACCGAACTGGAATTCTACCTGATCGATCCGGAGCCCGACAGCGCGGTGCCGCCGATCTCGCCCTATACCGGCAAACGGCTCGATTCCGATGCGATCCTGTCGATCGACGAGCTCGACGACTTCGGCGAGTTCTTCTCCGACGTCTACAAGGAATGCGCCCGGCAGAACGTGCCGGCGGATGCGGCGATCGCCGAAAACGGCATCGGGCAGTTCGAGATCAACCTGCTTCACACGGACGACCCGCTGAAGGCGGCCGACGACGCGATCTTCTTCAAGCGAATCGTCAAGGGCGTGGCGCGCAAGCATGGTCTTGCTGCGACCTTCATGGCCAAGCCCTATGGCACCCGCTCGGGCAACGGCATGCATGTCCATTTCAGCCTGCTCGACGAGGAGGGCAACAACGTCTTCAACGACGGCAGCGACGAGGGGTCTCCAATCCTCAAGAATGCCGTTGCCGGTCTCTTGCGCGGCATGGCCGAGACGACGCTGCTCTTTGCGCCGCACTTCAATTCCTACCGGCGGCTGCGGCCCGACACGCATGCGCCGACCGCTGTCTGCTGGGGGTATGAGAACCGCACCTCGGCGATCCGCATTCCCGGCGGTAATCCCTATGCGCGCCGCATCGAACATCGGGTCGCCGGCGCGGATGCCAATCCCTATCTCGTCATTGCCGCGATCCTCGGCGCCGCCTTGGTCGGCATCCGCAACAAGTGGAAGCCGCCGGCGCCAGTTTCAGGACGCGCTTATGCAACGGAGAAATTGCCCAAAATTCCCTCCGAATGGGGGCAGGCGGTCGACAGCTTCGAGGCAGGGCCGATTGCCGCCGAAATCTTCGATCCCGTGCTGCGCTCGATGCTGATCGCCTGCAAACGCCAGGAGATCGCAGGCTTTGCCGAGCAGGTCACGGACTACGAATTCAGCGCCTATCTGGAAATCGTCTGATGCTTTCGAAACAGAAATCCTATGCCGGCGACGGCAGCTACCCCACCAGCTATTATGCCGCCTCCCGCAACATCATCCGCACGCCGGTCCGGCTGCAGGGCCGCGTCGAGACCGACGTCTGCGTCGTCGGCGCCGGCTATTCCGGTCTGTCGACGGCGATCCACCTGGCTGAAAAAGGCTACAAGGTCGTCGTCATCGAAGGGGCTCAGGTCGGCTGGGGTGCTTCGGGCCGCAATGGCGGTCAGGTGGTCAACGGCCTCAACGCCAGCTTGTCGACCATCCGGCGCCGCTATGGCGACGATGCGGCGCGTTTCATCGGCGGGCTGGTGCAGGAGGGCGGGAAGATCATCCGTCGTCTCGTCAGCCAGTACCAGATCGAATGCGACCTGAAGCCGGGCAACATCTACGCCGCCTATACGCCGGCGCATATGAAGGAGCTCGAAGCCAAGCAGGCGCTCTGGCGCAAATACGGCATGGACGATCACCAGCTTCTCGACCGTGAGGCGCTCAGCAAGCTCGTTAAGTCCGACGCCTATTGCGGCGGCATGCTGGATACCACCGGCGGCCACATGCATCCGCTCAATCTCGTGCTCGGTGAGGCGCGTGCCTTCGAAAGCATCGGCGGCACGATCTACGAACAGTCGCCAGTAACGCGCGTTGATCATGAAGCGGCAAGGCCCACCGTCTATACCGAAGGCGGGCAGGTGTCGGCGCGTATCGTCGTGCTCTGCGGCAATGCCTATCTCGGCGATGCGGTGCCGAAGCTCGTCTCGCGCGTCATGCCGGTCTCGACCCAGATGATCACCACGGCGCCGCTTGGCGAAGAACGCGCCCATTCGCTCATCCCGAGCGACATGTGCGTCGAGGACGTGCGCTACATTCTCGATTATTTCCGGCTCTCCGCCGATAAACGCATGATCTTCGGCGGCGGCACCGTCTACGGCGGTACCGATCCGGCCGACGTTGTCGCCAAGCTCAAGCCCAACCTCGAAAAGGTGTTTCCGCAATTGAAGGGCGTGAAGATCGACTATGCCTGGAGCGGCAACTTCGCGCTCTCCTTCACCCGCGTGCCGCAGATGGGCCGGATCGGCAGCAATACCTATTTCGCCCATGGCTACAGCGGCCACGGCGTCACCGGTTCGCATCTCTTCGGACGCACGCTCGCCGAGGCGATCGACGGCGACACGACGCGCTATGATGTCTTTGAGAAACTGCCCTGGTACCCATTCCCCGGCGGGCGCATGTTCCGCGCGCAATATTCGACGATCGGCTCCTGGTGGTACCAGTTCAAGGACGCCGTCGGGCTATAGAAAGCCCGCGGCGGAACAATCCACTCCCGTTTGCGTTCTCGTCGCACGGAGCGCCGCGTTGCGGTCCGTGATGGGTTCGTGGACGAAATGTGATTCCGCCCTCGCATCCCGATGCGGTACTATCGTTCTCTACGGCATCGGCACGCCCCATAGGGGGCTGCCTCCTGCATCTCCGGCATGCGGCCGGCGCCCTTCGGCGAAGCTGTCGTGTGCAAACCGAAACCAAGGCGTGCCCGCAGGGTTCCGCGGGCGGCAACCAGGGGGCTCCTCGCTCCCGATTGATGTCCTGGGGGATTTCGAGATGTTCGTGCGCTTTGGCTATGAAATTGGCATTCGCTGCCCGCAGCCGACCCCGATGATGACCTATCTGTCAGTCGTGCCGGAGCGGCGCTCGACACTGCGCCGGGAACATGGGCCGGTCTCCTCGCCAATCGTCAAGATGGAGCAGATCACCGATCCCCACGGCAATACCTGTTTGCGGATGACGGTGCCGGAAGGCGACTTCAAGCTTTCCTACGATGCCGTGATCGAGGATGACGGCAGGCTCGACGCCACGGACCCGCTGGCGGATGCGGTGCCGGTCGAAAGCCTGCCGGCTTCGTGGCTGCCTTATCTCGCGGCGAGCCGCTACTGCGAGACGGACCGGCTTGGCGCGGTCGCGTGGCGGCTGTTCGGCCACGTGCCGGCAGGGTGGGAGCGGGTACAGGCGATTTGCGACTACGTGCATGAACGCCTCGTCTTCAGCTATGGTTATGCGCAGACCATGCGCACAGCGCTCGAAGCCCATGAAGATCGCGTTGGCGTCAGCCGCGACTATGCTCATCTGGCGATCGCGTTCTGCCGCTGCATGAACATGCCGGCGCGTTACGTGAACGGCTACATGGCCGACATCCCTAGGAGTGAAAATCCGGCGCCGATGGACTTCAATGCCTGGTTCGAGGTCTTCCTCGGCGACAGCTGGCACACCTTCGACGCCAAGAACAACCAGCGGCGGGCAGGGCGCATTGCGGTTGCCCGGGGCCGTGATGCGGCCGATATTCCGCTGATCCAGACCTTCGGCAAACATGAGCTGACGGGCTTCACCGTCTGGACCTGTGTGGAGACCGACAGCGCGCTGACGCGTTCGCACCGAGGCTCGGACGTCTCGCTGCTGACGCCATGGTTCAGCAAGACCTGGTCCAAACATCTCCAGGACCGCGACCGCAACCGGCACTGACGATTGTTTGCGGGGCCGGACCGATTTTTCACGGATCGCGCCATTTCAGAAAAATAATATCTATAAACTCAATCGAGAATATAGGAGAACAAGAGAGAAGGCGGGCAAGAACCTGCGGATGAAACGACGGAGAGACGCGATGAACGCATCGAGGCCGATGATCCAATCCCGATACGCACTTTATGCCTCCGCACCTGCGCGCCGGTCGTTCGTCCATCTGGTCCCGCACGCGATTGCCATCGCCGCAGCCTTTTCCTTCGTCAGCGCCGTCGTCGTTGGTGCTTTCTGACTTTTCTCTTTTCAGCTCTGGCGCGACAGATGCTCGTGCACGGCGATCCAATTGCCTGACGATCCCCGCCGGAAAACGATCGTCTCCCGCTCGTCCGCCCTGGCCGGCTCGCCGTTGAACTCCAGTTCCGTCTCGACGCGATGGGTGAAGACCGCGACATCGCCTACGGCCTGGACGTGCCGCTCACTCGACCGGCAGGCGCGCACGCGAAAACCATCCCGTTCCTCCCATTGTGACCATTCCGCCTCATAGGCCGCGCGGCTTAACAGCGGCCGATCGAGCGTGTGAAAAATGAAGGTGGCGTCAGGCGCGAAGGCTGAAAAATAGGCCTCCCGATCGTGCCTTGCAAAGGCAGAGACCAGCCGGTCGGCGGCCTGAAGCACCGCCTGTTCAAGATCGTTCATGATGTTCCCTCTTTGCCCGCAAGCTGATGCGCTCGGGTCGTGTTCTTGTGATGATCAGCGCGTCGTGATGAGTGTTGCAAGCGGTCGGTTCTGGCGAGAAACGCGGGCCTTAAGGTCGTCCAGCGACATCGTCTCGCGCTTGGCGAATTCGGTGAACATCGTATTGAGATTGTGGAAGAGCATCTCTCCGACAGCCTCCGCGTCGACATCGATCGCGACCACGCCCTTGGCCTTCAATCTGAGGATCAGGGTTGAGACCTGATCGCACAGCCTGCGATCGAGCTCTGTATAGCGTTTGCTGAACGGGCTTTCCGGCTGTTGGATGGAGATCGCCATCGCCGTTCGCCACATCTCCTTGCTCAGATAGTAGAGCGAGTGGTCGTAATATTCGCCGATCAGCGCATCCAGCGCGCCCATGACCGATGCCGGCGGGTTGTCGACGATCGCACGCCCGGCGGCGAGCACCTCCTCGACTTCCATCGAGACGGTGGCAAGCAGGATGTCGCCCTTGTTTTCGTAGTAATTGTAGAAGGTTCCGACCGAAATTTCGGCGCGCTCGGCAATGACCTCGATACGCGCGCTGTCGTAGCCCACTTCGCGAAAGAGCGCGCTGGCGGCGTCGAGAATACGCCTGTTTCTGTCGGCTTTTTGCCGTGCGCGCAGTCCCGTCATCCGATGTTTCCCCGAATTATGAATTGGTTCAAAATTGAGATTGACTTAAAAAATGAATTCATTCAATCTTTTTTTGAAGACGCCGAAACGAGCGTCAAAACAAGAGGGCAACAGCATGATGAAGTCAGTTCGTGACGGTGCGCGCCTGCGCCGTTTTTTCTCCTCCACGGCCGCAATCGCGATCGCCGCTCTGTCGACGGTCGCGGCCCCCGCGCCGGTCTTTGCCCAGGAAGAGCTCAATGCGCTCGTCTGGTGCGACCACACCGATCCGGCGCTTCTCGAACCGTTCGAGAAGGCCAACGACGTCAAAGTCAACGTCAAGGTCTATGAGGGCACCGGGGCAGGGCTCTCGATCCTCGACCAGTCGCAGCCGGGCGACTGGGACGTGCTCGTGATCGACGGTGTCGATGTGCATCGCGCCATCGATCTCGATCTGCTCGCCGAAATGCCGGCTGATGCGCTGCCGACCGCGGATATCTTCCCGGAAGTGCGCATGGAGGCGAACAACATGAAGGACGGCAAGACCTACGCCGTCACCGAGAAGTTCGGCTACAACACGATTTCCTACGACAAGACCAAGGTCGACCCGAAGGACATGCAGGACCTGTCGATCATCTGGTCGGACAAGTACAAGGGTCGCATCGCGCTCTACGACTACTACCTGCCGATGATCGGTCTCGTCGGGCTTGGCCTCGGCAAGAAGACTGCCGATCTGAGCGACGCGGACATGCCGGCGATCAAGGAGAAGCTCGCAGCGATGCGCGCGGTTTCCAAGCAGGTGAGCGACGTCGTCTCCTCGCAGACCGCACTTGCGACCGGCGAAGTCGACATCCTCGTCGGTGGCGGCGAATGGATCACCGCAGTTCTTTCGGCCGACAAGCCGAGTCTCGACTGGACCATCCCCGAACAGGGTGCGGTGCGCTGGGCGCAGTCGATCGGCGTGATGAAGGATTCGACCAAGCAGGATCTGGCGCTGAAGTTCGTTCAGTACATCGTCAGCCCCGAGGGCCAGGCGCGGCTTGCGACGTCCTCCTGCTACTGGGCGATGCCGGCCAATGCCAAGGCAGGCGAGCATCTGACCGACAAGCAGAAGGCAGCACTTCGCTTCGACCAGCAGGCCGAATACCTGAAGAAGACGCAGCTCTATCCGATCCCCTCGGCCGAACTCGACCAGAAGTTCCAGGATGCCTGGACGGAGATGCTGCAGCAGTAACGACAACAGCGGGCGCGTCGTGTCGCGCTTGCCATTTTTCTTTGCTCGCCGGAAATCCTTAGATCTGGGACGGTAATGGCAGACACCGCTTTGACATCAGCGACAGCGCTTGAAGACGCCGACCGCCGAAAGGCCTGGGGCTTCGTTGCTCCAGCGCTGTTGTGGACCGTCGCCTTCTTCGTCGTGCCCTTCGCCTTCATGGCGGCGATGAGCCTCTGGAGGCGCGAGGGGCGGGACATCGTCCATGCCTGGAACTTCGACAACTACATCCGCTTCTTCTCCGAGAACGCCCTGTTCCGAGGGCTCGTCAACTCGCTTGAGATCACGGTCATCGTCACGGTAATCTCGGTGCTGCTTGCCTATCCGCTCGCCTGGATCATCGCCGAGCGCGTGCCGAAGCGGCTGCAGCGCATGGCGCTGATCCTGGCGATCCTGCCGTTCTGGACCTCCTACGTGGTGCGCTCCTATTCCTGGCTGCTGGTCTTGTCGAAGAACGGCGTGATCAACCAGATGTTCATGACCATCGGCCTGATCTCCGAGCCGCTGGAGCTGGCGAGCACGCGCACGGCGACGGTGATCGGCTTCGTGCATTTCTTCGTCATGCTCCTGACGCTGACGATCTATTCCAACCTGATCCAGCTGTCGCCGAACTACCGCCGCGCCGCAGCGGACCTTGGCGCCAATGCCTTCCAGACCTTCTGGCATGTGGTACTGCCCTTGACGCTGCCCGGTATCATGACCGGCGCATTCCTCACCTTCGTGCTCTGCATCGGTGACTACGTCACGCCGCAGATCCTTGGCGGCAACAACGAGCTGGTGCTGCCGCAGATCATCATGCTGCAGCTCGGACGCCGGGCGGATTTCCCGATGGCGGCGGCGCTGTCGATCGTCCTGATGCTGGCCGTCACCGTCGCCTATCTCGCCTGCGCCCGCTGGCTGAAGATCGAGAGGGCCTGACGATGCTGCGCCGGATCTTTGCAAGCGTGCTCTCCTGGACCTATCTCGTCCTCGTCTACGCCTTCATTTTCCTGCCGGTTGCCGTGCTGGTGCTGTTTTCCTTCCAGGACGGCCGCCTCCCGGTGCCGCCGTTCAACGGCTTTTCGCTGCAATGGTACGGGGCTGTTTTCGCCGACCGCAAGCTGATGGCGGCGCTCGGCAATTCGATGGTGGTGGCGCTCGTCTCCTCGGTCGTCTCCGTGCTGCTCGGCTTTCTCGCGGCTTACGCGCTTGCGCGCTACAAGCTGCCGGGCTCGGCGCTGCAACGGGGCCTGCTCATCGCACCGATGACGGTCAGCTACCTGATCATCGCGCTCGGTCTGCTTTCGCTGATGAACGCGCTGCACATTCCGCTGTCGCTGATGACCGTCGGCATCGGTCATGTGGTGATCAACCTGCCGCTCTGCTTTGCCATCATCTACGCCTCCATGGGCGATCACCACATCAATATCGAGCGGGCGGCGCGTGACCTCGGCGCCAATGATTTCAAGGTGATGGCGCTGGTAACGGCGCCGATGCTGATGCCCTCGATCCTCGCCGCCTTCTTCCTCTCGATCACCTTCAGCTGGGACGAGTTCATCATCGCCTTCTTGCTGTCGCGCTTCGACGTGACGCTGCCGGTCGAGATCTGGAGCCTGCTGCGCTCCGGCCTCAACCCCAAGACCAATGCCATCGGCTCGCTGGTGTTTCTCGCCTCCGTCGCCGTGCTTCTCATCCTTGAGCTTTCCCTGTTCGGAAGGACGAAAAAACAATGACCGCTTCCGTCTCGATCGAAAACGTCAGCAAGATCTTCGGCGCCTTCACGGCGCTGGACAACGTGTCGCTGGATATCCGCGCCGGCGAATTCATCGTGCTGCTCGGGCCTTCGGGTTGCGGCAAGACCACGCTGCTCTCGATCCTCGGCGGCTTTCAGTCGCCGAGTGCCGGCCGCGTGACCATCGCCGGCCAGGACATGACCTATGTGGCGCCGGCGAAGCGCCCGACGACAACGATGTTCCAGGACTATGCGCTGTTTCCGCATATGCGCCTGGTCGACAATGTCGGCTTTGGGCTCCGGATGCGCGGTCTTGCCAAGGCCGAGCGTGACAAGAAGGCGCTGGGTTTCCTTGATCTGGTCGGGCTAAAGGCCTCTGCCGGGAAGCGTCCGCACGAATTATCCGGCGGCCAGCGCCAGCGCGTGGCGCTCGCCCGGGCGCTTGCCGTCGATCCGGATGTGCTTCTGCTCGACGAGCCGCTCGGCGCGCTCGACCTAAAGCTCCGTCGCCAGATGCAGGACGAGCTGAAGGCGATCCAGAAGCGGGTCGGCACCACATTCGTGCATGTCACCCACGACCAGGAGGAGGCGATGGCGATCGCCGACCGCATCGTGGTGATGAACCAGGGGCGGATCGAGGATTTCGGCCCGCCATCGGAAATCTATATGCGCCCGCGCTCGCTGTTTTCGGCGGGCTTCATGGGCGAGGTCAATTTCGTTTCGGGCCGTGTGGCTGCGGCCGATGCCAGCTCCGCCCATGTCGAAACGCCGCTCGGCAGCCTGGCGCTGCCGGCCGGCAATTTCACCGCTTCGTCACCGAAGGCCGGCGACCGCATCACCCTGACGATCCGGCCGGAACATTTCCGCGCCGACGACAAGGCAGAGGGACCGACAGTGGCGCTCGGCGAAGCGCGCGTCGCCGGCAGCGCCTTCTTCGGCACGCATTACCGCTGCCACCTGCAGCCTTGCGCGGCCGATACGAGAGCACTGGTTGCGCATCTGCCGCAATCGGCAAGCGTGCGCGAAGGCGAGATTGTGCCGCTTGCCGTGCGCGCCGCCGACGTCGTAGCCTTGCCCGCCACAGGTGGACACGCGTAGCACGATGCAGAGAATTTCCGCTGAGAACTGGTACCGGGTGAGACGGCTCGACGACGACGTGACCGCCATCGACGAGCCCTATATCCAGGAATTCTACCGCTGCAACATCTGGCATGTGCGCGGCCGCGACCGTGACATGCTCGTCGATAGCGGCATGGGCGTCGTGTCGCTCCGGCAGTGGGTGCCGCTCGTCACCGAACGCGCCTTGGATGCCGTCGCCAGCCACACCCATTTCGACCATATCGGCTGCCATCACGAGTTCGACTGCCGTTGTGTGCACTCCGCTGAAGCCGATCTTCTGGCGCATCCCACCCGCAAGAACACGCTCGCCGACCCCTATGTGGCCGACGAGATCTTCGATGCGCTGCCACCCGAGCCCTATCTCTCGACCACCTACGCGGTGAAGGCGGCGCCGGCGACGCGGCTGCTCGAAGACGGCGACCATATCGATCTCGGTGACCGGGTCTTCGAGGTGATCCATACACCCGGCCATTCGCCCGGCGGTATCGCGCTCTATGAGGCGAAGACCGGTATCATGTTCTCGGGCGACATTCTCTATGACGGTCCGCTGATCGAGGACACCTATCATTCCAATGCCGACGACTACCTGGCGTCGATGGAACGGCTGCTGAAGATACCCGCGCGTATCGTTCACGGCGGACATTTTCCGAGCTTTTCCGGCGAGCGCTACCGCATGCTGATCCGGAACTGGCTTGCTGAAAAACAAAAGACAAACTGACGGGAAGGAGGAGCGAATGCTCGACAAACGCAAGTTCTACATCAACGGCGCCTGGGTGGACCCCATCGTCGCCAACGATCTCGAGGTGCTGAACCCGGCGACGGAAAAGCCGGTTGCGGTGATCTCGATGGGCACGGCCGCGGACATCGACCGGGCCGTGGCCGCCGCCAAGAAGGCCTTTGCCACCTACAGCCGGACGAGCGTCGAAGAACGCCTGGCGCTGCTTGAAAAGCTGCTTGCCGTCTACAAGCGCCGCTATGACGAGATGGTCGACACCATCACCATGGAACTTGGCGCGCCGAAGACCATGACCCGCGAACAGCAGGCCGATGTCGGCGTCGGCCACCTTCAGGGCTTCATCGATGCGCTAAAGCGCCTGAAGACCCGCGACCGGCTGCCGAATGGCGACGTGATCCTGCGCGAGCCGATCGGCGTTTGCGGGCTGATTACGCCCTGGAACTGGCCAATCAACCAGATCGCGCTGAAGGTGGTGCCGGCGCTCGCGACCGGTTCCACCTGCGTGTTGAAGCCGAGCGAGTTCACTCCGCTCAACGCCATGCTTTATGCCGAAATGGTGCATGAGGCGGGCTTCCCGGCCGGCGTCTTCAACCTCGTAAACGGTGACGGCATCAATGCCGGTGCGGCGCTGTCGAAGCATCCTGATATCGACATGATGTCGTTTACCGGCTCGACCCGCGCCGGCATCGCCGTCAGCAAGGATGCGGCCGAGACCGTCAAGCGCGTGACGCTGGAACTCGGTGGCAAGTCGCCGAACATCGTCTTTGCCGATGCCGATCTCGAAGACCGCGTTACGGGCAGCGTGCTCGAATGCTTCAACAATTCCGGCCAGTCCTGCGACGCGCCGACCCGCATGCTGGTGGAGCGCAGCGTTTACGACCAGGTGGTCGAGATCGCCAAGCGCGTCGGCCGCGAGGCGACGGTCGGCGACCCCACCCAGGAAGGCGGCCACATCGGTCCGCTCGTCAGCCACATCCAGTTCGGCCGGGTGCAGGCGCTGATCGAGGCCGGCATTGCCGAAGGCGCGCGCCTCATCGTCGGCGGCGCCGGCAAGCCGGAGGGCTTCGAGACCGGCTACTTCGTCAAGCCGACGATCTTTGCCGACGTCAACAACGACATGCGCATCGCCCGCGAGGAGGTGTTCGGTCCGGTGCTTGCGATCATCCCCTTCGACACCGAGGAGGAAGCGATCGCCGTTGCCAACGACACCAATTACGGCCTTGCTGCCTATGTCCAGACTGGCAACCCGGAGCGGGCCGAGCGGGTCGCCGCCCGCCTGCGCGCCGGCATGGTGCATATCAATGGCGGTCCGCACCGCTATGGCAGCCCGTTCGGAGGCTACAAGCAGTCGGGCAACGGTCGTGAAGGCGGCATCTTCGGTCTCGAGGACTTCCTCGAAGTGAAGACTGTCCACGTTCCTGACGCTGCCTGAAAACAGTGCCACACGGTTTGAACGACGGCCGTCGCAATCTGCGGCGGCCGTTTTTCTTCAGGCTTCTGCGCTGACAGGGCTGTCACCGGCCGTCCGCATCTGGTAGCTCGTCGGCTTCCCGCCTCAGACCGCGCCTTTCCGGATGCCTCCCGTGACCCAAGCTTCCCAATCCCATAACCGCGTTGCCATGGCTGCCCTTCTCATCGGCGGCGCTGCAATCGGTGGCTCGCCGATCTTCGTGCGGCTGTCGGAAGTGGGGCCGATGGCGACTGCCTTCTGGCGCGTGGCGCTGGCCCTGATCCCGCTTCTCGCCTGGACCTGGTTCCGCCCCGAGGGTGCTGGCGGGCGGCGGCCGGAAAAGCTCTCGGAATATGCGCTTCTAATCCTGCCCGGCGTGTTCCTGGCGATCGATCTCGGTGCCTGGCACTATGCGCTGACCAAGACATCGGTTGCCAATGCGACGTTGCTTGCCAATCTCGCGCCTGTCTTCGTGACGCTTGCCAGTTGGCTCTTGTTCCGGGCGCGGATCAGCGTTGTCTTTGCGGTAGGGCTGGTGACGGCAGTCGCCGGTGTGATCACCCTCAAGGGCGGACCTATGGCGCTGGGTGATGGCAATCTGCTCGGCGATGGCGTCGCCGTCGTCGCGGCGATGTTTTATGCCGGCTACATCCTGGCGATCGGACAGCTGCGCAGTCTCTTCAGCACCGTACGCATCATGATCTGGAGCACGGCTTCGGCCGCGATCTGCATGCTGCCGATGGCCATCCTGTTCGAGCCGACGCTGTTGCCGCCGACGGCGTTCGGCTGGGCAATGTTGTTCGGGCTGGCCTTCGTCAGCCATGCCGGCGGGCAGGTGGCGATCACCTATGCACTCGCCTATCTGCCGCCCGCTTTTTCGTCGTTGACGCTTCTGCTCCAGCCGGTCGTGGCGGCGATCCTCGCCTGGGTCCTGCTTGCGGAGCCCGTCAGTCTGATGCAGGCGATCGGCGGGGCAATCGTGCTTGTCGGTATCCTGATCGCGCGACGCGGGTAGCGCCGCGCGACTTGACGTTTAACTCGAAATCTCAGAGGCCCGGTGGCGAAAAATTCGCCAGCCGCTCTTCGAGCTGGCGGATCGTGTCGGCATCCGCGTTGGCGAAGGCGAAGCGCAGGTAATTTTCCTGGCCCTCGCCGAAATAGTCGCCGGGCAGGCAGGCGACGCCGGCGAGCTTGGCCAACTTCTCGGCGATGAACTGCGAGTCGATATCCGGGTAGGGGTGGCGGACATAGGCGAAGTAGGCGCCGACCGCCTGCAGCTTCCACTTCGGCAGGCGGCTCATCACATCGCGCAGTGCATCGGCACGGGCCGCGATCTCGGCGCGGTTGCCCTCGCGCCAGTCGGCAAGCGCCGGGATCGCTTTGGCGACCGCAGCCTGGGCCGAGCGCGGCGCGCAGATCTGCAGGTTGTCCATGATCTTCGTCACCTGTTCGACGACGGCGGGGCCGGCGGTGATCGCGCCCAGGCGGTGACCCGGAATGCAGAAGGATTTCGAGAAGCTGTAGAGGCCGATGAAGCTATCCTGCCAGCCTTCGGTAGCCAGCAGGCCATGAGGTGCTGCGGACGCATCCGGCAGGAAGTCGCGATAGGTCTCGTCGAGGATCAGCCAGACGCCCTTGGCGCGGCAGGCCTCATGGATACGGGCGAGCAACTCCGGCGGATAGACAGCGCCGGTCGGGTTGTTGGGCGAAACGAGCGCAAGCGCGCGAATGCCGGGGTGAAGCGCTGCGGCGATCGCATCGACCTCCGGCAGGAAGCCGGCACCGGCGTCGCAGGGCACGAGTTCGACATTGATGCCGAGCATCGACAGCGTCGTTTCCTGGTTGAAGTAATAGGGGTTGGTCATCAGGATCGTGTCGCCCGCGCCGGCAATCGCCATCGCAGTGCAGATGAAGGCCTGGTTACAGCCCGAGGTGATGTGGATGTTGTCGGCCGTGACCGAAGCACCATAGAGCTCGGCAACATGGGCCGCATAGGCGTCAAGCAGCACAGCTTCGCCCTCGATCGCGCCGTATCCGGTATAGGCGGTTGAGGCTGCGGCCTCACCGAGCCAGGCCAGCATATCCGGATGCGCGGGATAGCCGGGTACGGCCTGCGACAGGTCGATCAGCGGGCCACGGGAGCCGTCGTAGGATTTCGCCCAGGCCAGCACCGAAGGCACGGGCGGCGGCGAGAGCTTTTCGACGAGCGGGTTTAAATGCGGCATGGGGGCTTCCTGTGGGTTAGGCCTTGGCTTTGCGTTTCTGCGGACGATCGGTGCGGCGAGCATGGCTCGGCGCCGAAACCGGCTGAAAACCGTTCTTCTCCGATTTACGATCAGTCGGTTCGGATTTCGAGGTGCGGCTGCGAATAATCGTGCGCGCCGATGTCTGCAGTTCCGGCATCGGGTCGCTTTCGAGCGTTTCGAACATCCAGTCGATGAATATGCGCACGATCGGTGCCGCCAGCACCTCGTTGCGGCAGGCGACGAAGAAGGCGTCGTTGGCGGGCACTGTCAGGTCGAAAGGGGCGATCAGTTCGCCGCGCGCGATCAGGCTGCCGGCGGTAATCGTATCGCCGAGCGCGACGCCCTGGTTGTGCAGTGCGGCCTCGGTCGAAAGCCGTGCGTCACTCATGAAATGCTGCCGTCCGCGCTGCAGGTCGCTGGCGTCGGCTGCCGCCAGCCAGGTGTTCCATTCGCGCCCGTCGTCGCCATGCAGCATCACGTGGTCGCGCAGGTCCCGCACCGAGCGCAAAGGCCGCATGTTGAGCAGCGTCGGGCTGACGACGGGGAAGAGTTCGAGGCGGCTCCAGAGCTTGGCCCAGGCACCGGACCAGTTGCCGTCGCCGTAGATCAGGCAGACGTCGACATCGGGCGAATGCAGATAGGCCTCGTCGTTGGAGGCGATCAACGTCAGGCGCACGTCCGGATACTGCTCTGTAAAGAGGTGCAGCCGCGGGATCAGCCAGAAGGACAACAGCGCCGGGACGCAGGTGATGCGCAGCTCCCCACTCGTCGTCGGCCGTGTCATCGCCGCCGTTGCCGCGGCGATTTCGGCAAAGGCGTGGGTGACCGCCGGCAGCAGCAGCGCGCCCTGTGGTGTCAGTTTCAGCCGCTTGCCGCCGCGTTCGAACAGCGCCGCCTTGACCGAGAGTTCGAGCGCCCGGATCTGGTGGCTGATGGCACCGTGGGTGACGTTGAGTTCACGCGCGGCCGCCGAAACGGAGCCCCGCCGCGCCGTCGCTTCGAAGGCGCGCAAGGGGTTCAGGGGTGGCAGGCGGCTGGACAAATCGAGGCGTTCCGGCGGTTGATGTCATGTGAATTTTTCTCACACGAAACGCTATAACAATGTCAATTGATTTTCTAGGGGAATTGCCGCCTAATATTCATCAACAAAGGCGAAAACGCCTGGGGAACATGAACGCGCCGGACGAGCCGGCCCTTCCACGGACAAATCTCTGTGGCGCCTCTGCGCGCATGCCTCAGGCTATGGAAGACGGAGGATTGAACCTATGGCCTGGAACGACAACAAGCTTGCCGAACTGAAGGCGAAATACGGCGAGAGCCACGGCGGCGAACTGTTCGATCCGACCTTCCGCAAGGTCGCCGACAAGATCTTCAACAAGAGCGGCACGCGGCTTGCACCCTATTCCGGCATCCCGACCTTCCTGACGGCGCCGCATATGCCGGTTGACGCGGAAAACCCGGATTTCGGCAATCTGCAGGTGGCGATCGTCGGCATTCCCATGGATCTCGGCGTCACCAACCGTCCGGGCTCGCGCTTCGGACCGCGGGCGCTGCGAACGATCGAGCGCATCGGCCCCTATAACCACGTGCTCGGCTGCACGCCGGTGCAGGAACTGCGGGTTGCCGACATTGGCGATGTGCCGTTCCAGAGCCGCTACCGGCTGGAACTCAGCCATGACGACATCGAGAAGCGCATCAACCAGATCGTCGATGCCGGCGTTCTGCCGCTGTCGGTTGGCGGCGACCACTCGATTACCCACCCGATCCTGAAGGCGGTTGGCAAGAAGCGCCCGGTCGGCATGATCCATATCGATGCCCATTGCGACACCGGCGGCGCCTACGACCTCACCAAATTCCACCACGGTGGCCCATTCCGCAACGCCGTGCTCGACGGCGTGCTCGACCCGACGCGCGTCGTGCAGATCGGCATCCGCGGCTCGGCCGAATATCTCTGGGAGTTCTCCTACGAGTCCGGCATGACCGTGATCCACGCGGAGGAAGTGACTGGCCTTGGCATTCCCGCGATCATCGAGAGGGCGAAGAAGATCGTCGGCGACGGGCCGACCTATCTGTCCTTCGACATCGACAGCCTCGATCCGTCCTTCGCGCCGGGCACCGGCACGCCGGAGGTCGGCGGTCTGACGACCCGCGAAGTGTTGGAATTGATCCGCGGTCTCAAGGGTATCAACCTCGTCGGCGGCGACGTCGTCGAAGTGGCGCCGCAGTATGACTCGACCACCAACACGGCCCATGCGGGTGCGCAGGTGCTGTTCGAAATCCTGAGCCTCATGGTCTTCAGCCCGGCGATCACCGGCAAGTCCGCCTGAGGCCAGACTAAGGGTTCGTCGGCTGCCGGACCGGAAACGGCGGCCGACCCCAGACTGCACAATCACAAAGCTTCCGGGTAGGGGAATTACCATGACGATCCATACCAAACTGAAGACAGCCTTCGCCGCCGCCCTGATGCTTGGGGCCGCCGCCGGCATCGCCAAGGCCGATGCGCTCGCCGATATCAAGTCCGCCGGCCAGATCAATGTCGGCATCTTCTCCGACTTCCCGCCGTTCTCCTCGGCAAGCGCCGACATGAGCATCAAGGGCTACGATGTCGACGTGGCGCAGCAGATCGCCGATGACCTCGGCGTCAAGCTCAACCTGGTCAGCGTCACCGGCCAGAACCGCATTCCCTATCTCAACGACAAGCGCGTCGACATCCTGATGAGCGTCGGCTTCTCCAAGGAGCGCGCCGAAGTGATCGATTTTGCCGCGGCCTACGCGCCTTACTACATCGCCGTCATCGGCCCGGCCGAACTCAAGGTCGCCGGCAAGGAAGACCTCGCCGAGAAGACCATTGCCGTCAACCGTGGCACGCTCGAAGACACCTCGCTCACCGAGGCAGCGCCGGCCAGTGCCGACATCCAGCGCTTCGACAACTACAACGCTGTTATCCAGGCCTTCATTTCCGGCCAGACGCAGCTGATGGTCGTCGGCAACGACGTCGGCGCCCAGGTGCTGGCCCGTCAGGAGGCGCTGAAGCCGGAACAGAAGTTCCAGCTCTTGACCTCGCCGTCGCATATCGGCCTCAACAAGAGCGAGGATGGCCTGAAGAAGGCGGTCAACGACTCCGTTGCCAAAATGCTCTCGGACGGCAAGTTGAACGCGAGCTCAGAGGCCTGGCTGAAGACGCCGCTCAACCCCGACAACCTCAAGGACTAACAAGCTCCGTGGCCGCGGGGGCGATCCCCTCGCGGCCCGCTTGAGGAAAGGTTGCGACGATGGGCTACGGCCTCAGCTTCGGTTGGCTCAAGGACGCCGCGGGCGCGATCGCCCATGGCGCGGCCATGACCGTGTTCCTGATCGCCTGCACCACGGTGCTCGGCATCCTGATCAGCATTCTCTTCGCCGCCGCCCGCCGCAGCCGCTATGGCGTCTTGCGCAAGGCGGTGGCCGTCTACGTCGAAGTCGTCAGGAACACGCCGTTCCTGGTGCAGCTGTTCTTCATCTATTTCGGCCTGCCGAGCCTCGGCATCCGGCTCGACCCGATCGTTGCGGCCATCGTCGCCATGACGCTCAACATGGCGGCCTATACGACCGAGATCGTCGGTGCGGGTCTCGATGCGGTGCCGAAGGGGCAGAGCGAGGCGGCGTTTGCGCTCGGGCTGAAGCCGCGTCAGGTCTTCGTCAAGATCATCCTGCCGCAGGCGCTGAAGGTGATTTTTCCGGCGCTGACCAGCCAAGTCATCATCATGATGCTGGAATCGGCCGTCGTCTCGCAGATCGCGGTGCGCGAGTTGGCGCATGAGGCGGACCTTCTGCAGGCGCGCACTTTCCGTTCGTTCGAGACCTATTTCGTCGTCACGCTGATCTATCTCGGCCTGTCGATGGCGCTTCGACGGCTGTTCGTCGCCGGCGGTCGCCGCGTGCTTGGAGCGGGCGTGTCATGATCGAGTTCACCTTCTGGGACATCCTGCGCAACCTGATCTTCGCCACCCGCTGGACGGTGCTTCTGTCGGCCGTCGCCTTTGCCGGCGGGGCCGCGGTCGGGCTTGCTATCCTCGCCGCACGGATCTCCGAGCGCCGCTGGGCGCGGCGCTTCGGCTCCGGCTACATCGCGCTTTTCCAGGGCACGCCGCTCCTGATGCAGCTGTTCCTGATGTTCTTCGGCCTGCCGATGCTTGGTTTCCGCATCGAGCCGTGGACAGCCGCCGCCCTTGGGCTCACCTTCTATGCCAGCGCCTATCTCGCCGAAATCTGGCGCGGCGGGGTGGAAGCGTTGCCGCGCGGTCAATGGGACGCCGGTGCGAGCCTCGGGCTCCATCGTCTGCAGGAGTTGCGGCTCGTCATCCTGCCGCAGGCCTTCGCGATCACCCGGCCGGCGGCCGTCGGCTTTCTCGTGCAGTTGATCAAGAGCACGGCGCTTACCTCGATCATCGGCTTCGAGGAGCTTCTCAGAACCGCGAATGCGATCAATAATGCAACCTTCGAACCTTTCACGGTCTATGGGCTGGTCGCGGTGATCTTCTTCGTGTTGTGTTATCCGCTGACACAATATTCGCGCATGCTGGAGCGCAAAACAGCCGCGCACTGAGACTGAAAATGTGCAAGAAATCAAACAGAACAGGGAACAAGGCGGATCACCGCCGAAACAAAGGAGAACGCGAATGATCACCACTTCCATCAAGCGCCGCACGCTGCTCGGAGCCGGCCTTGCCGGTGCCTCCATGCTGGCGATGCCGTCGGTCCTGCGCGCGCAGGACAAGTCGCTGAAGGTTGGCGTCTATGGCGGCTATTTCAAAACCTCGTTCGACAAGAACATCTTCCCGGAATTCACCAAGGCAACCGGTATTGCCGTCGAATCGATCGCCGAGCCGACCGGTGAAGCCTGGCTCGTCCAGCTCGAACAGGCCGCCCGCGCCGGCCAGGCTCCGGCTGACGTCTCGATGATGTCGCAGGTGGCGATGCTGAAGGGACAGTCCACCGAACTCTGGACCCCGCTCGACACCGCCAAGATGAAGAACGCGTCGAACCTGCTCGATCGCTTCGTCAACAAGTATCCGGATGGCCGCATCGCCGGCATCGGTGCCGTTTCCTGGTACATCACGCTCGTCACCAACACCGACGTCTACAAGGAAGCGCCGACTTCCTGGTCAGCCTTCTGGGATCCGGCAAATGCCGACAAGCTCGGCCTGCTGGCGCTCGTTTCCAACTCGTTCCTGCTCGAAGTGACGGCCAAGACCTTCATGGGCGGCACCAATGCGCTCGACACGGAAGAGGGTCTGCTAAAGGCCTTCGACAAGCTGGCCGAAGTCAAGCCGAACGTTCGCCTCTGGTACCGCGACGAAGCGCAGTTCGAGCAGTCGCTGAAGTCGGGCGAAATCCCGATGGGCCAGTACTATCACGACGTGACCGGCCTTGCGGCTGCCGACGGCCATCCGGTCCGTTCCACCTTCCCGAAGGAAGGCGGCATCCAGGATTCCGGTTGCTGGGCGCTGTCGCGCGCCTCGCAGAAGTCGGAGGAAGCCCATATCTTCATCGACTACATGTGCCAGCCCTCGATCCAGGCGACGTTGTCGCGGAAAGTCGGAACGTCGCCGACCGTCAAGCGCGAGGTCACGGATCTGACCGATAAGGAATTCGCAGCCGTTTCGTCGGATATCGAGCCGATCATTCCGCGCTACGATCTCTACCAGACCAAGTCGGATTGGCTGAACCAGAAGTGGACCGAGCTGATCGTCGGCTGATCCCGACTGCTCTCCGCTTGCCGGGGAGCGCCAAAGCGTAACGACGGGGAGGGGCCTTCAGCCGCTCCCCGCCTGAACCCCTCCCATGAGGCGGAGGGGCCTTTCCCGCGGAGAAACAATGTCCGGACTTGCCCTTCAAAACGTCGTCAAGGAATTCGGAGCCTTCAGGGCCGTCAACAATGTCGACCTGACCGTGCCGCATGGCACCTTCGTCTGCATGCTCGGACCATCAGGCTGCGGCAAGACCACGCTGCTGCGCATGATCGCCGGTCTCGATCTGCCGACCGGCGGGGCGATCCGGCTCGACGGCGAGGACATCACCCGGGTGCCGACGCACAAGCGCAATCTCGGCATGGTGTTCCAGTCGCTGGCACTGTTTCCGCACCTGACCGTCGGCGAGAACATCGCCTATCCCTTGCGCATCCGCGGTGCGGCAAAAGAAGACCAGAAGAAGCGCGTCGACGAACTCCTGTCGATGATCCATCTCTCCGGCTATGCCGACCGGCCGGTCGGCAAACTGTCCGGCGGCCAGCGCCAGCGCGTGGCGATTGCCCGCGCCCTGTCGATCTCGCCGAAACTGTTCCTGCTCGACGAACCGCTTTCGGCACTCGACGCGAAGCTGCGCGAGGCGATGCAGGTAGAACTGCGCCAGTTGCAGCAGAAGCTGGGCATCACCACCATCGTCGTTACCCACGACCAGCGCGAAGCGATGACCATGGCCGACACCGTCGTCGTCATGAGCGGCGGCGAGATCCGCCAGGCCGCGTCGCCGATCGAAATCTATCGCCGCCCCGCCGACAGCTTCGTCGCCGACTTCATCGGCCAGACCAACCTGCTCGACGTTCAGGGCGACAGTTCCGGCCGTGCCGTGGTGCTCGGCCAGGCGATCCCCGGCCTCGCGCTCCCGAACGGTGCCGCCAAGGGCACGCTGTCGGTGCGGCCGGAAGACGTGCAACTGACCGCGCCCGGCGCCGGCGCACTCACCGGCAAGGTCACCTTCGTGCGTGACCTCGGCGGCACGATCGAAACCTTCGTCGATATCGCCGGCCACCAGATCGTCGCCGTCTCGACGCCGCGCGCCCGGCCCGACGTTTCCGTCGGCCAGGAGGTCGGCATCGCGCTCACTCCGGATGTCTGCGTGGTGCTGAAGAAATGAGACGCGAACCGCCCCAAACCCTTGGCGACTACCTGCCGCTCCTCTTTCCGGCGGCCATGCTGACAATCTTCTTCGTCGTACCCTTCGGCACGATGATCGCCGTCAGCTTCTTCCAGCGCCAGCAGGGCGGCTTCTATACGCCGGCCTTCGTCTTCGACAATTACGCCCGCTTCCTCTCGGTCTTTTTCGGCGGCGTGCTCGGCTTTTCGCTGATGCTCGCCGTCATCGTGGCGATCTGCTGCGTCGTGCTCGCCTTGCCCTTCACCTACATGCTGACGCGCATGGCGCGGAAGGTACAGGTCGTGTGGCTGGTGGCGCTCCTGTCGATCCTGTCGCTCTCGGAAGTCATCATCGGCTTTGCCTGGTCGACGCTGTTTTCGCGCACTGCCGGGATCACCAACATTCTCGTCGCGCTCGGGGTCATGGCGGAGGCCAAGGCGTTGACGCCGAGCTTCGGCGCGGTTCTGACCGGCATGGTCTACCAGGCATTCCCCTATACGGTTCTGGTGCTCTTTCCGGCGCTCGTGCGTCTCGACCCCACCTTAACCGAGGCTGCCAGAACGCTTGGGGCCTCGCCTCTCAAAGCCTTCTTCACCGTGGTCGTGCCGGCGCTGCGCAACACCATTACGGCCACGTTGATCATGGTGTTCATCTTCGCGCTCGGCTCCTATCTGTTGCCGCAGCTTCTCGGCCGGCCGCAGCATTGGACGCTGTCGGTGCTGATCACCGACCAGGCGATCTACCAGTCCAACATGCCGTTCGCCGCTGCCATGGCCGTCTTCCTCGTGCTCGTCACGCTCGGGCTGGTGGCGCTCACCGTGATTGCCGGACGCAAGGGAGAAGCGGCATGACCTCGATCTTCCGCAAGGCCTACTTCTTCCTGATCGGCCTGTTCCTGTCGCTGCCGCTGATCGTCGTTGCCGGCGTTTCGGTGAACGAGAAGCAGACGCTCGCCTTTCCGCCACAGGGCTTTTCGCTCTCCTGGTACGGTGAGATCTTCCTCAATCCGGAATGGCGCAATGCGCTCTTCGCCTCGGTGACGCTGGCAGTGCTTTCGGCAGCGCTTGCGGTTGCGATTGCGCTGCCGCTCTCCTGGTTCCTGTGGCGGCGCATAGCCCCCTGGGCGAACATCTTCCAGCTCCTGGGCGTGGCACCGTTCACGCTACCGCCGGTCATCACCGCGCTCGGCATGCTCACCTTCTGGGCGACCGTCGGTTTCTATGGCCAGCCCTGGACGGCCGTCGTCAGCCACGCGATCTTCTTCGTGACGCTGCCGCTGGTCACGCTGTCGCTCGGCTTTACCTCGATCGATCGTTCTCTCGTCGAGGCTGCCTCGACCATGGGCGCCGATGAACGCACGATCTTCCGCACCGTCGTGCTGCCGCTGATCCTGCCCTATATCGTATCGGGCTACGCTTTCGCCTTCGTGCTGTCGCTCAACGAGTATATCGTTGCCTACATGACGGTCGGCTTCACGGTGGAGACGCTGCCGATCAAGATCTTCAATGCGCTGCGCTACGGCTATACGCCGACCATGGCCTCGGTGACGGTTCTCTTCGTCACGACCGCCGCGGTGATCTTCAGCCTCGTCGCCCGTTTCGGCGACCTGCCGAAGCTGCTGGGCGCCATGTCGTCGGATGGAAAATGATGAAGCTCGCTGCCCTCCAGATGCAATCGGCGGCGGGTGACGTCGCCGCCAATCTCGACCGCATTGCCCGTGCCGCGGCGGAAGCCGCGGCCCAAGGGGCGACACTGCTTTTGACGCCCGAGCTCGGCGTCACCGGCTATGGCGCCGGAGAAGCGCTGACGGCGCTTGCCGAAGCGGCTGACGGTGCGATCGTTCAACGCCTCAAGGCGATCTCGGCGGAAACCGGCATTGCGCTCATCGCTGGCTTTGCCGAGCGCGACGGCAGCGACGTCTATAACAGCGCCGTCTATGTCGATGGCGATGCCGCACCGGTCGTCTACCGCAAGTCTCACCTCTACGGCGACTATGAGCGTTCGATCTTCCGCGCGCCGGAGCCGTCGACGCGGCTCTTCACACATCGTGGCGTCACCTGCGGCATGCTGATCTGCTACGATGTCGAGTTTCCGGAAAACGTCCGGCGCCTGGCGCTTGCCGGGGCGCAAGCCGTTCTGGTGCCGACGGCGCTGCCGGCGGGTTGGTCCGGCGATTTCATCGCCGAGCACATGATTCAGACGCGCGCCTTCGAGAACCAGGTGTTCGTCGCCTACGTCAACCATTGTGGTTCGGACCCGCTGTTCTCCTTTGCCGGGCTGTCGCGCATTGCAGCACCCGACGGGCAGCTGCTCGCCAAAGCGGGATCGGGGCAGGAGGCCGTGCTCCTCGTCGACATCGACCCCAAGACCTACGCAATCTCCCGACTTGAAAACACCTATCTCGGCGATCTCAATCGTCGCTGAGCGGGCGCCGATTGCAGTTGCGTCTCAACGACGACAGCGCTGACGGGTCGTTTGTTGTTCACCTGAGGAGAACGTTCTGTTCTCTATTGGTCCACTGTCGGAAACGATAGGACATCCCATATGGTGCTCAACAGCAATGCCAACGCATTGGAGGCAATCATGAGCTTGCAACTGACTGGGATCCATCACCTGACGGCGATCACCGCCAACGCACCGGAAAACCTGCGCTTCTACACCGAAGTGCTGGGGCTGCGGCTGGTCAAAAAGACCGTCAACCAGGACGACACAACTGCCTACCACCTCTTCTATGCCGACGGGCGCGCAACGCCCGGAACGGACCTGACGTTCTTCGACTGGCCGGTCGGGCCGCAAGGGCGCGGCACGCACAGCATCTCGCGCACGGGCCTTCGGGTCGGTAGCGCCGAAACCGTTAGCTGGTGGAAGGACCGCTTCGACCAACTCAAGGTCACGGCAGGTGATGTCGTCGCGATCGACGGTCGCACCTCGCTTGATTTCGAGGATGGAGAAGGCCAGCGTTTCCGGTTGGTCGAGGACGGCGAGCATCAGCCCTCGCACCCCTGGGAAAAGAGCCCGGTTCCGGCCGGGCACCAGATCAAGGGGCTCGGACCGATCACCATCAGCGTGCCGGACATAACCAACACCGAGCTCGTCCTCACGCATGTGATGAACATGAGCAAGGCCCGGACCTATGCGTCGCCGGATGGCGAAGGCGAGGTTCATGTCTTCACCATGGGGGAGGGCGGTCCTGCGGCCGAACTGCATGTCGCGGTTCAGCCGGGTCTGCCGATTGCCCGGCAGGGCGCCGGTGCCGTGCATCACGTCGCTTTCCGGGCGCCTGACAATGCGGCGCTGACGGAGTGGACGGAACGGCTCAACGGCTTCCGCCTGCCGTCGAGCGGCGAGGTCGAGCGCTACTACTTCCGTTCGCTCTACTTCCGCGAGCCGAATGGCGTTCTCTTTGAGATCGCCACCGACGGTCCCGGTTTCGCCGTCGACGAACCGATGGAGACGCTTGGCGAAAGCCTGTCGCTGCCACCGTTCCTTGAGTCGAAGCGCGCCCAGATCGAGGCACGGCTGAAGCCGCTCGTCTAACGGTCTGATCCGATCGAAAAGCCGGGGTTCGTCCCGGCTTTTTTGTCTCTATCCCCCTGATCCCGTTGGACATCGGTTTCGTGCGGACCCATCATCACCGCTGTTGCGTTATCTCTATCGATCGCATGCCGCCTCGCTATTCGAGGCGCGCCCGCACGGACTTGGAGTAGGAAGGACCAGATCCCATGACGAAAATCCTCGGAATTTCCGGGAGCCTGCGCAAGGCGTCGTTCAACACCGGCCTGATGCGCGCGGCTGCGGAAAATCTGCCTGACGGTGTCGCGTTCGACGCCGCGACGCTGCACGGGATCCCGCTCTATGACGGCGATGTCGAAAAGGAGAGCGGCATTCCTGATGCCGTGACGGTGCTGAAGCAGAAGGTGATGGCCGCCGACGGCGTCATCCTGTTCACGCCGGAATACAACAACTCCATCCCCGGCGTGTTCAAGAACGCGATCGACTGGATGAGCCGGCCTTCCGCCGATATCGCCAAGGTGTTTCGCGGCCGGCCCTTCGCGCTTGCCGGTAGCTCGCCCGGCAATTTCGGCACCATCCTCAGCCAGAACGCCTGGCTGCCGATCATGCGCACGCTCGGCGCCGAACTCTGGTCCGGCAAGCGGCTGATGCTGCCCAAGGCGGATACGCTTTTCGATGAGGCGGGGACGCTGACCGATGCCGATGCTCGCGACCGGCTCGTCGCCTTCGTCAAGGCATTTGCCGATTTTGCCGGCGCAGAGGGAGCGCGGTAGGCTGCGAATACTCTGGCGCTGGGGCTTCCTCGCCATCGCGGATACCGGTGGGTACGAATGCTCGGGCAAAGCCCGAGCATGAGGGAGCGAAAGTTTTTCGCTTTCCGAAAGCGTTCGCCGAATGGCCTGAGGAACCCTTAGAGTCCCTTGTCCTGCAGCCATCGCTGGATAGCCTCGATATCCGGCGCACCGATCTCGTGACCCATATCGAGTTCGACCGAGGTCAGGTCCGTACCAGTGCGGGCGAGTTCTTTCTTGAGGCGTGGAGCGAAGTCGCCATAGCTGTCGTGCTTGCCGGTCAAGAGCAGCACCTTCGTACCCGAAAGATCCGGCGGCGGCACGTCGTCAAGCACGAGCATCGAGCGCATCAGCACGACATTTCGGATGAGTCCCGGATGCAGGAGCATCAGCGCCACCAGCAGGTTGGCGCCGTTGGAGTAGCCGATGAAGACGGTCTTCTCGAGATCGATGCGGTAGCCGTCGCGCGCGCCTTCGACGAAGGCAGCGAAGGCTTCGGCTTCCGAGCGCACATCCTTCTGGTCGAAGGTGGTCGGTGAATAGCGGCGGAACCAGCGCGGCGTTCCTTCCTCGTTCGATCGGCCACGAATGCCGACGAGCGTCGCTTCACGGTCGACCTTATGCGCGAGGTAGAGGAGCTGGGTCTCGTTGGCGCCGCTCCCGTGCAGCAGCATGAAGGTGCGGTCATCGAGCACGTCAGGGTGATAGAAGCGGTGCACGAAGGGCAGGTCGCGCTCAGTCAGCCGCGGTTCTCCCGGCAGCGCGAACTGCGGCATGGCGAGCAGCATTTCTTCGCGCGCGGCGCTGAAATGCGCGGGCACGAAAAGCTCGGTGCCGAGCGTTTCCTTGGGTTCGTCGACGGTGAAGCCGGGAACGTCGCTGGCCAGCTCGTAGAGCGACCCACCGGGTTCGCGGACGTAGAGCGAATAGAAATATTTGCGGTCATGCGCGTTGATTGCGCCGGCACCGTCGCGCTTCAGGTCGTCGTGCACCCGCTCGACGGCCGAGCGGTCGGGAGCGCGAAAAGCGATGTGATCGATCGTTCCGGTTCCGGGCGCCGACGTCCAGAAACCGGTCGCATTGCGCACGTCGATGGTATCGCCGGAGGTGGAGGTGAGCCGCCGGATCGCATCGGTTGCGCCGGTTTCCGTGTAGCCGAAATGGGACGTCAGGAAGCGAACGGATTCCTCCGGCTTTTCGGTGAGGATCGTGGCGCCGCGCAGGCGGCGGATCGCGTCTTCAGCGGGGATATCGCGCGTACTCCAGGGGGGTGCACCCGAAACCGCCTCGGTGCCGACGAGCTTGACGATGACACCGTCCGGATCCTTGAGCCGCAGCACCGGCTCGCCGAATTCCTGCGCCGGCCCTGATGTGGCGATGTTGAACTGCAGCGCGCGGGTCAGCCAAAAGCCGATGCTTTCAGGCCGGATGGCAAAGGCGATCTCGCTCGGCTGGCCATGGCCGACACGACCGCGACCGCCGTCCTCCCACATCAGGAAGGTCACGAGCGAACCCGGCGACCCCTCGGCGTCGCCGTAGAAGAGGTGCAGCTGGTTGGCGTCCTCATAGCCGCCCGTCCGCTTAACGAGGCGCATGCCGAGGAAGCCGACATAGAAGTCGACGTTTGCCTGGACTTTCCGGGCAATCAGGGTGATGTGGTGGATGCCGCTCGTCATTCTTTAGTCCCTCATGATCGTCGTCCCACAAAACACGATGTGCCCCGCGAGCACCAGAAGCGTCGCCGAGAACGCAGTGTCAACGCAGGAGGATCAATCGCGATCCTTGTCGAGGAACGCCTTGAAAGCCTCTCCGTATTTCGGATGCCAGCGCGACAGCGGCGGCCGGTTCTCGACGATGTCGCCGGCGGCCCAGAGGATGCGCCGTTCGTCGGTGGCGCGGGGCACGTCGTTATCCGGGCAGAGAATGTAGAAATCGCCGCGCGCCAGGCTCTCCATCATGAAGTCGACCGTCTGTTCCGACGTCCAGGCGCCGGCCGGTTTTTCCGTGCGGCCGCCAGCCGTCAGCCCTGTGTAGACGAAACCGGGGATCAGCAGGTGCGCATGGACCTGGCTTCCGGCCGTGTTGCGCAGTTCGTGCTCCAGCGCCTCGGTAAAGACCTTCACGCCCGCCTTGGAGACGTTGTAGGCCGGGTCACCTGGCGGCGTGGTGATGCCCTGTTTCGAGCCGGTGTTGATGATGACGGCCGCCTTGCCATGGGCGATCATCCGGGATGCAAAGACGCGCGAACCGTTGATCACGCCCCAGAGATTGACACCGAGCGTCGCCTCCCAGGCGGCCAGGGGGCCAAGGATCGCGCTGCCGGGCTGGATGCCGGCATTGTTCATGAGCACATGCACGTCGCCGAGTTGCCGATGCACCTCCCGTTCGAGTGCTTCGAGCGCGTCGAGCCGCGAAACGTCGGTTGCAATCGCCGTGACGTGCTGCGCCCCGCCCGGGGCGGCGGCTGCGACGTCGCTGGCAGCCTTATCCAGTTTCTCGCCTGCGAGGTCGGTGAGCACGACGCGCATGCCGAGCGTCGCGAAGTGCCGGGCGGCGGCAAGGCCGATGCCGGACGCAGCACCGGTAACGACGGCGACATTGCCGGGGGCGAAGGCAGGATGGGACATGGCGAAGCTCCTGTGGCGGGGTCGAGTGCCAAGAGATAGGGCGCCAAGAGCAGGCTGTCCATGAGCATGTCGGCGGGGACGCTTCGGAAAACCAAGTGTTTTCAGGGTTGTATCTTGCCACCTGCGATGCCGGCGCTACTTGAAGTTTTGGGCGCCAACGCCCGAGCGAACGCATGTGGTGGATGGAACGATGAACGAAATGACAGCCCGCAACGAAAAGCGCACCCCTTGCGAAAGCTGTCCCTTGCGCAAGCTCGATCATTTTCGCGCCTTTACCGGCGAAGAACTGGCCTTCGTTTCGCAGTTCAAGACCGGTGAACTGGCAGTCGACGGCGGCGCGACGATTCTTGTCGAAGGCGCGCACAGCGCCCACCTCTTCACCGTGCTTTCCGGCTGGGGCTTCCGCTACAAGATGCTCGATGACGGTCGCCGCCAGATCCTCAATTATGTGATGCCCGGCGACCTGATCGGCCTGCAGGGCAGCCTGATGGGTGAGATGCAGCATTCGATCGAAGCACTGTCGCCCGTTACCCTTTGCGTCTTCGAGCGCGGCAAGCTCAACCGTCTGTTCGAGAACTACCCCGAGCTTGCCTATGATCTCACCTGGATCGCGGCGCGCGAGGAGCGCATTCTGGACGAAAACCTCTTGAGCATCGGCCGCCGATCCGCGCTGGAGCGAGCCGCCTATCTCATCGCCTTCCTCTATCAGCGGGCGGAGGTGCTCGATCTCTTCAGCAACAGCCGCGTCGCCATTCCGATCAGCCAGCAGCACGTGGCCGACACGCTCGGCCTTTCGATCGTTCACACCAACAAGACGCTGAAGAAGCTCGCCGAACGCGGCCTGATCCGCTGGGCGGAGAAGGGCTGCAATGTCCGCGATATCGATGGGCTTCTGGCGATTTCCGGCTGGGAAGGGCTGCGCGAGCCGAAGCGGCCGTTCATCTGACGCGCCCCGTCATATGCGATCGATGCGGCGCTTTGGCCGCATCGACTTCAAAGTGCGCGCCTGTCAGGCGGCGATGATCGCCCGCAGCATCCACAACGCCTTTTCGTGGAAATCGAGACGATCGGTCAGCATGTCCGTCGTGACGAGGTCGCTGTTCTCGTCGGCCTTGGTGCCGGCGTCGCGTATGCGCCGCGCCGCGGCTTCGTGATCGGTGATAAGGTCGGCCACCATCTCCGCCGCCGTCGTGTGGTTGACCGAGGCGGCGCTGGGGGCAAAGGTTTTTGCTTCGGCAAGCTTTGCCGGCGCGAGGTGCCCAAGGGCGCGGATGCGCTCGGCAATGATGTCGGTTGCCTTGAACAGCGCGTTGTAGTGCTCTTCGGTCAGTTCGTGCAGTGGCTTGAACAGGGGCCCGACCACGTTCCAGTGGTAGATGTGGCTCTTGATGACCAGCTTGTAGGTATCGGCGAGGATATCGGAAAGCGCCGTCGCCATCTGCTGGCGATAGGCTTTCGTCAGGCCGATGTCGAATTCTTCGTCCCTGACCTCGGGTTTCAGCACGGCGGCAGTCTGTTTCATTCTCCTGCTCCAGTTCTGTCTTCGGAAATGTCGAGCGGTTTGCGGCCGGGGGCCACGTCGCATGAGTTGAACGCCGCGACGAAAGGGTTGTTCCCGATCCCGTCTCGACGCTTCACATGTCTTTTTTAAATGCGAGGTCGGGCCATTGGGGCCTAAGCTCAGTCGTTGCCGTTGCCTCAGTGGAGGTTCCGGGACTCCGGACGGCATTCCGCCTGGAAATGCGCCTGCAGCGACGATGACTGCCGTCGCTGTACGTGAAAAATGGAGTGCATTGACATGGCCGAGCTTCCGCCGTCCGTCCGGACGGTCCTCGTTCTCGAGGACAACTTCATCATCGCCATGGACGTCGAGGAAATCCTCGCCTCGCTCGGGATCCTGCAGGTTACGATCGCCGGAAATGCGAACCAGGCATTGGAGCTGCTGACGCTCCAGGCCTTCGATTTCGCGATCCTCGACGTCAACCTTGGCGATCACACGAGTTTCGTGGTTGCCGATGCCATGCTTGCCCGCGGCATGCCGTTCGGCTTCACCAGCGGCTACGGCGACGCCGAGCATTTCCCGACCTATCTCAGGCATGTTCCGCGGATCGACAAACCGTTCAACGAGAAATCGATCGGCCAGCTGATCGCCGCCGCGATCCAGCCAAGAAACGTTTAGGTATCCAGTCCGGTCAAGGCTTGCCGCGCGACACGAACCAGGGATTGGCGAAGTCGCTGTCGTCCTTCTGGTTGCGCTTGCCGTAGGTGAGCGGCGTGCCGTCCATCGTCAACGTTTCGCCGCCGGCCGCTCGAAGGATCGCGTCGCCCGCGGCGGTGTCCCATTCCATCGTCCGGCTGAAGCGCGGATAGACGTCGGCCAAACCCTCGGCGAGCAGGCAGAATTTCAAGGACGAGCCGACGGTCCGGTAGTCGGCGATGCCGTGTTTTTCGAGGTAGTCGATCGTCTCGGCGCTGTTGTGCCAGCGGCTAGCGAGCCCCACCATGCGATCTCCGCAGCTGCGGCAGCCGATGATCGTTTCCTCGGTCAGGCGAAAGCTGCCGTCGATAACCGACTTTACCGCCTTGCCGTGGTGCGCTGCATAGAGGATGCCAAGCGCCGGCGCATAAACGACGCCCGCGACCGGCGCGCCGTTTTCGATCAAGGCGATGTTGACGGTGAAGTCGTCGTTGCGGCTGATGAATTCCTTGGTGCCGTCGAGCGGATCGACAAGAAAGAACGACGTGCCGGACGTCTCCGGCACGAAACCGGCGGACACCGCTTCCTCGGCGACCACGGGAATGTCCGGAAAGGCTGCGGCGAGATCCGCCAGGATGATGCGTTCGGCCGTCGTATCGGCATCGGTGACCGGCGAGCAGTCGGGCTTGTGGGTGACCTCCGGCCCGGCATTGTAGATGTCGAGAATGGCCCGACCCGCCGCTATCGCCGATTGTTGCAGTATCTCCAGCATTCGCCCTGTCTTTCGGTCCGTCATCAGGCCCATAGCATATTGAGAGGAAGAATATAGCCATGCTTTTGACATGGCAGGCGGCTCTTTACGCGTGGCCGCAGCCGATCTGCAGGGCAGGCTGTCTCAAGTTTTTTGCACCTGCGAGAGGCTTTGCGTCTTTGCTTCCGCCTTGCGGCTGTGCAAATGTGCCGGCGCAACTGAACTGGATGCTTTCATGCGTTATTCCGCCTTCTCGCTTGTCAGGAACGCCCTTTCCGGAAACCTGAACTGGAAACCGCATTGGCGCCAGCCGCAGCCGAAATCCCACTATGACGTGATCATCGTCGGCGGCGGCGGGCACGGTCTTTCGACCGCCTATTACCTCGCCAAGGAATTCGGCGTGAAGAACGTCGCGGTGCTGGAGAAGGGCTACCTCGGTTCCGGCAATGTCGGCCGCAACACCACGATCGTGCGTTCCAACTACATGCTGCCCGGCAACGAGCCGTTCTACGAATTCTCGATGAAGCTCTGGGAAGGGCTGGAGCAGGATCTCAACTACAATGTGATGCTGTCGCAACGCGGCGTCATCATGCTCTATCACAGCGACGCCCAGCGCGACGCCTATGTCAGGCGCGGCAACGCCATGTGGATGGAAGGCGTGGCGGCGGAACTCATCGAGCGCGAGCAGCTGAAGAAGACGATCCCCTTCCTCAACTACGATCACGCCCGCTATCCGATCCTCGGTGGCCTGCTGCAGCGGCGTGCCGGCACGGCGCGGCATGATGCCGTTGCCTGGGGCTATGCCCGCGGCGCCGACCAGCATGGTGTCGACATCATCGAGCATTGCGAAGTGACTGGCATTCGTCGCGAAAACGGTGTCGTCACCGGTGTCGAAACCACCAAGGGCTTCATCGGCTGCGGCAAGCTGGCGCTGGCGGCCGCCGGCAACACCTCGCGCGTCGGCGAGATGGCCGATCTGAAGCTGCCGCTCGAAAGCCATGTCTTGCAGGCCTTCGTGACCGAGGGGCTGAAGCCCTGTATCGATCACGTGATCGTCTATGGCGGCGGCCACTTCTACATCTCGCAGTCGGACAAGGGCGGGCTCGTCTTTGGCGCCGAGATCGACGGCTACTCGTCCTATGCCCAGCGCGGCAATCTGGCGACGGCCGAGCACGTGATGGAGGAGGGGGTGACGATGATCCCCGGCCTGTCGCGCGTGAGGGTGCTGCGCGCCTGGGGCGGTGTCATGGACATGAGCATGGACGGCTCGCCGATCATCGACCGCACCTCGATCGACAATCTCTACCTGAACTGCGGCTGGTGCTACGGTGGCTTCAAGGCAACGCCGGCTTCCGGCTACTGCTTCGCCCACCTGATCGCCAAGAACGACACCCATCCGGTGGCGCGTGCCTTGAGGCTCGACCGGTTCGCCCGCGGCTATGCCGTCGACGAGGCCGGCGCCGGCCCGCAGCCCAACCTTCACTGACAGCACGCGGCCCGCTGGCCCGTATGGAATGAACAGGAAGCCGGAGCGCGGCTTCAGGACACGGAAGACGATGGCAAGCCTGATTACCTGCCCGCATTGCGGGGTCCGACCGAAGGAAGAATTCGCGATCCGCGGCGACGCCTCGCGCGGGCGTCCCGAGCCGATGGATTCGGACGAGGCCTGGCACGATTACGTCTATGTGCGCGCCAACCCGCGTGGGCGCACATTGGAGCATTGGCATCACATCGCCGGCTGTCGCCGCTTCCTGGTAGTCGAGCGCGATACGGAGACCCACGAGGTCTATTCCGTCGTCGACGCGGCCGAGTTTGCGCGGAGGGCGGCGCGATGACCGGCTATCGTTTTTCCTCCGGCGGCATCGTCGATCGCAGCAAGACGCTTAGCTTCACCTTCGACGGTCGGCCGCTGCGTGGATTTGCCGGCGACACGCTGGCCTCCGCACTTCTTGCCAACGACCAGCTGCTTGTCGGTCGAAGCTTCAAGTATCATCGGCCGCGCGGCATCGTCAGCGCCGGGCCTTCCGAGCCCAATGCGCTCGTCACTCTCGGCTCTGGTGCGCGCACCGATGCCAATACCAAGGCGACCGTTGCCGAGCTCTATGGTGGGCTGACTGCCAAAAGCCAGAACCGCTGGCCGTCGCTCGGCTTCGATGTCGGGGCCGTCAACGGCGTGCTTTCGCCGTTCCTCGGCGCCGGCTTCTACTACAAGACCTTCATGTGGCCGAAGCAGGCCTGGGAACGGGTCTACGAACCCTTCATCCGCCGCGCTGCGGGCCTCGGCCGGGCGGTGCTGGAGCGCGATCCCGAGAGCTACGAGAAGTCCTGGGCGTTCTGCGACCTGCTGATCGTCGGTGCCGGTCCAGCCGGCCTGATGGCGGCGTTGACCGCCGGCCGCGCCGGCCTCCGGGTCATCGTCGCCGATGAAGATTTCCGGCTCGGCGGTTCGTTGCTCTCCGCCAGCGAAACCATCGACGGCGCGCCGGCATCGGTCTTTGCCGACCGCATCGTCGCCGAACTGCAATCGCTGCCCAACGTCACGCTGCTTTCGCGCACCACGGTCTTCGGCTGGTACGACGACAACGTCTTCGGCGCGGTCGAGCGCGTGCAGAAACACGTCGCCGAACCATCGTCGAAGCTTGTGAGCGAGCGCGTCTGGCGCATCGTTGCCAAGCGCGCGCTGATGGCAACCGGTGCCGAGGAACGGCCGCTGGTGTTCGGCGGCAACGATCGCCCGGGTGTGATGATGGCGGGCGCCATGACCACCTATGCCGAGCGCTACGGCGTCGCCGCCGGCAAACAAGTCGCGATCTTTACCAGCGGCAGCGCCGGTTACCGGACAGCACGGACGCTTGCGGCCAAGGGCGTCGCGATCACGGCGATCGTCGATGCCCGCGCTGAGGCAGCCGATCAGGCGCCCGACGGCATCAGGGTCATCCGCTCGGCCTCGATCGTCGACACCAAGGGCCGGCAACGTCTCAAGGGCGTCGTCGTCGAACGCTCCGGCTACGAGGAACTGATCGCCTGCGATGCGCTGGGCATGTCCGGCGGCTGGAGCCCGATTGTGCATCTGGCCTGCCAGCGCGGCGCAAGACCGGTCTGGTCGGAGGAGCTGAAGGCCTTTGTCGCGCCTGACGTCGGCCGCAGCCTGCGTCCCGTGGGTGCGGCCAACGGCATCTATACGCTCGCCGGCTGCCTGTTCGATGGTGCGGAGAAGGCCGCGGCGATTGCCGCCGACCTCGGCTTCAGCGCCAGTTCGGCCGCAGGACCCGTCGTCGATGGCGAGGAAGCGGCCTCCTTCGCAGCGCTCTGGTACGTGCCGGGCGCCAAGTCGAAGGCCTTTGTCGATTTCCAGAACGACGTGCATGCTGGGGATCTCGGCCTGGCGCTGCGCGAAGGGTTCGGCCACGTGGAGCACGCCAAGCGCTACACGACCAGCGGCATGGCGACCGACCAGGGCAAGCTTTCCAACATCAATGCCGTCGGCATTCTCGCCGGCATGCGCGGCGTCAGCCCGGCCGAGGTCGGCACAACCACTTTCAGGCCGTTCTACACGCCTGTCTCCTTCGGTGCGCTTGCCGGCACGGCGCGCGACGAACATGCGGCACCGGCGCGCAAGTCGCCGCTGCACGGCTGGGCGATGAAAAACGGCGCGACCTTCGTCGAGGCGGGGCTCTGGCACCGGTCCGCCTGGTTCCCGCGCGCCGGCGAGAAGACCTGGCGCGACAGCGTCGATCGCGAAGTCTTGAATGTGCGGGCCAATGTGGGCCTCTGCGACGTCTCGACCCTCGGCAAGATCGAGGTCTTCGGTCCCGACGCTGCGGAGTTTCTTAACCGGCTTTATTGCAACCCGGTCCTGAAGCTGCCGATCGGCAAGGCGCGTTACGGCCTGATGCTGCGCGAAGACGGTTTCGTCTTCGACGACGGCACCGTCAGCCGCTTCGACGAGGAGCATTTCTTCGTCACCACGACGACGGCGATGGCCGGTCCCGTCATGGCGCATATGGAATATTGCGCCCAGGCGCTCTGGCCGGAACTCGAAGTCCGCTTCACCTCGTCGACCGACCAATGGGCGCAGATGGCGATCGCCGGTCCAAAGGCGCGCGCGGTGCTGCAGCAGATCGTCGATGGCGACATTTCCGACGGCGCGTTTCCGTTCCTGTCCGCCCGCAAGATCGCCCTGAAAAGCGGCGTGTCGGCGCGGCTCTTCCGCATTTCCTTCTCCGGGGAGCTGGCTTTCGAACTGGCGGTGCCGGCAGGCTATGGCGAGGCGGTGGCCGACCAGATCATGGAGGCTGGCCGGCCGCATGAAATCTGTGCCTATGGCGTCGAAGCCTTGAATGTCCTGCGGCTCGAAAAGGGTCTGCTGACGCATGCCGAATTCGACGGACGCGTGACGCCTGATGATGCGGGGCTCGGCCGTATGCTCTCGATGCAGAAGACCGACTTCATCGGAAAGCGCCTGTCGACCCGCTACGGGCTGACGGCGGCGGATCGCATGCAGCTCGTCGGCCTGAAACCCGTCGACGCCGACAAGGACATGCGGGCTGGAGCGCATCTTCTGAAGGAAGGGACAAAGCCCTCGACGCTGAACGACCAGGGTTGGGTGAGCTCGGCCGGTTTCTCGCCGGTCATGGGCCACGCCATCGCGCTCGCCTTCCTGAAATCCGGGCGCGAACGCTATGGCGAGAAGGTCGTCGTGTTCGACAAGCTGCGCGATCAGGAGATCGTCGCCGAAGTCTGCGACCCGGTCTTTGTCGATCCGCAAAATGCAAAGCTGAAGGCCTGAGGAGGCGGTGATGGTTCGCGACTACAACAACCGCCACGCACTGGAGCAGAAACTGCGCTCGGCGCCGACGTCGCCGGCGGCAGACCACCTGATGGTCGGGCATTGGCGCACGATGGCAACGGTTCTCGCACGCGCCGGCCGCGAGGAGACCGTGCGTCAGGCGATTGCCGCACAGTCCGACTTGTCCATGCGATTCTTGGGCCCGGGGGAGTGGCTTGTCGTCTCCGAGGTGGAAGCGCCGAGCGGGCTTGTACGTCGGCTCGAAGCGCTTTGCGACGGCAGTGCCTATGTCGTCGACCAAAGCGACGGGCGCGTCGTCTTCCGGATCGCCGGCCCGAACGTGCGCAGCATCCTCGCCAAAGGTATCGGCCTCGACCTTCATGCCGCAGCCTTCACGGTTGGCGGCAGCGCCAATGCGCTTTGCGGTCACATCCCGGTCAATCTCGCCCGGACGGACGAGGACACGTTCGAGCTGATCGTGCCGCGGAGCTACGCGGAATCGCTGTTCGAAGACCTGATGAAGATGGGGCGGGCCTTCGATCTTACCGCCGCCTTCTCGGACTGAACCGGCCCCTTCAAGAGGCCGCAATCAAATGCGGCATGAAATGCCGCAAACGGGTCGCCCATCCGCCAGCAAACGGCGGAAATGGACAAGCGTCCTTCGCAGCCGTGTCTTTATCGGCGCCGTCTTTCTGACTAGGCTTTCATCGTCAGCCGCTTGCGCTTCTGTGCCTGAAGCAAGCGGTCGCCGTGCCTGAGTTTCTTCCTGACAATTTGGCCATGTCTCCGGCAGGAGCATGGGGAGACGGAGTGTACGCATGAAAAGCCATGCCAAGGTCGTCGTTATCGGAGGCGGTGTCGTCGGGTGTTCGGTGCTCTATCACCTGACGAAATTCGGCTGGACCGATGCCGTGCTGCTCGAGCGATCGGAACTTACTTCCGGCTCCACCTGGCATGCGGCCGGCGGCATGCACACGATCAACGGCGACCCCAACGTCGCCAAGCTGCAGAAATATACGGTCGAGCTCTACAAGGAGATCGAGGAATATTCCGGCCAGGATGTCGGCCTGCACATGACCTCGGGCATGATGCTCGCCGCCACCAAGGAACGCTTCGACTGGATGAAGTCCATCCTTGCCAAGGGCCGCTACATGGGGCTCGAAGCGGAGCTTTTGACGCCCAAGGAAGCGCACGACCTGATGCCGCTGCTCGATCCCGACCAGTTCGTCGGCGCGGTGTTCGATCCGGTCGAGGGGCACCTCGATCCCTATGGCACGACGCACGCCTATGCCAAATCGGCGAAGAGGAACGGTGCGGAGATCTACCTGCACACCAAGGTCGAGGATCTGGTGCAGCGGGAAGACGGTTCCTGGCGGGTGATCACCAACCAGGGCGAGATCATCGCCGAACACGTCGTCAACGCCGCCGGCCTCTGGGCCCGGGAGGTGGGGCGCATGGTGGGCCTGGAACTGCCGGTGCTTGCGATGGAGCACATGTATCTCATCACCGAGGACATGCCCGAGGTCATCGAGTTCAACCAGACGCGCGGCAAGGAGCTGATGCACTGCGTCGATTTCGACGGCGAGATTTATCTCCGCCAGGAGCGAAACGGCATGCTGATGGGCACCTATGAAAAGGCGTGCCGCCCCTGGTCGCCGATCTCGACGCCCTGGGATTTCGGCCATGAGCTGCTGGCCGAGGATATCGACCGCATTTCGCCGGAGCTCGAAGTGGGCTTCCGGCATTTCCCGGCCTTCAACAAGGCCGGCATCAGGAAAATCATCAACGGCCCCTTCACCTTCTCGCCGGACGGAAACCCGCTGGTCGGCCCGGTGCGAGGCTTGAGGAACTTCTGGTCAGCCTGCGCCGTCATGGCCGGCTTCAGCCAGGGCGGCGGCGTCGGGCTGGCGCTCGCCAACTGGATGATCCATGGCGACCCCGGCTTCGACGTCTTTGCCATGGACGTTTCGCGCTACGGCGATTTCGCCACGCTTGCCTATACCAATGCCAAGGTGCGCGAGAACTACTCGCGTCGCTTCTCGATCCGTTATCCGAACGAGGAGCTGCCGGCGGCAAGGCCGCTGCTGACGACGCCGATCTACGACCGGCTGAAGGCGGCCGGCGCCGTCTTCGGCGCGTCCTACGGGCTTGAAACGCCGCTGTGGTTTGCACCCGAAGGCGTCAAGGACGCCTTCTCCTGGCGGCGCTCGACCGACTTCGAGACCGTGGGCGCGGAGGCCCGGGCCGTGCGCGAAGGCGTCGGCCTGATGGAGACATCGGGCTTTGCCAAATATGCGATCACCGGCAAAGGCGCTGAAGCCTGGCTCGACCGCATGCTGGCCTGCCGCATCCCTGAGGTGGGGCGCATGACATTGGCACCGATGCTGAAGGAGGACGGCAAGCTGATCGGCGACTTCACCCTTGCCAAGCTCGGCGAGGGGGATTTCCTGCTCGTCGGCTCCGGCATCGCCGAGGACTACCACATGCGCTGGTTCGAGGCGCATCTGCCTGCGGACGGTGCGGTTTCGCTCAAGGCGTTGAAGCTGGAGCTGGTCGGCCTGTCGATCGCCGGGCCAAAGGCCCGCGATGTGCTCGCGAGCCTTACCCATCTCGACGTCTCCGATGCGGCGTTCCCGTTCATGGATATCCGCCGCATGGACCTCGGTATGGCGCCTGCGATCGTCGGCCGGGTCAGCTATACGGGCGATCTCGGCTACGAGATCTGGATGAAGCCGGAGTACCAGCGCTATCTCTTCGAGTTGCTGATGGAGAAGGGCGCCACGTCCGACATCCGTCTGTTCGGCTTAAGGGCTCTGAATGCACTGCGCGTCGAGAAATCCTTCGGCAGCTGGGCGCGCGAGTATCGTCCGCTCTATGGCCCGGTCGAAGCCGGGCTTGGACGGTTTGTCGCGACTGGCAAGGATGCCGATTTCATCGGCAAGGCGGCGGCCGTGAAGGAGAAGGCGGATGGTGGCGCGCTACGTCTGAGAACCTTCCTGCTCGAGGCGAAGGACGCTGATGTCATCGGCGACGAGCCGATCTACCTCGATGGCGTCGTGCGTGGCTGGGTGACATCGGGCGGCTATGCGCATGCAAGTGGCGTTTCGGTCGCCATGGGCTACGTGCCGAAGGAAATCGCCGACCGCAGCGATGGCTGGTCGATCGAACTCCTGGGGGAGATCCTGCCGGCCCGTCTTCAGCCGCATCCGCTGTTCGATTCGAACGGTCAGCGTATGCGCGCCTGAGCAATCGGGGTGGAGTGCGAACCGAAATCGAGCGTCGAAGCTTCATAGAATACCCGACGCTTTTACGACTAAAGTTGATGATTTCGCGGGCGAAAGCTGCGGAAATTTTGATTTTTCTGGCTGTAAAAGCGTCAAATCGATTTTATCGAGGAAGTTTTTGATGAAGTCGCGTTTTTTAGCTTTCCTTTTCGTTTGAAAGAGGTATGGAATCGAGCAAACACAGCGCTCAACAATGAGCTCAAAAAACAAGAGACCGGACCGTTATGGATCTGGTCCAGGGGAAGATTGATGGAGTATTTCGTCCAGCAGCTCGTCAACGGGCTGACTCTTGGGTCTATTTATGGTATGATCGCTATTGGTTATACCATGGTCTACGGCATCATTGGCATGATCAACTTCGCCCACGGCGATATTTTCATGCTCGGCGGCTTTGCTGCTTTGATTGTCTTTCTTATTCTCACAACATTTATCGGGGGCGTCCCGGTTGTACTTGCTCTCCTGCTGATGATGGTCGTCGGCATGTTGACCGCAGGTCTCTGGAACTGGACGATCGAGAAGGTGGCCTATCGGCCGCTGCGCGGTTCGTTCCGGCTTGCGCCGCTGATCACCGCAATCGGCATGTCGATTGCGCTGTCGAACTTCATCCAGGTGACGCAGGGTCCGCGCAACAAGCCGATCCCGCCGCTGGTCTCCTCGGTCTACGAGGTCTTCGGCATCACCATCTCGCTGAAGCAGATCATCATCATCGTCATCACGGCGGCTCTGCTTTCGATCTTCTGGTACATCGTCAACAAGACGCCGCTCGGCCGCGCCCAGCGCGCGACCGAACAGGACCGCAAGATGGCGGCGCTGCTCGGTGTTGACGTCGACCGCACCATCTCGGTGACCTTCATCATGGGTGCAGCACTCGCTGCCGTCGCCGGCACGATGTATCTGATGTATTATGGCGTCGTCGTCTTCACCGACGGTTTCGTGCCTGGCGTCAAAGCGTTCACCGCGGCCGTTCTCGGCGGCATCGGATCGCTGCCGGGCGCCGTTCTCGGCGGACTGTTGATCGGGCTCATCGAGTCCCTCTGGTCAGCCTATTTCACCATCGACTACAAGGACGTCGCGACCTTCTCCATTCTCGCAATCGTCCTGATCTTCAAGCCGTCTGGCATTCTCGGACGACCGGAAGTCGAGAAGGTATAATTCCATGGCAAACATTGCTTCTACGACTGCAAGCGCCGGCACTGACGTGACGGCGCGGGCCCTGCGCGAGGCTGTCTTCGCGGGCCTGATTTCGCTCGGTCTTTTCGTGCTGTTCGTCGGTCTCAAATCCGACCAGAACATCCGCAACGAGCTGATCCTCAACCAGCGCTGGGGCCTGCTGGCGATCTTCGTGATCGTCGCTGCCGTCGGCCGCTTCCTGATGGTCGCCTATGTCCAACCGGCTATGGCTCGGCGCAAGGCCGCCAAGGCCGAAGCCGAGGATGCGGTGAAGGAGGAGACCTTCTTCACCCGCCACTTCTCCAAGCTCGCGATCGCGTTCCTGCTCGTCTATCCGCCGCTCGTCGTCGCGATCTTCGGCATCCAGGGCTCGCTCAAGTGGGTCGACAATTTCGGCATCCAGATCCTGATCTACGTGATGCTGGCCTGGGGGCTGAACATCGTCGTCGGCCTCGCCGGCCTGCTGGACCTGGGTTATGTCGCCTTCTACGCGGTCGGGGCCTATTCCTACGCCCTGCTGTCGACCTATTTCGGGCTGTCGTTCTGGGTTCTTCTTCCGGTCGCCGGCATCCTTGCCGCCTTCTGGGGCATGATCCTCGGCTTCCCGGTTCTGCGTCTGCGCGGCGACTATCTGGCGATCGTCACGCTCGCCTTCGGTGAAATCATCCGATTGGTGCTGATCAACTGGACGGAAGTGACGAAGGGTACCTTCGGCGTCTCCGGCATCGCCAAGGCAACGCTGTTCGGCATCAAGTTCGATGCCTCGAAGGATGGCTTTGCCGCGATGATGGGCCTGCCGATGTCCTCGGCCTATTACAAAATCTTCTTGTTCTATCTGATCCTGGCGCTTGCCTTGCTCACGGCTTACGTGACGATCCGGCTGCGTCGCATGCCGATCGGCCGCGCCTGGGAAGCGCTGCGCGAGGACGAGATCGCCTGCCGCTCGCTCGGCATCAACACCGTGACGACCAAGCTTACCGCCTTTGCGACGGGCGCCATGTTCGGCGGTATCGCCGGCTCGTTCTTCGCCGTGCGCCAGGGCTTCGTATCGCCTGAATCTTTCGTCTTCCTGGAATCTGCGGTCATTCTCGCGATCGTGGTTCTCGGCGGCATGGGCTCGCTCACCGGCATCGCTGTCGCTGCGGCCGTGATGATCGGCGGCACCGAAATCCTGCGTGAACTCTCCTTCCTGAAGATGGTCTTCGGACCGGACTTCACACCTGAACTCTACCGTATGCTGATCTTTGGCCTGGCCATGGTCGTCGTCATGGTCTGGAAGCCGCGCGGCTTCGTCGGATCACGCGAACCGACAGCCTTCTTGCATGAACGCAAGGCAGTCTCCGGCAGCTTCACCAAGGAAGGGCACGGTTGATGGCCCGCGAGACGACGACAATGACAAAAGACCCCATTCTCAAGGTTGAGCACCTGTCGATGCGCTTCGGCGGTCTCATGGCCATCAACGACTTCTCCTTCGAAGCCTATCGCGGTGACATCACCGCGCTGATCGGCCCGAACGGAGCGGGCAAGACAACGGTGTTCAACTGCATCACCGGCTTCTACAAGCCGACGATGGGCATGATCACGATGAAGCAGAAGGCCGGCAAGGAATACCTGCTGGAACGTCTGCCGGACTTCGAGATCACCAAGCTCGCCAAGGTGGCGCGTACCTTCCAGAATATCCGGATGTTCTCCGGTCTGACGGTGCTCGAAAACCTGCTCGTCGCGCAGCACAACAAGCTGATGCAGGCATCCGGCTACACGTTCCTCGGCCTGCTCGGTTTCCCGGCCTACCGCCAGGCATCGCGCGAGGCGATCGACCTTGCCAAGCACTGGCTGGAAAAGGCGTCGCTGATCGACCGTGCGGACGATCCGGCCGGTGACCTCTCCTACGGCGCCCAGCGCCGTCTCGAGATTGCCCGCGCCATGTGCACGGGTCCGGAACTGCTTTGCCTGGACGAGCCGGCCGCCGGTCTCAATCCGCGCGAGTCTCTGGCGCTCAACGAACTGCTGAAAAGCATTCGCGCCGATACCGGCACGTCGATCCTGCTGATCGAACACGACATGTCCGTGGTCATGGAGATCTCCGACCACGTGGTGGTCCTGGAGTACGGACAGAAGATTTCCGACGGCACCCCGGATTTCGTGAAGAACGATCCGAGGGTCATTGCGGCCTATCTGGGTGTCGAGGATGAAGAGGTTGAAGAGGTGATCGAACAAATCGAGGAAATCGAAGGCGGGCAGGGGGGCACCAACTGATGACGGCGCCTCTTCTCCAAGTCAAAGCCGTCGAGACCTACTACGGCAACATCCGCGCGCTCAGCGGGGTCGATGTCGAAGTTCACCGCGGTGAAATCGTCTGCCTGATCGGTGCCAACGGTGCCGGCAAGTCGACGCTGATGATGACCATCTGCGGCAGCCCGCAGGCGCGTACCGGTTCGGTCTTCTTCGAAGGCCAGGACATCACCCGCATGCCGACGCACGAGATCGCCCGGCTGCGCATCGCGCAGTCGCCCGAGGGTCGACGCATCTTCCCGCGCATGACGGTGTTTGAAAACCTGCAGATGGGCGCCAGCCTCGACAACCTGAAGCACTTTGACCAGGACGTGGAAAAGGTGTTCGCGCTTTTCCCGCGCCTGAAGGAGCGCCAGGCGCAGCGCGGCGGCACGCTTTCGGGCGGTGAGCAGCAAATGCTGTCGATCGGCCGCGCGCTGATGGCCCGTCCGAAGTTGTTGCTTCTCGACGAGCCGTCGCTCGGTCTTGCGCCGCTGATCGTCAAGGGCATCTTCGAAGCGATCAAGAAACTCAACAAGGAGGAAGGCCTGACCGTCTTCCTCGTGGAACAGAACGCCTTCGGCGCGCTCAAGCTTTCCGACCGCGGCTACGTGATGGTCAACGGCCGGGTGACGATGAGCGGTTCCGGCAAGGAACTGCTCGCCAATCCGGAAGTGCGCGCGGCCTATCTCGAAGGCGGCCGTCATTGACGGGCCGCATCTGGAGCAAGTGACATGCAGGGAATTCTCTACGAAGAAGCGTCGGTCTGGCAGTTTCTGTTCATAAGCTGCGTCCTTGGCGGCTGGACGGCCTGGCGCACCGGCAAGAGCGTCGCCGAAGGCTGGGAGGAGCTTCCGCGCCTCCTTCTCTACGTGGCGTTGCTGGGGGTTGGCATCCGGTTCGTCCATCACGCTCTGTTCGAGGGCACGATGTTCAGCCTGCACTACTATATCGTGGACACGATCGTGCTTTTGTTGTTTGCTACCGCAGGTTTCCGATACTACCGGACCAAGCAAATGACCAATAACTACTATTGGCTCTATGAGAAGGCTTCGCCTTTCTCCTGGAAAGCCAAATAAAGGGAACAGCGCGCGCCGGCCGCCGCGGCCGGTGCGAAAGAAACACCGGCGCAACTATGGTGGGCATTGCGCAGGTTGGTAACGAGACCCGCTCGAATAATTGGGAGTAACAAGATGAAAAAGTCTCTTCTGTCGGCGGTCGCGCTGACGGCTATGGTTGCCTTCAGCGGCAGCGCCTGGGCTGATATTCTCGTTGGTGTCGCCGGCCCGCTGACTGGCCCGAACGCCGCTTTCGGTGCACAGCTCCAGAAAGGTGCAGAGCAGGCCGCCGCTGACATCAACGCTGCCGGCGGTATCAATGGGGAACAGATCAAGGTTGTGCTCGGCGACGACGTTTCGGACGCCAAGCAGGGCGTTTCGGTCGCCAACAAGTTCGTTGCTGACGGTGTGAAGTTCGTTGTCGGTCACTTCAACTCGGGCGTGTCCATCCCGGCTTCTGAAGTTTACGCCGAAAACGGCATCCTGCAGGTAACGCCGGCCTCCACCAACCCGCAGTTCACCGAGCGCGGTCTCTGGAACACGTTCCGTACCTGCGGCCGTGACGACCAGCAGGGTGCAGTTGCCGGTGCCTACCTCGCCGCAAACTTCAAGGACGCGAAGATCGCCGTCATTCACGACAAGACCCCCTATGGTCAGGGCCTTGCCGACGAAACCAAGAAGTCGATGAACGAAGCCGGCCTCACCGAAGCCCTCTATGAAGGCATCAACACCGGCGACAAGGACTTCTCGGCGCTCATTGCCAAGATGAAGGAAGCTGGCGTTTCGATCGTTTACTACGGCGGTCTGCACACCGAAGCCGGCCTGATCATGCGCCAGATGAAGGACCAGGGCCTCAAAGCTACCCTGATGTCGGGCGATGGTATCGTTTCGAACGAACTGGCTTCGATCGCCGGCGACGCCGTTGACGGCACGCTGATGACGTTCGCTCCCGATCCGCGCAAGAACCCGGCTGCCAAGGACCTCGTCGAGAAGTTCCGCGCTGCCGGCTTCGAACCGGAAGCCTACACGCTCTACGCCTACGCCGCTCTCCAGGTCATCGCCGAAGCTGCCAAGGCTTCCGGCGGCAACGACCCGCAGGCAGTTGCCGAAGCCATCAAGGCAAAGGGTCCGTTCAAGACCGCAATCGGCGAACTCGGCTATGACGAAAAGGGCGACATCACGCGTCCGGACTACGTCATGTACACCTGGAAGAAGGGTGACGACGGCAAGTACAACTACTTCCAGAACGAGTAGTTCTGATTTCGGACCTTGTGTCTGACTGGTTGGGGCCCGGCGAGCGATCGCCGGGCTTTTCTTTTTAGTGAGGTGTCGGCGCAGCGGTCGGCTATTTCAGCAGCGTGTCTCTGAGTGAGGAGACCTCTGCGCGCAGTCGCTCGAGATCGTCGGCGCCGAGCTTGGTCGCTTCGGTGAGACCGCGCGGCACTTCCACTGCCTTTTGCCGCAAGGCCTTGCCCATGTCGGTCAATTGCACCCGGACCTGCCGCTCGTCCGCCTTGTCGCGCACACGGGCGATGTAGCCGGCGGCCTCCAGGCGCTTCAGCATCGGCGTCAAAGTGCTCGATTCCAGGAAGAGCCGTTCACCGAGGCTGCCGACCGTCTGGTCGTCTTTCTCCCACAACAGCACCATCACCAGATATTGCGGGTAGGTGAGATCAAGTTCCTCCAGCAGCGGCTTGTAGATGCGCGTGAAGGCGTGGTTTGCAGAATAGACCGCAAAACAGAGGAAGCTGTCGAGCGCCAGCATCGCCTCGTCGTTCTTGGAGTTGGTGTCAGTCATCGCTTTCTCCTGTCATGCGTTCAAAATAAATCGTTCACGATATAATCGCAAGGCATTGACAGTGGTGCGGTCGCAATATAAATGTTGTGCACGATCTAATCGATGGCGATATAAACGTATATAAATCGTGCGCGATTTAATCGCTAGAAACTTAACTGTAGCGCGGCACGACCGCGGGGAAGAAGGAGCGTTCCATGAGCAAGGCAATCAGCAAGACCGAAGCCAACAGCATCTCCCGCCGCAGCGTTCTCTCGGCCGCCTTTGGCGCTGCCGCCACGGCAGCCGCGGTCAATGGCATCAACACGCCGGCCAAGGCCGCATCCAACACCGCATCAACCGCCGATGCGTCCGGCACGAAGGGAGCAAACACCATGGGCAGCCGCATCATCACCCGCGATGGCGTCGAGATCTATTACAAGGACTGGGGTCCGAAGGATGGCCCGGTCGTCGTGCTCAGTCACGGTTGGCCACTGTCGTCGGACAGCTGGGAAGCGCAGGCCTTTCACCTTGCCGCCAACGGCTTCCGCGTCGTCACCCATGACCGCCGTGGCCATGGCCGCTCGTCGCAGCCCTGGGACGGCAACGACATGGATCACTATGCCGACGATCTCGCGGACCTGATCAACGCGCTCGATCTGAAGGGCATCTTCCTCGCCGGGTTTTCGACCGGCGGCGGCGAGATCAGCCGCTATATCGGCCGCCATGGTACGAGCCGGGTCGCCAAGGCCGGCCTGATTTCGGCGGTGCCGCCGCTGATGGTCAAGACCGACAAAAATCCTGGTGGTCGGCCGAAGGAGGTGTTTGACGGCCTGCAGGCGGCAAGTCTCAAGGATCGCTCGAAGCTCTACCGCGACATCGCGTCCGGTCCGTTCTTCGGCTTCAACCGGCCGGGGGCTGTCGCCTCTCAAGGCATGATCGACAGTTTCTGGCTGCAGGGCATGATGGCCGGCCACAAGAATACCTATGACTCGATCGTCGCCTTCTCGCAGACCGACTTTACCGAGGACCTGAAGAAGTTCGATGTGCCGACGCTGATCATCCATGGCGACGACGACCAGATCGTGCCGATCGATGCGGCGGCGAGAGCCTCGAAGACGCTGGTGCCGCATGCGGAGCTCAAGGTCTATGCCGGCGCACCGCACGGCATCACCGACACGCACAAGGACCAGCTCAACGCCGACCTGCTCGCCTTCGCCAAGGCCTGATGGCGGTTAAAATCACGATGAGAGGCGCCGGCAACGGCGCCTCTTTTTTGCTTTTTGTGATAGGTGTTTCGCTTGTCGAGATAGCTGTCGCGTCGCGCCGTTTCGTGCACTATCTCGCAGCGATTCTGATCCGGAGGCAGGCATGAGCTCGAAACCCCGCATTCTCGTCACCCGTCGTTGGCCGGCAGCGGTGGAGCACGTGCTTGCCGAGCGCTTCGACGTCACCTTGAACGAAGGGGACGTGCCGCTGACAGCTGCAGAACTGGCCGAAGCGCTACGGACCTATGACGCAGTTCTACCGACGGTCTCTGACCGGCTTCCGGCCGACCTCTTTGCCGGCGGCGGTCTCCGCGCGAAGATCCTCGGAAACTACGGCGTCGGCTACAATCACATCGACGTTGCGGCCGCCAAGGCTGCCGACATCGTCGTCACCAACACGCCGGGTGTGCTGACCGACTGCACCGCCGACATCGCCATGACGATGCTGCTTGCGGTCGCGCGGCGGGCAGGCGAGGGCGAGCGGCAGGTGAGGGCCGGCGAATGGACCGGCTGGCGCCCGACCCACATGATTGGCGGCAAAGTCACCGGCAAGACGCTCGGCATCATCGGGTTCGGCCGCATCGGCAAGGCGATGGCCAAGCGCTGCCACTTCGGCTTCGACATGGATGTCGTTTTCTACAATCGCTCACGCATCGACCCTGCCGAGGCCAGCCGTTATGGCGCCCGCCAGCTCGACACGGTCGAGGACGTGCTGAAGGTGGCGGACTTCGTGTCGCTGCATTGCCCCGGCGGCGGCGAAAACCGGCACCTGATCAATGCCGAACGCCTGGCCCTGATGAAGAAAAGCGCCTACCTCGTCAACACGGCGCGGGGTGATGTGATCGACGAGCGGGCGCTGATTGCGGCGCTCGAAGACGGTGTCATTCGCGGCGCCGGCCTCGATGTCTTCGAGGCGGAACCGAACGTGCCGGAACGTCTGCGCGGGCTCGAAAATGTCGTTCTGCTTCCACATCTCGGCAGTGCAACGGAGGAGACGCGCGTCGCCATGGGCATGAAGGTGGTCGACAATATCACGGCGTTTTTCGACAGGCGCGAACCGCCGGATCGCGTGGCGTAGGCGGCTGCCCGTTTTCTGCGCAGAGCCTGCATGGAAATGCAGCATGCTGACGATTTTCTTTGCAAAACAATAACTTGACTTGTCGTGCCGCGATGCGGACGATAGCGCCAAGATAAGGCGGTGGGTTCAATGGGCCCTGCGCCTGGAATGAAGGACGCCGCTTAGCGGTCTGAGATGGACAAGGCAGCACGCATCGCCCCGCAGCGGGCCTGGGGCAAGGGACGGCTGGTCGCCAAGGCGGCGCTCGGCCACAGCCGCATTGCCGAACTCTACCAGGAAGGCTGCGCCAAGATCCGCCTGCCGAAGACCTTCGACACCTCGATGGAGGCAGTGCTCATCAATTCTTCCGGCGGGCTTACCGGCGGCGACCGGATGATCTGGGAGGTCGCGGCAGGGGCCGAAACCGAGGTGACGGTGACGACGCAGGCCTGCGAGAAGATCTACAAGGCGAGCGCCGATACCGTCGAAGTGGCGACCCGCATCGAGGTTGCCGCCGGCGCTCGCGTCGACTGGCTGCCGCAAGAGACGATCCTCTTCGACCGGGCCTCGCTCTCGCGCTCGCTGGAGGTGGAACTTGCCTCAGACTCGACGTTTCTCGCGGTCGAAGCGGTGCTGCTCGGCCGCAAGGCAATGGGCGAGGCAGTTGAAACCGGGCTCTTCCGCGATCGCTGGCGTATCCGTAGCGAGGGCAAACTGCTGCATGCGGACAATCTCGCCCTATCAGGAGAAGTCGCCAGTCTCGCCCAGCGCAAGGCGGTGCTCGATGGTGCGGCTGCCTTTGCCACGCTGCTCTATGTCGGTCCGGACTGCGAACTCCAACTGCCGCGTCTTCGGTCGCTCGTCGATGGCGCAGCGGGCGTCGGCATCAGCCATTTTCAGGTCCATGGCCGCGACAAGCTGGTTGCCCGTTTCGTGGCGCCGGATGGCTTCGCGCTCAGAAAAATCCTCATCCCGGTTATTTCGCACTTGCGCAAGCAGAAGACTGTGCCGAAAGTCTGGGTACTCTAGCGCGTTTCACATTTTTATTTGAAACAGTGAAACGATCTAACGCATTGAAACTTTGTAATTCCTGGCGGAAGACCGCTTCGCAGATTTCCCAGGGAATTGCTTCACGAACAACCGGTGGCGACGCATGAATCTTACCCCGCGCGAGAAAGACAAACTGCTGATTTCGATGGCGGCCATGGTTGCCCGCAGGCGCCTGGAGCGCGGCGTGAAACTCAACCACCCGGAAGCGATCGCGCTGATCACCGATTTCGTCGTCGAGGGCGCGCGCGACGGGCGCTCGGTCGCCGAACTGATGGAGGCGGGTGCGCAGGTGCTGACGCGCGAGCAGGTGATGGAGGGCATCGCTGAGATGATCCATGACATCCAGATCGAGGCGACGTTTCCGGACGGAACCAAGCTCGTCACCGTGCACGAGCCGATCCGCTAGGCGCAGGGCGCGTGCCTGGCTTGCGGGCGCAGGGCGCCTGAAGCCTGAATGCGGGATAAAAGCATGCGGCCGGCCGAGGGCGGCTTGAGGAGAAGACCATGATCCCAGGAGAAATCATCGCGGCCGCCGGAGAGATCGAGCTCAATGTCGGCCTCGATACGACGACGATCGAAGTCGCCAATACCGGCGACCGCCCGATCCAGGTCGGCAGCCACTATCACTTCGCCGAAACCAATGCGGGACTGCAGTTCGACCGCAAGGCCGCCTACGGTCGCCGGCTCGACATTCCCGCCGGCACGGCCGTGCGGTTCGAGCCGGGCCAGACGCGCCAGGTGACGCTGATACCGCTTTCCGGCAAACGCGAGGTCTATGGCTTCCGCCAGCAGGTGATGGGCAAGCTATGAGGGCGCTGCCGGTTCTCGGGCTGCTTCTGGTGCTTGCTGCGCCGGCGTTCGCCGAGGACGAGCCGGACGTGGATAGTGCGAATGCGATTACTCAGCCGGATCTGAATGACTGCGCCTACCGGGAATATGAAGCGGCCGACGCGGAATTGAATGCAGTCTACCGGCAGGCGATGACGGCGGCGCAGAATGTCGACAAGGAGCTGGAAGGCGCCGATATCGGCGCGGTCGAGGCGCTGAAGACGGCGCAGCGCGCCTGGATCGGCTATCGCGACGGCCAGTGCGAGTTCGCCGGCTTCCAGGCCCGTGGCGGCCAGGCGGAGCCGATGCTGGTTTCGGGCTGCCTTGCCCAGCTCACGCAGAAGCGCACCGCCGAACTCAACGAATTTCTCGAAACCCAAGGGAACTGATCATTGCAGGGTCGCCGCGTCATCATGATCGTGGGCAATGGCGAGGTGCCTGACGGCGCCGGCGCCACGATCGATAATGCCGATCTCGTCGTGCGCTTCAACGATTGCCGCTCTGTCGGCTCCGGCGGCCACAGGACCGATATCGTCGCCGTCTGCAACACCGGGCGTCCGGGGATTTCCATGCTCGGCGGTGGCCGCTGGAAGACGAACGCCACGGTGCGCCAGGCGCGGGAGATCTGGTGCGTTCGCTCCGGCGCGAAGTTTGCCGCGATGCGCGCCGGGCTTGCGGAAACGCATCCGGACCTCGACGATTTCTGCGACGATTACACAGTCGGTTTCGAGAGCTTCGCCCGCTCGACCAACCGCGGCTTTCGCGTTGTTCCGGTCGACGTGCACGAGCAGGTGGAGCAGGATCTCGCCGGCTTTTCGCCAGGCCCTTACGTCGTTCCGTCGAGCGGGATGATCGTGATTGCCGATATCCTCGCGCATCTTGCGACGCCTGACGACGATGTCGTTCTTGCCGGCTTCGGTCATGTCGGCTGGGAATGGCATCCCTTTGCCGCCGAGCGTCGCCATGTCGATGCGCTTGCGGCCGGCGGCCGTCTTCGCCGCCTCCATCCCGTTTCTTCTTCGTCCCAAGGAGCCTGAACCATGCCTTACAAGATGTCGCGCGCGGCCTATGCCAACATGTTCGGCCCGACGGTCGGCGACAAGGTGCGGCTCGCCGATACCGAACTCTTCGTCGAGGTGGAGAAGGATTTCACCACCTATGGCGAGGAGGTGAAGTTCGGCGGCGGCAAGGTCATTCGCGACGGCATGGGGCAAAGCCAGATGACGCGCGCCGAGGGCGCCGTCGATACTGTTATCACCAACGCGCTGATCGTCGACCACTGGGGCATCGTCAAGGCGGATATCGGCCTCAAGGACGGACGCATCGCCGGCATCGGCAAGGCCGGCAACCCGGACACGCAACCGGGCGTCACCGTCATCGTCGGTCCCGGCACGGAGGTCATTGCGGGCGAAGGCAAGATCATCACCGCCGGCGGCATGGACAGCCACATCCACTACATCTGCCCGCAGCAGATCGAGGAAGCACTGGTGAGCGGGCTGACCACCATGCTTGGTGGCGGCGCCGGGCCGGGGCATGGCACGCTTGCGACCACCTGCACCTCCGGTCCCTGGCATCTCGCCCGCATGATCGAGGCGGCCGACGGCTTCCCGATGAACATCGCCTTTGCCGGCAAGGGCAATGCGTCGCGGCCGGGCGCGCTGGTGGAAATGGTGCTTGCCGGCGCCACCTCGCTGAAGCTGCATGAGGACTGGGGCTCGACGCCGGCGGCGATTGATTGCTGCCTCGGCGTTGCCGACGAATACGACGTGCAGGTGATGATCCATACCGACACGCTGAACGAGAGCGGCTTCGTTGAGGATACCATCGCGGCGATCAAGGGCCGCACCATCCACGCCTTTCACACGGAAGGGGCGGGCGGCGGCCACGCGCCCGATATCATCAAGATCTGCGGCCAGCCGAACGTCATTCCGTCCTCGACCAACCCGACGCGGCCCTACACCAAGAATACGCTCGCCGAGCATCTCGACATGCTGATGGTCTGCCACCACCTGTCGCCGTCGATCCCCGAGGACATCGCTTTCGCCGAGAGCCGCATCCGCAAGGAAACGATCGCCGCCGAGGACATCCTGCACGACATTGGCGCCTTCTCGATCATCTCGTCCGACAGCCAGGCGATGGGCCGCGTCGGCGAGGTGGCGATCCGCACCTGGCAAACCGCCGACAAGATGAAGCGCCAGCGTGGCCCGCTGCCGCAGGAAACCGGCGACAACGACAATTTCCGGGTGAAGCGCTATATCGCCAAATACACGATCAATCCGGCGATCGCCCACGGCCTCAGCCATGAGATCGGCTCGATCGAGGTTGGCAAGCGCGCCGATCTCGTCCTCTGGAACCCGGCCTTCTTCGGCGTGAAGCCCGACTTCGTGCTGCTGGGCGGCTCGATCGCGATGGCGCCGATGGGCGATCCGAACGCCTCCATTCCGACGCCGCAACCGGTGCACTACCGGCCGATGTTTGCCGCCTATGGCAAGAACCGCACCAGCTCCTCCGTCACTTTCGTGTCGCAGGCCTCGCTCGATGCCGGCCTTGCCGCCAAGCTCGGCGTCGCCAAGCAGCTCGTGGCGGTCCGCAACACCCGCGGCGGCATCGGCAAGGCGTCGATGATCCACAACAACCTGCTGCCCCATATCGAGGTGGACCCGGAGACCTACGAGGTGCGCGCCGACGGCGAACTTCTGACCTGCGAGCCGGCGACGGTCCTGCCGATGGCACAGCGCTACTTCCTGTTCTAGAGCAGGCAGGGACAGGGAATGAAGCGTGGCCTGAAATGGGCTTTCCTCGGCTTGCTGGCGGCGGTGCTTGCCGTCGTCACAGGAACCCTGCTGCCGCGGCCGCTCCTGCCGGTTGCCGTGTCTGCGACCGGAACCGAGGGCACCCGCATCCTTCTGCTTTCCGGCCCGATCCACACGGACATCGCCATACCCCTGACGGACGAGACCCGGGCGCGGTTCGGGTTTGTCGAGGCGGCCGGCGTACCGCTTGCGCATCCGCAGGCCGAATGGCTGATCTTCGGTTGGGGCGGGCGCTCCTTCTATCTGGAAACGCCGGCCTGGTCGGAGCTGAAGGCCGGGCCGGTGTTCAAGGCACTGACACTCGACCGCTCGGTCATGCATGTGGATATCGCCGGCCGGATCGTCGAGCCGCAGGCGGCTGTCTCCGGCTTCGAGCTGAACGAAGCGGGATACGATCGGCTGCTCGAATTTGTGGCCGAGAGCTTCACCCGCGAGGCCGGAGCCGTCGTTCCGGTCGAAGGTTTTTCCTACAATGGCAACGACCGCTTCTTCGAGGCTGGCGGCAGCTTCAACGCGCTCTTGGGCTGCAACACATGGACGGCGCGGGCGTTGCGAGAGGCAGGCTTGAGGACGGGCCTGTGGAACCCCGTTCCGCCAAGTCTTGGGTTGTCGCTGCGGCTCCATAACTGAGCAATGACGGGCCGATTGGAGCCATGCGGCCATCGCATGGCTGCCATGCTTGCATGTGAATTGGGGCCTTTCGTGCTGCGCCGCAGCGCAAGATCCGATAGGAAGACGGTTGACCTTCCTCGGTTGCCAGCAATCCTCCCAAGACCTGCCGACCGAGAGCTGCGCCAGAGCGGTTTGCGGTTTCCCGCATGTATCCCGCTCTAACTTACAAGAGACGATCACGTAGATGATTTTGGTCGAGCCGACCCAGATCATCGTGGTCCAAAGGAGATGACGATGCTTGGCAGAAAAGTACCCGCTGTAACGTTCCGCACCCGCGTTCGCGACGAGGCCGTTGGCGGCTCGAACCCGTTCCGCTGGGAGGACGTGTCCTCCGACGATTACTTCGCCGGCAAGCGCGTCGTGCTGTTCTCGCTGCCGGGCGCGTTCACGCCGACCTGCTCGACTTTCCAATTGCCCGACTTCGAAAAGCTGACGGTCGATTTCCGCGCCGAAGGCATTGACGAGATCTACTGCATCTCGGTCAACGATGCTTTCGTCATGAACGCCTGGGGCAAGTCCCAGAGCCTCGAAAACGTCAAGCTGATCCCGGATGGTTCCGGCGAGTTCACTCGCAAGATGGGCATGCTCGTTGCCAAGGACAACCTCGGCTTCGGCATGCGCTCCTGGCGCTACGCTGCCGTCGTCAACAACGGCGTTGTCGAGCAGTGGTTCGAGGAAGAAGGCTATTCCGACAACTGCGACAGCGACCCCTATGGCGTGTCCTCGCCGCAGAACATTCTGGAGACGCTGAAGTCCCAGAAGCTCGCCGCCTGATGGTAGCGGTCTACCGTTCCTGATTGGAAAGAGCCCGAAGATCGGATCCGGTCTTCGGGCTTTTTCTTGCGCGGTCCCAGTCGCCGCAGGCGTGTGAAAAGCCGTGCTCGCCGCTGGCGCCAGTGCTTTTTCTTGCTAAAGTAGCCGACAGAAAAGATATCGAGGGTTCAATGGTTTACATTATCGCCTACCTGACCGCGCACCCGGGCAAGGGGGATGAGGTGGTGTCGCTTGCAGCACCGCTGATCGAGGCCACGCGGCGCGAAGCCGGCTGCATCACCTATGATCTCTATCGCAAACCGGCCGAACCCGATGTGCTGGTGTTTGTCGAGACCTGGAAGGACAAGGCAGCCGTCGACGCGCATTTCGAGGAACCGCATCTGAAGGCTTTTCAGGCGGCGATGGCCGATCTGCTGGTCGAGGCGCGCATCGAGCTCGTGACGCCGGAAAAGGTCGAGGTTCTCTGACGATGCCCTATCGTTCGACAGAGGTTCTCTCGCCCGGCCCTGCCGAAATTGTGCCGCTTCATAGCGTGACATTGACGCATGACGCGCGGCATCTGCGCCGCAAATTGCTGCATCTCGAAAACGACGATGTGGTGATGCTGGATCTCAAGGAAGCGGTGATGCTCGCCGACGGCGACCTCCTGGTGCTCGAGGGGGGCGGCCATATCCGCATCGTCGCGGCACCGGAAGCGCTCTATGAAATTCGCCCACGCGACGCGATGCATCTGATCGAGCTTGCCTGGCATCTCGGCAATCGCCATTTGCCGGCACAGTTCGAAGAAAACCGCATCCTGATTGCCCGCGATCCGGTGATCCGCCAGATGCTCGAAGGCCTGGGCGCGGCGGTGAGCGAGATCTCGTTGCCTTTCCATCCGCTGCGCGGCGCCTACCATTCCGGCGGCCACAACCATGGCCATAGCCACCACCACCATGACTGAGCGGGTCGACACTCAAGCGCTGCTTCGCCTCGTGACATGGATGTCGCCGGCCTTTCCGGTCGGCGCCTTTTCCTATTCCAGCGGGCTCGAGCAGGCCGTTCACGACCGTCTGGTGACCGACGACGGCGCGCTTCGCATCTGGCTTGAGACCGTCGTCTCTCAGGGCTCCGGCTGGAACGACGCGCTGCTTCTGGCCGAGAGCTATTGCGCCGTGAACGACCATGCCCGTCTGGCTGCCGCGGCAGAGCTTGCCGAAGCCCTGGCGGGGAGCCGCGAGCGCCATATGGAAACGATGCTGCAGGGTCAGGCGTTCGTCGCGGCAGCGCGGTCGTGGCCACATCCGGTTCTCCATGCGCTGCCACAGAGTGTCGCCTATCCGGTCGCCGTCGGTGCCGTTGCCGGCGCCCATGAAACGGGCCTCGAGCCGGCGCTTGCCGCCTACCTCAACGCCTCGGTCTCGAACGCCGTTTCCGTGGCGATCCGCTGCGGCGTAATCGGCCAGCGCGATGGCGTCGGCGTCATCGCAGCACTCGAACCGGCCATCGCCACGACTGCCGTCAAGGCGGCCGGCGCCTCGCTGGAGGATCTCGGCTCGGCCACGATAACAGCGGATATTTCGGCGCTCAGACACGAGAGCCTGCATTCGCGGCTCTTCCGTTCGTAACCCATAGAACTGCGCGATTTCGGACGGAAACTGCCTCACGCTTTCCCGGAATTGCTCCCACCTTGAAAGGACATCCAGATGGCATCGAAGAACGGTCCCCTTCGCGTCGGCATCGGCGGGCCGGTGGGCTCGGGCAAGACGGCGCTGACCGACAAGCTCTGCAAGGCGATGCGGGAGAAGTACTCCGTCGCCGTCGTCACCAACGACATCTACACCAAGGAAGATGCCGAGGCGCTGGTGCGCATGCAGGCGCTGCCGTCCGATCGCATCGTCGGGGTGGAGACCGGCGGGTGCCCGCATACGGCGATCCGCGAGGACGCCACGATCAATCTGCAGGCGATCGCCGATCTCAACCGCCGCATTCCCGACCTCGATGTCGTCTTCATCGAATCCGGCGGTGACAATCTCGCGGCGACCTTTTCGCCCGATCTCGCCGACCTGACGATCTATGTCATTTCGGTCTGCCAGGGCGAAGAGATCCCGCGCAAGGGCGGGCCGGGCATTACCAAGTCCGACCTTCTGGTCATCAACAAGAAGGATCTCGCCCCTTACGTCGGCGCCGATCTCGACGTGATGCAGCGGGATGCGACGCGCATGCGGGCGGAAAAGCCCTTCGTCTTTACCGACATGAAGCGCGGCGACGGCATCAACCGGATCGTCGATTTCCTGACGCTGCACGGCGGGCTTTGACGCCGTGCGCTTTTGTTGCTTCTGGCGCCTGAGCTTGTCAGTGCGTCAGAAGCGCTCCAGCGCCTGCCGGTCGTGGATCTCGATGACGCGGCCCTTGACGGTGACGCCGGAGCGGCGAAGGGCCGAGAAGGCGCGCGAGAGTGCCTCGGGCGCCAGGCCCAGCTTGCCGGCCAGCACATTCTTCTGGAAGGGCAGGCGGAAGGAAAAGTTGGTGATGCCGTCGGGGCAATTGCCGAGAATGTAGCTTGCGACCCGCTGCGGCGCCGTCAGCAGCCGATCTTCGGCCAGGCAATCCTCGGCCATTTGCGCGTGTCGGCACAGAAGCTGCATCAGCGCGTCGGCGATCTCGGGTGACTGTTCGGCCAGCTTGCGAAGCCTGCGGCTGTCGATGCGCGCGAGCATCGTCGTCTCGACCGCCTGGGCGTTGGCGGTGGCGCGGTTGCCAAGGAACATGGCGCTTTCGCCGAAAAGCTCGCCCTTCGGGAAGACGGCGATATCCGCTTCGCGACCATCCTTGCCCAGCCGGTAAAGCCGCACCAGGCCGGAAAGCACGAAGAATACATGGTCCAGCGCCTCGCCCTGGCCAAACAGTATGTCGTGCTCCTCGTGGGTGGAAACCACGACATCATCGAGAATGGCGCTCGATGCCGCCGCCGGCAGCTTTTCGAAAAAGCAGGAGCCGAGCAGCACCGCTCTGTCGTTCGAGTTCAATCGCAACGTCTTCATCGTACCCGTCCTGAGTAAAATCCGGTGTCAGGGTAATGAGCTTTGCGGATCGTGGTTTGACCTCGATCAAATAGAAACAACAAAAAGCCCGCGCTTGCAGGGCGCGGGCTTGCTTTGGAATTGTGGCAGCCCAGGGTGGGGGGCCACGCCGGTGACGATTTACTCGGCTGCGAGCGCCGGATGATTGATGACCTTGCCGCCGGACCGTGCCTTGGTCTGGTCCGTTTCCAGGGTCTTCAGCCGGTCTTCCAGGCCCTCGATCGTCTTGCCTTGTTCGTGCACGAGGCCCGTGAGGGCTTCGCGGTCGAGCGGCAGGTTTTCCTCATCCTTCTTGCCGACGAAGCGTCCCAAAGCCCAGGCGAGCAGGCGCGACAGGTCGTCCATAATCAGGAAGAACGATGGTACCACGACGAGGCTGAGAACCGTCGAGACGATGATGCCGCCGATCACGGCGATCGCCATCGGGGCGCGGAACGAGCCGCCTTCGCCGACGCCAAGCGCGGAGGGCAGCATGCCCGCCGACATGGCGATCGATGTCATGATGATCGGGCGGGCGCGCTTGCGGCCCGCTTCGATCATCGCCTGCGTCCGGTCCATGCCGTGATGCATCATCTCGATACCGAAGTCGACGAGCAGGATCGCGTTCTTGGTGACGATGCCCATCAGCATCAGGATGCCGATCAGCACCGGCATCGACAGCGAGTTCTGGGTCAGGATCAAGCCGGCTGCGACACCGCCCATCGCAAGCGGCAGCGAGAACAGGATGGTGAACGGCTGGATCACATCCTTGAACAGGAGGATCAGCACCACCAGCACCAGCATCAGGCCGAGCAGCATCGCATTGACGAAACTTTGCTGCATTTCCTCTTCGACCTCTGCGTCACCGCTCTTCAGCAGTTGAACCGTGGACGGCATCTTGGCTTCGTCGGCAATCTGCAGGAAGCGCGCAGAGGCGGTATTGAGCGCCACGCCGATCGGAAGATCCGCGCCGAGCGCCACGACACGGTTGCGGTCGTAACGTTTGATCGAGCTCGGGCCTTCGGAATAGTTGATGTCGGCGACGCTCGACAACGGTACCGTCAAGCCCGAAGCGGTCTGGATCTTCAGATTGCGGATCGCGGCGATATCCGTGCGGAAGTCGCGGTTGATCTGCACGCGGATCGGGATCAGCCGGCCGTCAAGGGCGATCTTCGTCAATGCAGCGTCGATATCGCCGATGGTGGCGACGCGGATCACTTCGGAGATCTGTGCCGTGGTGATGCCGAGGCGCGACATCTGCTCGTCGCGCGGACGGATCTGCAACTCGGGACGCGGAAGGGCGCCGTCCGGGCTGACATTGGCCAGCAACGGATCGCTGCGCAGCTTTCCTTCCAGAATGCCGACGGCTTTGTCGAGATCGGCCTCGTTGTTGGAGAGCAGATTGAACGACAGTTCCCGCTCGCCGCGGTCGTTGAGCTTGATCACCCGGACATCCGGCAAATCGCGAACGCGGGCAAAGATTTCCTTCTCGATCTGCGACTGCGGAATGATGCGGCCCGATGGCGGCAACTTCGGCAGGTACTGGCCGACGACCGGCAGTTTGCCGAAGACGTCGTTGACCACCTTGTTGAGGAGCGAGTGGTCGCGCTTTTCGAGCAGCACCGTCACGGTGGCCCGGCGCAATTCCAGGTCACCCTTGGGCGAGGCACCGCCAAGCACGAACACGCTTTCCACGCCGTCCAGGTCCTTGACCCTTTCGTAGATCTGCGCGGTCGTCCGGTCGGTGTCTTCCAGCATAGCGTCAGGCGCCAGTTCGACCGACAGGCTGACTCGCGACGTGTCGTCCGGAGGCAGGAACCCGCCGGGCACGAACATGAACAAGGCGGCCACGGAGGCCACGGTCACCCCGATCGCGATGAGCACAGTCAGGTAGCGCATGTACCAGCGTTTCGTCGTCGCATGAACCAGACGCGTGTAGCCGCGCATCAGGGTTCCGTCTTCGGCATGATGCCCGTCAAGTTTGGACGGACGCATCATATAGGCGGCCATGACCGGCGTAATCAGGCGTGCAACCAGCAGCGAGAAGAAGACCGAGACGGCGACGGTTAGGCCAAACTGGATGAAGTACTGGCCAACAATCCCCGGCATGAACGACACCGGGATGAAAACCGCGATGATCGTGAACGTGGTTGCGATCACCGCGAGGCCGATTTCATCCGCCGCTTCGATCGCCGCCCTGTAGGGCGACTTGCCCATATGGATATGCCGCTCGATATTCTCGATCTCGACGATGGCGTCGTCGACAAGGATGCCGGTTGCAAGTGTCAGTGCGAGGAAGCTGACGAGATTGAGCGAGAAGCCGAGCAGTTCCATGACCCAGAAGGTTGGAACGGCCGACAACGGCAGGGCGACGGCGCAGATCAGCGTGGCGCGCCAGTTGCGCAGGAACAGCATGACGACGATGACGGCGAGCAGCGCGCCTTCCATCAGCGTGTGCAGCGCGGCTTCGTAGTTGCCGTAGGTAAAGTAGACGGAATCGTCGACCATCTCGATGGTGACATCCGGGTTCGACGCGCGGATTTTCTCGAGCGAATTGGCGACCGTTTCGGCGACGCTGACTTCCGAGGCACCTTTGGCGCGGAAAACTGCGAAGGTCACGCCGGGGGTGCCGTTGAAGCGCGAGAAGGAGCGTGGCTCCTCATAGGTGTCGGTCACCGTGCCCAGATCGGACAGGCGCACGAAACGGCCGCTCGGGACCGAGATCATCGTGTTGGCGAGTTGGTCGACATTGCGGGCGTCGCCGAGCGTGCGGATCGCCTGCTCGCTGCCGCCCACCTGACCGCGGCCGGAGCCGAGGTCCATGTTCATGCGGCGCAGCTGGCCATTGACGTCGGCGGCGGTGATGCCGAGCGAATTCAGCTTGTCTTCGTTGAGTTCGACACGCACTTCCCGGTCGGCGCCGCCGTAGCGGTCGACGCGGCCAATCCCGCTCTTGCCCTGGATTTCGCGCTTGATGACGTCATCGACGAACCAGGAAAGCTCTTCCAGCGACATGCCGGGCGCCGAGACGGAGAAGGTCTGGATCGCCTGGCCTTCGACATCGACCTTGGAGACGATCGGCTCTTCGATCGAGGTCGGCAGGTCGCTGCGGATACGGTCGATCGCATCCTTCACGTCCTGCACAGCCTGGGTTGTCGGCACTTCCATGCGGAAGATCACGGCGGTGGTCGATGTGCCGTCGTTGATCGTCGACTGGATATGGTCGACACCGGTGACGCTGGCGACCGCGTCCTCGATTTCCTTGGTGACCTGCGTTTCAAGCTCGGCTGGCGAGGCACCGCTCTGGGCCACGCTGATCGAGACGATCGGCACGTCGATGTTGGGGAAGCGGGTGATAGGCAGGCTATTGAAAGACTGATAGCCGAGCACCATCAGCACAAAAAAGGCAAGGATCGGTGCGATCGGATTGCGTATGGACCAGGCTGAGAAGTTCATGGTCACTGTTCCTGTCAGTTGGTCGCTGGTTCGGCGGACTTGACGGGGTTGATACGGTCGCCGTCGCGGACATAGGCGCCGGCTCTCGCCACGACATCGTCTCCGGCCTTCACGCCATCGACGACTTCGATGAACTTGCCGTCGGAAATCCCCGTCTTGACCGGCAGGATGCGGATGACACCGTCTTCCACCTTCCGGACGATCGTGCGGCCGTTCTCATTGGTAACGGCCGTTTGCGGCAAGACGACCGCCTGCTTCTGCTCGGCGGTGATCAGCGCGCTCGCATACATGCCGGAGCGTGCCTTCTCGGTATCCACCAGGCTGATGAAAACGGTGCCGAGGCGACTAACCGGATCGACCGTCGGTGCGATCAGGCGGATCTTGCCCTCGACCTTGGTGTTGCCGCCGGCGAGTGTCACGACGGCCGGCTGACCGACGGCGAGCTTGATGATATCGGCTTCGGCGACATCGGCCTTCATCTCGATCGCACCATCGCGGATCATGGCAAAGAGCGGTTCGCTGTTGCCGGTGGCGATCGCGCCGACCTTGGCGTTCTTGGCGGAAATCACACCGGCGACCGGCGCCTTGACCTCGGTCCGCGCGAGGCGCAGATCGATGTCGTCGATCTGTGCTTCGGCGACCTTGATGTCGGCACTGGCGACGGCCACGGCCTGCTCGGCCGAAAGCACACGGGCATGCGTCGCGATCGCGAGTGCACGGACGCGATCGGCCTCGGCTGTCGAAACGGTGCCGTTCTTGGAGAGTTCGGCGGCGCGTTCGCTGACGCGCTTGGCCTCGTCGTTGTTGGCCTTGGTTTCGCTGAGCTGGGCGTTCAACTGGGCAAGCCCGGCTTCGGCCTTGGCAAGCGAGGCTTCGAGTTCGCTTTTTTGCAGACGAAGCGCGTCGTCGTTCAAGACCACGAGAACGCTGCCGGCTTCGACCGTGTCGCCGACATCGACATTGAGCGTGCGGATGGAGAGGCCGTCAACCATCGGGGCGACATAGACCTGCTCGACGGCCTGGATGGTGCCGGTCGCAACCACCCGGTCGCTGATCGACTGGTCGACCGCCGTCGTCACGACGATGGAGGGCAGGCTCGGCGCTGGTTTCGGTTGCGCTGCTTCCTCCGCCCGGGCGAAGGAAAGCGAACCAAGTGTCATCGCAGCGCACACGCTGAGAACAGGCAATACTTTTTGAGCCATCGGCTTTACAGTCCCGGCAATGGAAACAACATCGAGCGGATCACCGCTCGAGGCAGGATCCACGGGCAATCAGGCGATTTTATCGCGCCGACATCGCGCCCCGTCGATTGCACGGGGACAGAGGACTGCGCTTCTCCTCACTTCGCGCTCCGCGTGCACGGTATCAGACCGTAGACGCGGGCGGAACTGGGACCGGTTACCGCAGGCATGGCACTGGAAAAAAGACGTCCTCCATCATGCCTGCCTCCAACAAACATCGTCGCCTATGTAATCTCGGCCTTGCACGCTTACAAGAGTGCACGAAGCGATGGTGCCTCAATATTTAGTTCGTTCTGCGGTTATGGTTGCGATCTTGACACGATCTTGACAGTGGCAAGCAAAGGTAGCGCCGTTGCTCGCCGCGTTACCACCCCCCACGCCCGGTACCCGGCAGCAACTTGGCGGATGCGAACGACCGCTAAGAAAACGGAAGAGGGCCGCACGATACTGAGCCGTGCGACCCTCTTTTGCTTTGTGGAAACAGGTCCTATTTCAGCGCGGCGTCGGTGATCTCGTGGGTCCAGGCGCCCTCAGGCTCCTTGGAAATCACGGGATCGGAACCGCCCGAAAGCAGCGACTGGACGGTGCGTTTGTAGTCTGCCTCGTCGAGCGAACCGTTGGAACCGGCTGTGAGCTTCGCCACTTCGCTCATCATGCGCTTCTGGTGCTTCTCCGTCTGGGCGCCGGTGGAGTCGTTCTCAAGAACGATATCGGCGGCTTCGTCCGGGTTCTGCTCTGCGTATTTCCAGCCCTTCATCGAGGCACGGACGAACTTGACCATCTTATCCTTGAAGGCCGGATCCTTGAGCTTGTCCTCAAGCACGTAAAGGCCGTCTTCAAGCGTCGCCACGCCCTGGTCTTCATACTTGAAGGTCACCAGGTCGTCCGGCTTGATGCCGGCGTCGATGACCTGCCAGTACTCGTTGTAGGTCATGGTCGAGATGCAGGCGGCCTGCTTCTGGATCAGCGGGTCGACGTTGAAGCCCTGCTTCAGCACGGTGACGCCGTTCGGCCCGCCGTCGGTCGGGATCTTCAGGTGCGACATCCAGGAGAGGAACGGATACTCGTTGCCGAAGAACCAGACACCCAACGTCTGGCCCTTGAACTTGTCGGGGCTGGTGACACCGGTTTCCTTCAGGCAGGTCAGCATCATGCCCGACTTCTTGAACGGCTGGGCGATGTTGACGAGTGCGACGCCCTTTTCGCGGGTCGCAAGAGCCGACGGCATCCAGTCGACGATGACGTCGGCGCCGCCGCCAGCGATCACCTGGGCCGGTGCGATGTCCGGACCGCCGGGCTTGATGTCGACGTCGAGGCCTTCTTCTTCGTAGAAGCCCTTGTCCTTTGCGACGTAGTAGCCGGCAAACTGCGCCTGGGTCACCCACTTCAGCTGCAGCGTCACCTTCTCGGCAGCTTCAGCCTGGAACGCTGCGAGCGAAAAGACGCCTGCGGCGAGAAGCGATGCAAGTCTTTTGTTCATGTCAGTTCCCTCTTGTTTTTACTTCGTTTTATTTAAGTTCTTCAAGCAGGCTCAGGCGCGCCCTCCGCGGATGGAGGGATGCCAGAAGGTGACGGCGCGCTCGATGAGTGCGACCACCCCGTAGAAGGCGGAACCGGCGACCGCCGCAACGGCGATCTCGGCCCAGACCATGTCGACATTCATGCGTCCCACTTCCGTGGAAATCCGGAACCCCATGCCGACGATGGGGGTCCCGAAGAACTCGGCGACGATGGCGCCGATCAGCGCCAGCGTCGAATTGATCTTGAGCGCAGTGAAGATGAACGGCCAGGCGGCCGGCAGGCGCAATTTGACCAGCGTCTGCCACCAGGAGGCAGCGTAGGTGCGCATCAGGTCGCGTTCCATGTGGCTGGCGGCGGCAAGGCCGGCGACCGTGTTCACCAGCATCGGGAAGAAGGTCATGATGACGACGACGGCAACCTTCGACTGCCAGTCGAAGCCGAACCACATGACCATGATCGGGGCGACGCCGATCACCGGAAGCGCCGACACGAAATTGCCGAGCGGCAGGAGGCCCTTCTGCAGGAAGGGCGAACGGTCGATCAGGATCGCGACGGCAAAGCCGAGACCGCAGCCGAGCGCATAGCCGGTCAAGACCGCCTTCAGGAAGGTCTGACGGAAATCGGCGCCAAGCGTCGGCAGCGAGTTGATCAGCTTTTGCCAGATCATCGAGGGCGCCGGCAGCAGCACCGAGGGAACCTGGAAGCCGCGGACGATGCCTTCCCAGAGAACCAGGATGGTGATGCCGAAGATCACCGGCACGGCGAAGCGGGCGGCGCTGTTTGCGGCCGCGCTCTGGAAGTTCTGGCGCACCAGCCATTCGTTGAAGGCCCAGGCGGCGAGCCAGAAGATGATCGCAGCGGCAAGGACGGGAAGGTTCATGGCTTGGCTCCCATGCGCTTGAGGACGGCGGTATGGGCGAAGCCGACGATCATGACGAGAACGGCTGCAAGAGCCGCCGCCATGAACAGCGCCGCCCAGATCTGGACCGTCTGGCCGTAGTAGGAGCCGGCGAGCAGCCGGGCGCCGAGGCCGGCGACAGCACCGGTCGGCAGTTCGCCGACGATGGCACCGACCAGCGAAATGGCGACGGCGACCTTCAGCGAAGTGAAGAGATAGGGCATCGACGATGGCCAGCGCAACTTCCAGAAGGTCTGGGCTGAGGAGGCATTGTAGGTGTGCATCAGGTCGAGCTGGATCGTCTCGGGGCTGCGCAGGCCCTTCACCATGCCGACGACGACAGGGAAGAAGGAGAGATAAGTCGAGATCAGCGCCTTCGGCAACAGCCCGGAAATGCCGATAGCGTTCAAGACGACGATGATCATCGGCGCGATGGCGAGGATCGGGATCGTTTGGCTGGCGATCACCCAGGGCATCAGCGAGCGGTCCATCGCGCGGTTGTGGACGATGCCAACTGCCAGGAGGATGCCGAGCGCGGCGCCGATGCCGAAGCCGAGCAGGGTCGCCGAGAGCGTGATCCAGGCGTGGTAGACGAGGCTGCGCTTGGAGGTGATCGCCTTGTTGAAGGTCGTGTCCCAGATCTCGGCGACCACCTGGTGCGGCGCCGGCAAGACCGGACGTTCCTGCGCCATGGTGTTGCGCACGATGTCGGAAAAGCTGATCTCGGTGCCGGCGCGGGCTGCCGTATCACGCTCGAACGGCGCGTTGAGGAAGACGACCGCGACATACCAGATGGCGATCAGCAGCAGGACGACGGTGCCGACCGGCACCAACTTGTCCCTGATGAAACTTGGTTCCTGCATCGTCACGCCTTTCCGCTTGCGGGCAACAACATCAGGCCCATGGCGACGATGCCGAGAAGCACGCCGGCGGCCTGTGTGAGGCTCAGTCGTTCGCCGAACACCGTGAAGGCGATGACATTGACCATCACGAGCTGCACGATCGCCGACAGCGAGATTGCGAGGCCGAGGCCGCCCTCGCGCATGAGCTTCACCATGATGATGTTGCCGACCACGTAGAGCCCGAGTGCCAGGAAGAGCATTCCGAGGTGGTTGGTGGAGACATAGGCGCGCGAGGCCGTGGCGCCGCCGAGGAAGATCGTCGTTGCGAGCAGCATCCAGAGGCCAAAGGCAAGGTTCATGCCCGCACCTCCCTGCCGCGCCAGCGATAGAGTATATCCGGCAGTTGCTCCTCGTTGTCGCCGTCGGTCCGCCGCACAGCCTCGAAGCCCTGGTGCTCGTAGAAGCGCTGGGCATCACGGTTGTTTTCGAAGGTCCAAAGGCTCAACTCGTCCGGTGACATCGCCTTCGCGGTGTCGATCAGCCGAGCGCCAATGCCGGCGCCACGGTGCCGCTCGTCGATATAGAGCGCAGTGACGTGGCGGTCGTCGGAGAGGGAAAGGAAGCCGGCGATCTCGCCATCCTCCTCGGCCAGGAACACGGTGCGTTCGGCAAAGACGGTTTCGGCGTAATAACGTTCGACATCGGCATGCTCGTGCACCCGCGGCATCCAGGCCGTCGCGTCGATCCAGCGATTGAGAATGCCGGCGCAGGCGGCCATGTCGGTCCGTTCGGCCCGGCGGATGCCTATGCTATTCGTCATAGCTGTGTCCCGCGCGCAGGCCTTCGCGAACGCGATGGGCGATTTCGAGGAACTCCGGCGTTTCGCGAATGCCGAGCGGCCGTTCGCGCGGCAGCGGCGATTCGATCACATCGGTGACGCGACCGGGGCGGGGGCTCATCACCACGATCTTGGTGGAGAGGTAGACGGCCTCGGGGATCGAATGGGTGACGAAACAGATCGTCTTGTTGGTGCGGGCCCAGAGCTTCAAGAGCTGTTCGTTGAGGTGGTCGCGCACGATCTCGTCGAGCGCGCCGAAGGGCTCGTCCATCAAAAGCAGGTCGGCGTCGAAGGCGAGTGCGCGGGCGATCGAGGCGCGCTGCTGCATGCCGCCGGAGAGCTGCCAGGGGTATTTCTTGCCGAAGCCCGTGAGGTTGACGAGGTCCAGCGTGCGCTCGATGCGCGCCCTCTTCTCTTCCTTCGAATAGCCCATGATCTCCAGCGGCAGTGCGATGTTGTTTTCGATCGTGCGCCAGGGATAGAGCGCGGCCGCCTGGAAGACATAGCCATAGGCGCGTTCTTTGCGCGCGTCTTCCGGGCTCATGCCGTTGACGCTGATCGTGCCGGAGGTCGCTTTTTCGAGATCGGCGATCACGCGCAGGAAGGTCGTCTTGCCGCAACCGGAAGGACCGATGAAGGAAACGAAGTCACCTTTGGCGACATCCAGGTTGACGCCGGTCAGCGCATGGACGGGGCCATCGGCGGTGTCGAAAGTCAGGCAGAGGTCCCGGGCCGAAACCACGGATGCGGTATTGGACGTCATCGGCGAATACTCATTCTGGCTGGTCTGTGTCAGACTGCTATCCGGACCGGCAACATGCAATCGCGGATTTGGGTGCGAAGCCGTTTGTTGCTGGTTTTTCAGGGAATTCTGGAGAACGCTCATGTCTCGATCATCCAATCCGGGCTGTCGCGTGGTTCGTCCTGAAGGCGCCGTGGCCGGCCAGCAGGGGCTCAACTATTTCGAGGGCATTGCGGCGGAGACCGTCGGGGCGACCGGGCTCTGCATGCATATCGTGACGATCCCGCCCGGCGCGCGTGCCAAGGCGCATCTGCACGAGAGCCACGAGACGGCGATCTACGTGCTTTCCGGAGAGGCCTGGACCTGGTTTGGCGAGAGGCTTGAGGAGCACGTCGTCGCTCGGGCCGGCGAGATGGTCTACATCCCCGCCGGCATGCCGCACCTGCCGGAGAACCGCTCGAACGAACCCTGTTCGGCCGTCATCGCGCGCACGGACCCGAACCAGCGCGAAAGCCTCGTGCTGCTGCCCGAGCTCGATCACCTCGTGTCCGGCTGACGGCTCCCAGGCCGAAGCGCCCCGCCAAGGTGGCGGGACATGTCCGGTGGGACAGAGCGGCGCGAAGACGTGCAAGCCGCGAAACATGAGGCCTCAGACGCCCGTGGCCGGAATGCCGGTGCGCTGGACGGCGCGGGGGGCAGTGACTTCCTTCCAGGTCGAAAGGGCCGAGCTGACGGCCGGGAAGGGATCGCGGCGGACGAATTCGCCGTGGCCCTCGCGGGTCTTGATCGTGCTTTCCTCGATCGCGACGACGCCGCGGCTGAGGGTAAAGCGCGGCAGGCCCTTCACCTCCTTGCCCTCGAAGACGTTGTAATCGATCGCCGACTGCTGGCTCTTGGCGGAGATCGTCTTGGTGCGCTTCGGATCCCAGACGACGAGGTCGGCATCGGCACCGACGAGGATCGCGCCCTTCTTCGGGTAGATGTTGAGGATCTTGGCGATGTTGGTCGAGGTCACCGCCACGAACTCGTTCATGGTGATGCGGCCGGTATTGACGCCATGGGTCCAGAGCATCGGCATGCGGTCTTCAAGGCCGCCGGTGCCGTTCGGGATCTTGGTGAAATCGCCGACGCCGAAGCGCTTTTGCTCGGAGGTGAAGGCGCAATGGTCCGTTGCCACCACCTGCAGCGAGCCCGAGGCGAGACCGGCCCAAAGCGAGTCCTGGTGCAGCTTGTTGCGGAAGGGCGGCGACATCACGCGGCGGGCCGCATGGTCCCAGTCCTTGTTCAAGTATTCGGTCTCGTCGAGCGTCAGGTGCTGGATCAGCGGCTCGCCGAAGACGCGCATGCCCTTGGAGCGGGCCCGGCGGATGGCTTCATGCGCCTGTTCGCAGGACGTATGTACGATGTAGACCGGGCAGCCTGCCATGTCAGCGATCATGATCGCGCGGTTGGTCGCTTCGCCCTCGACTTCGGCAGGGCGGGAATAGGCATGCGCTTCCGGTCCGTTGTTGCCTTCGGCCAGAAGCTTTGCCTGGAGTTGCGCGACGACGTCGCCGTTTTCGGCGTGCACCAGGGGCAAAGCACCGAGTGCGGCGCAGCGCTGGAAGGACGAGAACATCTCGTCGTCGTCCACCATCAGCGCGCCCTTATAGGCCATGAAATGCTTGAAGGTGTTGATGCCCTTGTCCTTGACGATGGTCTCCATCTCGTTGAAGACCTGCTCGCTCCACCAGGTGATCGCCATGTGGAAGGAGTAGTCGCAGTTTGCACGGGTGGACTTGTTGTCCCACATGGTGAGCGCTTCGAGCAGCGATTGGTTGGGCGAGGGCAGCGCGAAATCGACCACCATGGTCGTGCCGCCGGCAAGGGCCGCGCGCGTGCCGCTTTCGAAATCATCCGAGGAATAGGTGCCCATGAAGGGCATTTCGAGATGGGTGTGCGGGTCGATGCCGCCCGGCATGATGTAGCAGCCGCTGGCATCCAGCGTCTCGTTGCCTGAGAGATCTGCGCCGATCTCGACGATCCTGCCGCCCTCGATCTTGACGTCCGCCTTGTAGGTCAGGTCGGCCGTGACGATGGTTCCACCCTTGATGACAGTGCTCATGGTTCTTGATCCTCGCGATTGCACTTCCGGTGGCCATCCGGCCGCCACGAAAAAGGGCGGAACTTTCGTCCCGCCCGCAAACTCATTCGACGATTTCTGCCGTTTCGACGACGGCGTGGAAAAGGACGTCGGCGCCAGCGCCTGCCCATTCCCTGGAGATGTCCTCCGCCTCGTTGTGGCTGAGGCCACCGACGCAGGGGCACATGATCATCGTCGTCGGCGCGACCTTGGCCGCCCAGCAGGCGTCGTGTCCAGCGCCCGAGATGAGGTTCATGTGGCTGTAGCCGAGGCGTTCAGCAGCACTCCGCACGGCGGTGACGAGTTTCGGGTCGAAGGTCACCGGCTCGAAATGGCCAATCGCCTCGATGGAACAGCCGACGCCGAGTGCGTCTGTGATCTTGGGCGCTTCCGCCTCGATCTTCGCGCGCATGCGGTCAAGCTTGGCCTTGTCGGGCGATCGGATGTCGACGGTGAAGACCACCTTGCCGGGCAACACGTTGCGCGAATTGGGCGAGAAGAACACCTGGCCGACGCCACCGACGGCGCCCGGCTGATTTTCCATGGCGACGCCTTGGACCATTTCCAGGATGCGGGCCATGGCAAGGCCCGCATTGACGCGCATGTTCATCGGGGTGGAGCCCGTGTGCGCTTCGCGGCCGGTCAGTGTGAATTCCAGCCACCACAGGCCCTGACAGTGGGTGACGACGCCGATGTCCTTGCCTTCGGCCTCGAGGATCGGGCCCTGCTCGATATGGTATTCGAAATAGGCGTGCATCTTGCGGGCGCCGACCTCTTCGTCGCCGACCCAGCCGATGCGCTTCAATTCGTCGCCGAATGTCTTTCCTTCCGGATCCTTGCGGCTATAGGCGAAGTACTGCGTATGAACGCCGGCAAAGACGCCCGACGCGAGCATGGCGGGTGCGAAACGCGCGCCTTCCTCGTTGGTCCAGTTGGTGACGACGATCGGGTGCTTGGTCTTGATGCCGAGATCGTTCATCGAGCGCACGACTTCGAGGCCGGAGAGCACGCCGAGCACACCATCATACTTGCCGCCCGTCGGCTGGGTGTCGAGATGCGAGCCGACATAGACGGGCAGGGCGTCCGGGTCGGTGCCGGGACGGGTGAAGAACATGTTGCCCATGGTGTCGACGCCCATGGTGAGGCCGGCCTTTTCGCACCAGGACTGGAACAGCCGGCGCCCTTCGGCGTCCTCGTCGGTGAGCGTCTGGCGGTTGTTGCCGCCCGCGACGCCAGGGCCGATCTTGGCCATTTCCATAAGTGAATCCCACAGGCGGTCGGCGTTGACGCGCATGTTCTCGCCAGGTGCAGCCACGGCGGTCTCCTCATCTTTTCAGGGCTTTGCCTTGATCGGCGCGCCCTTATGTTCCCGTGGTCAAATCCAGGCTTGGTTTTTTCTGGTGCCCTTCGATCAGCCGTTGCCTTTGGCAGTGAACTGGCTGATAATTTGACCGGTTGGTAAACATTACAACTTCCGTTGCGGCACTCAAGCCGGAAAAACAAAAAAACGAAGTTGTTGCCCAAGAAGATGGCGAGGCCAGAAATTGGGCAGCCGGTTCCTGCGCGACGAGGCGCGCAGGCATGGCCAGGGGGACAGATGGTATTACCGAGAGCGGCCAGGACCCAGAGGCGGACCCGGATACAGGGGGAGAAGGAAGAGCGCATTCTCGAGGCGGCGCTCGAAGTCTTTTCCGCCAACGGTTTTCGCGGCTCGACCGTCGACCAGATCGCCGAAGTGGCGGGCATGTCGAAGCCCAATCTGCTCTATTATTTCCGCACCAAGGAGGCGATGCACCGGGCGCTGATCGACCGCGTGCTCGACACCTGGCTCGACCCCTTGCGGGAGTTCAACGCCGAGGGGAACCCGGTCGCCGAGATCCGCAGCTATATCCGGCGCAAGCTCGAAATGGCCCGCGACTATCCGCGCGAAAGCCGGCTCTTCGCCAACGAGGTGCTGCAGGGCGCGCCGCATATCGAGGACGAGCTCAAAGGGCCCTTGAAGTCGCTGGTCGACGAGAAGGCCGAGGTGATCCGCGCCTGGGCCAAGGCCGGCAAGATCGCCAAATGCGATCCCTATCACCTGATCTTCGCGATCTGGTCGACCACCCAGCATTACGCCGACTTTGACGTGCAGGTGCGCGCCGTGCTCGGCCAGGGCAATGCCGGCGACGGGCGCTTCGAGGATGCGGCACGCTTCCTCGAACGGCTCTTCGTCGACGGACTGCAGGTGAGCGAACAGCCGGCGGCCTGAGCCGCCACACGGATTTTCAATCCGGCAAGAGCGCCATCAACAGCAGGCCGCAGGCGGTGGTCAGCGCCCCGGCAAGCACCGGCAGGCTGGTCCAGCCATGGCCGAGCAGACCTTCGAGCAGGATGATGAAGCTGGGCGTCAGGTAGCCGTAACCAAGCACCTTCGATGCCGGCAGCCGCATGGAGGCGTATTGCAAGAGCAGGAAGGTGATCGCGGTCGTGACCACGGCAAGATAGAGCACGGCCATCCAGACGATTGCCGGAAGCGCGGCAAAGTCGGTGGTGACGAGGCCGACGCCGCCGGGCACCAGCAGCCAGGGCACGGTGAAGACCGCCACCCAGAAGCCGAAGGCGAAAGGGCTTTCCTCGCGGCCGAACTTGCGGATCAGCGGCACATAGACCGCATGGCAGACGACGCCGACGAAGAAGATCAGCTCGCCCTGGCCGATATCGAAGGCAAGGATCGCCTGGATGTTGGCCCGGAAGATCACCCAGACGGCGCCGAGGGCGGCGATGATGAGGCCCGCAAGCACGCCCGGGCGCGTGCGCTGGCCGAGCAGCAGATAGGCAAAGCCTGCGCTCAAGAGCGGCATCAGCGTGAACACGGCGCCGGTCGACACCGGGTTGGTGAATTCCAGCGCCTTGAACATCGTCAGCATGTAGACGGCGATCAGCCCGCCGAGGATGAGGAAGCGCCACCATTGCTTGGGGAAATGGAAGGGAACGCGGGCATAGCCGAAGGTCATCAGGCCAAGCACGACGACTGTCAGCAGGTAGCGCCAGAGAGTCAGGGGGCCAGCACCCATATGCTGGGTGGCAAGCCCGCCGAAGGAGAAGGAGCCGGCGATCAGGATGGCAAAGGTCATCATCGCCAGATGCGCCCTCAGCTTCTCGATGCCTTTCGCGTGAACCTGATGAACCGTTTTCGGGGACACGTCCTGTTTCATTCGCTGTACCGGGGAGCATGAGGGCGGGGGCTCGGCGCGCCTGAAAGACGCGAGCACCCCAGACTACGCGTTTGACGGGGCTGGCTGCAAGGCCTCGGAGATGCGCACGGCGTCCTCGACGATCCAGGTTTCGAGCGTCGCCTGCCGGCCGCGCAGGCCGATGTCCAGTCGCTCGTGTCCTTCGATCACCAGACCCGCACGGTTGACGAGTTCGGCCGAGACGGCCAGTTGCACGTCATGTTCCTTGGCGAGGCCCTCCAGCCGGCTCGCCGTGTTGATGGTATCGCCGACCGCCGTCAGCGATGTCGCCTGGCCGTAGCCGATCTCGCCGATGATCGCCGGGCCTGCGTGCAGTCCCATGGCGATGCGCAGCGGCTCGTCGAGTTCGCCGCGGAAGGTCTGGTTCAGCGTTTCGAGGCCCTTGGATATGCGCACGGCGGCGGCAAGCGACTGACGGCAGGCCTCGGTATAGGTGCTCTTCAGGCCGAAGATCGCCAAAGCGCCGTCGCCGATGAACTTGTCGATGACGCCACCGGAATCCTCGACCGCTTCGCCCACCATCTCGAAGTAGCGGTTGAGCAGGAACACGGTGTCGAAAGGCAGCTTGTGTTCGGCAATGCTGGTGAAGCCGCGCAGGTCGCAGAAGAGCACGGCGATGCGCCGCTCACGGCCTTCGCCGCCCTCGCGCCCGATTTGCCTCTTGATGCCGAGGCTGTCGCTGTCGAGGATCGGCACGACCGTCACATTGTGCACCGGGCGGAACTGGCAGGCGAGGCGGACATTGTCGGGGGCGCCGATCCGCTTGAGGGTCGCAAGCTCGGCATCCTCGGGCTGTGGCTGGTCTTCAAGGCCCTGGATGATGCGCACGCGGCAGGTCGAGCATCGGCCACGGCCGCCGCAGACCGAGACATGCGGGATCCCGGCGGCGCGGCTTGCTTCCAGCACGCTGAAGCCGAGATTGACGGTGGCGACCCGGCCGTCGGGGTAGCGGACACGAATGCGCCCGCCCTTCGGTATGGCCCGCAGCAGGAAGGTGCCGGCGATCAGGCCGCCGAAGCCGAAATAGAGGCCGAGCCGAATATCCTCGAGGAGCGTCAGGTCGAATTGAGGCTTCGAATAGGAACGGTCGCCATAGCCGCCATGTTCGGCGTAACCGTCCTCCATGGAGCGGGCGCCGCTGACGAAGCCGAGCAACGCGAAGATCGGCACGAGGATCGCGACCGTGTAGAGCAGGATTTCGTAGCGTGCAAACCAGGGCCGGCCGCGCATCCAGAACCAGGCTCCGAGGCAGCCGTGGCCCCAGACGAGCAGCAGGGCGACCGACTGCCTGATGGCGTTGAACGAATTCGACCAGAGCGTGCGGAGCATGTCCGGATAGTCGGCGTCGATCCCTGTGAAGAGAGGCTCAACGCGCGCGGCGGTGACATGGCCGATCAGCAGGAAGGGCAGGCTGAGGCCGAAGACGATCTTCAGCGCCTCGCGCGTCGGCATTCTGAGCGTCTGCCGGCGGTAGATGCTTTCGAGCGCCATGACGAAGTGCAAAAGCAGGGCGCCATAGAGCAGCACCGTGCCGGGCAGGCTGTGCCAGATGAGATTGAAGCCCCTGCGGGCGGTTTCCATCGCCTCGATGGAGATCAGGCCGAGCGAATGGTTGAAGAAATGCGCCAGGACGAACGTACCGAGGATGGCCCCGGAGACGAGGTGAATTCGCTTGCGTCGGTTGGCCGAAATGATCGTCAAGCAAAAAGTCCGGCTCTGCCGGAGCGCCGTCCGGCTGCAGTGTCAAAACCGTCGGAGACAGCGCTACGGCCCTGATCGAGCCCGCGGCGCGCCCCGTATGAGTTCTCCCTTATTATCCAGATCGTGCGAGCCGACAACTTACCATTTTTACACAATCTGTTTCGTTTTCGTGTCCTGTTCGTTATCGGCCGGGAAGGCTATTCAGCTCTGTTGGCCACCCGCTTCGGTCGTCTTGCCCGCCCGTCCAACGCAATGCCGCCTCATTCCATCATCGGCGGCAGGCGTGCGACCAGCGTGTCGATGAGCAGACGCAGCTTTGACGGCATGTACTGGGTCTTCGGCCAGACGACGTAGGTGCCGTAGGACAGCGCCGGCGTATCCGTGAGTATCCGCACCAGCGAGCCAGAGGCGATGGCGTTGCGAACGAGCCAGCAGGGCAGCCAGGCGATGCCGAAGCCGCCGGCTGCCGCATCGGCGATCGACGTCAGGTCGTCGAGCCGCAGCCGCGATGGCGGCGTGACGGTTCGCACCTGCGTCCCCTTTCCCGGAAAGGACCAGGCGTGCGGCTGACCGCTGCGCCGATAGAGGATCGCCTGATGGGACATCAGGTCGTCGATCGTTTCCGGCGTACCGTTTGCCTCGAGATAGGCCGGCGAGGCGCAGACGGTCATGCGCTGATCGACGATCTTTCGCGTCATCAGGTCCGGTTCGCTGCGCAGCGGACCGGTGCGGATAGCAAGGTCGAAGCCGTCCTCGACGAGATCGACGTTGCGGTCGCTGAAATTGAGGTCGAACTCCAGGCGCGGGTGTGTCCGCAGCAGTTCCGACAGCAGCGGCATGATGCACTGGCGTCCGAAATGCACCGGCATCGACAGGCGCAGGCGGCCCTGGATCTCCTGCTTGCCGGATTCCAGCAGCGCTTCGCCGGCCCGGATTTCACTAAGCGCCCGCAGGCAGTTTTCGTAGAAAAGCTGGCCCTCGTCGGTGAGGCTCTGGGTGCGCGTGGTGCGGTGGAAGAGGCGGACGCCCAACCGCTGTTCGAGTTTGGCAACCGTCTTGCCGACCGCGGAGCGCGACAGATTGAGCCTTTCGGCAGCGGCGGAAAACCCACCGGCGTCAGCCGCTTCCACGAACACCGAGACACCATTGAGGTCGCTCATATTTGTATCCTTCGGGGAACCAATATGTCGAAATCATATCGCAACTGGAGAGATAATTTCAACGCTATGGTTTCTTCATCTGATCGAACCGATGAAAGGAAAGACCATGGCAAGACTGATGAAGGAATGGACTATCGACAGGTTCGGCGCCGCCAACCTGAAGCTTACCGAAGGGCGCGTTCCGGAAGCCGGGCCGGGCGAGGTGCTTGTTCGCACGACCGCCCTGTCGCTCAATTTCCGCGACAAGCTGGTCCTGGAAAACGGCATGGGCATGCCGCTTTCCTTCCCCTTCGTGCCGGGCTCCGACATGGCGGGCGTAGTCGAAGCGGTCGGCCGGGGCGTCACCCGCTTCCAGCCGGGTGATCGGGTCATCTCCGTCTTCGATCCCACCTGGATCGACGGCCAGAAGCCGGGCACGGCCCGTCACCCCACCTCCTTCGCGCTCGGTGGCCTCAATCCGGGTGTCGCTTCGCAATATGTCGCCTTTCCGGAGGACTGGTTCGTGAAGGCACCTGAAAGCCTTGACGACGGCGAGGCGAGCACCTTGCCCTGTGCCGGGGTGACGGCCTGGTTCGCACTGGTCGAGAAGGGGCATCCGAAGGCGGGCGACCGCGTCGTCGTGCAGGGCACCGGCGGCGTATCGCTGTTCGGCCTGCAGATCGCAAAGGCACATGGCGCCGAGGTTATCATCACGTCGGCGAGCGACGAAAAGCTCGAGCGCGCGCTTGCTCTGGGCGCCGACCACGGCATCAATCGCGTGAGAGAGGATTGGGCGGAGCGTGTTCTCGAGATCACCGGCGATCGCGGCGCCGACCATATTTTGGAGATCGCCGGTGGCGCCAATCTCGGCAAGTCGCTGCAGGCTGTGGCCGTGCAGGGAAGGATTTCGGTGATCGGGGTATTCGAGGGCGCCGAGATCTCTGCGCCGGTGACCCCGGTTCTTCTGAAATCGCCTGTTATCCAGGGCATCGGCGTCGCCCATCGCCGGGCGCTGGAAGATCTGGTCGGCGCCATCGACCGGACTGGGATCAAGCCGGTGATCGATGCCCGCTACCGGTTCTCCGAATTGCCGGACGCGCTCGCGCATCTCGATCGCGGTCCGTTCGGCAAGGTGGTCGTTGAGGTCTGAGTTGAACGACGAAGCCGCCGGCTGGAGGTCCGGCGGCTTCGTTCGATGCGGTGCGGGCAAACCCGCTCGGGTATCGTTATTCCGCGGCCTGGCGGGCCATCGGGTTGTTCGGGTGCGTGGTCCAGTTTGCGTAGTTCGGATCAACCGGCTTGCCGGTACGCTGATCGATCGTGCCGACCGGCAGCTCTTCCATGGTGATGCAGTTTTCGACCGGACAGACATTGACGCAGAGGTTGCAGCCGACGCACTCGTCTTCCATCACCTCGAAGTGGCGTACGCCGTTGACGAACTGCGTGATCGCCTGGTGCGAGGTATCCTCGCAGGCGATGTGGCAGCGACCGCACTTGATGCAGGCATCCTGGTCGATCTTCGCCTTGGCGATATAGTTGAGGTTCAGGTACTGCCAGTCGGTGACGTTCGGGACCGCGCGCCCGGTGATGTCGTCGAGGTTGCGGTGACCCTTGGCGTCCATCCAGTCCGAAAGGCCCGAGATCATTTCCTGGACGATCTTGAAGCCGTAGGTCATGGCTGCGGTGCAGACCTGAACATTGCCGGCACCCAGCGCCAGGAACTCGGCCGCATCCCGCCAGGTGGTGATGCCGCCGATGCCGGAGATCGGCAGGCCGTAGGTTTCCGGATCGCGGGCGATCTCGGCGACCATGTTGAGCGCGATCGGCTTGACCGCCGGGCCGCAATAGCCGCCGTGGGTGCCCTTGCCGCCGACCGTCGGGTTCGGCGCGAAGTTGTCGAGATCGACCGAGACGATCGAGTTGATCGTGTTGATCAGCGACACGGCGTCCGTGCCGCCGGCCTTGGCGGCACGCGCCGGCTTGCGGATGTCGGTGATGTTGGGCGTCAGCTTGGTGATGACGGGCATGCGCGTGTATTGCTTGCACCAGCGCACGACCATCTCGATGTATTCCGGCACCTGGCCGACCGCAGCACCCATGCCGCGCTCGGACATGCCGTGCGGACAGCCGAAGTTGAGCTCGATGCCGTCGGCGCCGGTTTCCTCGACCAGCGGCAGGATCGCCTTCCACGCCTCTTCCTCGCAGGGCACCATGATCGAAGCGATCAGGGCGCGATCCGGCCAGTTCATCTTCACCTGCTTCATTTCGCGCAGGTTCACATAGAGGTCGCGGTCGGTGATGAGCTCGATGTTGTTCAAGCCCAGCAGCCGGCGGTCGGCGCCCCAGATCGCGCCGTAGCGCGGTCCGTTGACGTTGACGACCGGCGGGCCTTCCTCACCGAGCGTCTTCCAGACGACGCCGCCCCAGCCCGCCTTGAAGGCGCGCTCGACGTTGTAGGCCTTGTCCGTCGGCGGCGCGGATGCCAGCCAGAACGGGTTCGGGGATTTGATGCCGACGAAATTGTTGCGAAGATCAGCCATTGGTTTCTCCTCCCGATCCCTTAGGCAACTGCGCTCGCGCGCGGCTGAGCCGCGGCGAAGGCCCGATTGATCGATTCAGCCGCGTCGCGGCCCATGGCGACGGCCGAGACCGTGAGGTCTTCACCGCCGAGCACGCAGTCGCCGCCGGCCCAAACGTTGGGGAGCGACGTGCGTCCTTCGGCGTCCACAACGATCCGGCCGCCTTCGAGCTGCAGCGCGCCGAGGCCTGCGCCGAGGAAGCTCTGGCCGATCGCCTTGAAGATCTGGTCGGCGGCAATGATACCGGTTTCGCCGGTCGCCGTCAGCTTTCCGTCTTCGAGCGTGGTGTATTCCAGCTCGATGCCGGCGACCTTGCCGTCCTTCTCGGCGATGCGCTTGGGCTGCAGCCAGTGGCGGATGGTGACGCCCTTGGAGGCCGCCAGGTCCTGTTCGAACTCGGAGGCGTTCATGTGCTCCTTGCCGCGGCGGTAGCAGATCGTCACCTCTTCGGCGCCGAGCAACTTGGCTTGCACCGCAGCGTCGATGGCGGTCATGCCGCCGCCGAGAACGACGACGCGGCGCCCGACCGCAATGTCAGCCTTGATCTTCGATTGGCGAAGGGCTGCGATGAAGTCGACGGCGTCGTCAACGCCTTCGGCATTTTCACCTTCGAGGCGCAACGCGTTGACGCCGGCAAGGCCGAGGCCGAGGAAGACGCCGTCATATTGCTCCGAAAGGTCGGCAAGGGTGAAGTCGCGGCCGAGTGCCTGCCCATGGCGCACTTCGATGCCGCCGATCGCCAGCACGTAGTCGACTTCCTTCTGGGCGAAGTCATCGACCGACTTGTAGGCGGCAATGCCGTACTCGTTGAGACCGCCGGACTTCGGGCGGGCATCGTAGATCACGACGTCGTGGCCCTTGACGGCCAGACGATGGGCGGCAGCAAGGCCGGCCGGGCCGGCGCCGACGACGGCCACCTTGCGGCCGGAGCTTTCCGCGCGGGTGTAGAACTGCTTGTTTTCCTTCATCGCCACGTCGGTCGCATAGCGCTGCAGGCGGCCGATCTCGACCGGGCGCTCCTCGGCGGTGTTGCGAACGCAGGCCTGTTCGCAGAGCGTTTCGGTGGGACAGACGCGGGCGCACATGCCGCCCAGGATGTTCTGATCGAAGATCGTCTTGGCCGATCCGATCGGGTTGCCCGTCGATATCTGCCGAATGAACAGCGGGATATCGATGGAGGTGGGACAGGCCGTCATACACGGCGCGTCATGACAGAAATAACAGCGGTCGGAAGCGACGAGGGCCTCGTGCTTGTCGAGCGGCGGATGCAGGTCGGAGAAATTGCTCTCGTACTCCCCGAGCGGCAGGCGGCCGCCGAGGATCCCAGATTGTGTCGTTCCCATTTTTGGCTCCCAATGTTTTCTCAGGATGATGGAACGGTAACACGCTTTATTTTTTTATCAAACGGTAAAAATTTGGGGCAGAAATGAGCGGAAAGCCTTGCGGTCCGGGGCTTTGCGATAGAACCACCAAACCCTTGTTCTTGGCCGATGTTTGACAGGCACAGGCAAATAGTGGCAGCAAATCAGAGCGGGGTGAGGAAAAGTGTGCGCGGTTTTCCGCCTGCACCCCGCTCTGCTTATGAGGGTCGATCATGATACTTTTGGATCGACAGGATCCGAAAGTATCGTGATCGCGGGGGGGAACGGAGAACAGCGATGGCGCGCAGGGGCGAGGCGAACAACAGGCTTGACGATGCTGCCCGGGCTGGCTGGCTATACTATGTCGCTGGCCGAACCCAGGACGAGATCGCGACTGTCATGGGGATCTCGCGCCAGTCGGCGCAGCGACTGGTTTCGCTCGCCATGTCCGAGCGGCTGATCAAGGTCCGGCTCGATCATCCGATCGCCGCATGTCTGGAAGCCGCGGCAGGTCTTCGCGACAAATACGGGCTGAAACATGTGGAAGTGGTGCCGAGCGATCCGGGTTCGACCTCGACGACCGTCGGCATCGCGGAGGCAGGCGCCGCCGAGATCGAGCGCTGGCTGAAATTGCCCGAGCCGCAGGTGCTGGCGATCGGTACCGGACGCACGCTGAAGGCGGCCGTCGACCAGTTGCCGCCGATGGAATGTCCGCAGCACCGCATCGTGTCGCTCACCGGCAATATCGGCCTCGACGGTTCGGCCGCCTATTACAACGTCATCTTCAGCATGGCCGATGCGGTCAAGGCGCGGCATTTTCCGATGCCGCTGCCGGTGCTCGCCGCTTCGGCCGAGGAGCGCGAGGTGCTGCACAGCCAGAGCCTGGTGCAGGTGGCGCTCAGGCTCGGCGCCGAGGCCAATGTCGCCTTCGTCGGTGTCGGCGAACTCGGGCCCGATGCGCCGCTCTGCCAGGACGGGTTTCTGGCGCAAGAGGAGATGGCCGGCCTCACCAAGGCGGGTGCTGCGGGCGAGATCTGCGGCTGGATGTTCGATCATGACGGCGCGTTGCTCTCGGGCAGCTTCAACGAGCGCGTTGCCTCCGTTCCCTTGCCGCCGCGCGACAAGGCCTCGGTCATCGGCCTTGCCAAGGGCCGGCGCAAATATGAGGCGCTGAGGGCGGCGGTAAAGGGCGGCATCATCAACGGCCTTATCACCGATGAGGCGACGGCGAGCTATCTGCTCAACGCTTGAGCGTAATGCGAAACGTTTGAAAAGGCCGGCCAATGCGCCGGCCTTTCGCATGTGCGTAACGAAAAAATCGGCAGTCAAAACAATCTTCTAATGTTCTCGTGTGCGGCGCAGCAACGATTGCACATTGACATTTTGTCAGGAGAAGTGAGTAATTGCCCATGAGCGAGGCAAATGCTCAATTTCTTCTGGGAGGAAGTCGATGAACTTGAGAACTTTCCTGCTGGGCACGTGCTCGGCAGTCGCACTGTCGGGTCTGGCCCAAGCAGAAACCCTGACGATCGCGACCGTGAACAACGGCGACATGATCCGGATGCAAAAGCTGACGGAAGATTTCACGTCCAAGAATCCGGACATTCAGCTCGAGTGGGTAACGCTTGAGGAAAACGTGCTGCGCCAGCGCGTGACGACCGATATCGCCACCAAGGGCGGCCAGTACGACATCATGACGATCGGCACCTATGAAGTGCCGATCTGGGCGAAGCAGGGCTGGCTGTTGCCGCTCGACAATCTCGGCGCCGACTATGATGTCGACGACCTGTTGCCGGCCATCCGCTCGGGCCTCACCATCGACGGCAAGCTCTATGCGGCACCCTTCTACGGCGAAAGTTCGATGGTGATGTATCGCAAGGACCTGTTCGAGAAGGCGGGGCTGACGATGCCCGACGCACCGACCTGGGACTTCATCGCCGACGCGGCGCGCAAGATCACCGACAAGAACGCCGAAGTCTACGGCATCTGCCTGCGCGGCAAGGCCGGCTGGGGCGAGAACATGGCCTTCCTGACGGCGACGGCCAACGCCTTCGGCGCCCGCTGGTTCGACGAAAACTGGAAGCCGCAGTTCGACCAGCCCGAATGGAAGAACGCGCTCGACTTCTACGTCAAGCTGATGAACGACGCCGGACCGCCCGGCGCATCCTCGAACGGCTTCAACGAGAACCTGTCGCTGTTCCAGACCGGCAAGTGCGGCATGTGGATCGACGCGACGGTGGCTGCGTCCTTCGTCACCAACCCGAAGGAATCGACCGTTGCCGACAAGGTCGGCTTTGCGCTGGCTCCCGACACCGGTCTTGGCAAGCGCGGCAACTGGCTCTGGGCCTGGAACCTCGCCATCCCCGCGGGCTCGCAGAAGGTCGCCTCGGCCGAAAAGTTCATCTCCTGGGCAACCGGCAAGGACTATCTGAAGCTCGTCGCCGACAAGGAAGGCTGGGCGAACGTTCCTCCGGGCACGCGCACCTCGCTCTACGCCAACCCCGAGTACCTGAAGGCGGCACCGTTCGCGAAGATGACGCTCGACTCGATCAACGCGGCCGATCCGAAGAACCCGGCGGTCAAGCCGGTTCCCTATGTCGGCGTGCAGTTCGTGGCGATCCCGGAATTCCAGGGTCTCGGCACGGCGGTCGGCCAGCAGTTCTCGGCAGCGCTTGCCGGACAGATGAGCGTCGACCAGGCGCTTGCCAGCGCCCAGCAGCTCACCGAGCGTGAGATGACCAAGGCTGGCTACATCAAGTGAGGCTCCCAAGGGCCCGGGGTGCTGGCCGCAAATGGCCGGCGCCCCGGTAATTCTCCTCCGGGCAGCTCTCCTGGAGGACTTTCCGCGGCGCGCGCGGTGAGCCCACGCGCGCCCGGTCCGAGCTCTCGAACACGCGTTGAATTCCATCATTTGGGGGACGCCATGGCGACCTTGCACACACGCTCCGCCGCGCGGCTGATGATCGCGCCTTCGGTGCTTCTGCTTCTGGCCTGGATGATCGTTCCCCTGGCCATGACGATCTATTTCTCGTTCCTGCGCTACAATCTTTTGATGCCGGGCATGGAAGAGTTCACCGGCTTCACGAACTACAAATACTTCCTGACCGATCCCGCTTTCTTCCAGGCGATCTTCAACACGCTGGCGATCGTGCTTGGCGTCTTGTTCATCACCGTCGTCGGCGGCATCGCACTGGCGCTTCTGCTCGACCAGCCGATGTTCGGGCAGGGGATCGTGCGCATCCTCGTCATTGCGCCGTTCCTGATCATGCCGACGGTGGCAGCGCTCGTCTGGAAGAACATGTTCATGAACCCGGTCAACGGGCTCTTTGCCTGGATCGCCAAGCTCTTCGGGCTGCAGCCCTTCGACTTCCTCGCCAATGCGCCCCTGATGTCGGTGATCCTGATCGTCGCCTGGCAATGGTTGCCGTTTGCGACCCTCATCCTTCTGACGGCACTGCAGTCGCTCGATGAGGAGCAGAAGGAAGCCGCTCAGATGGACGGTGCCGGCGCCTGGAGCCGCTTCATCTACCTGGTGCTGCCGCATCTTTCCCGCGCGATCACGGTCGTCATCCTCATCCAGACGATCTTCCTGCTCTCGGTCTTCGCCGAAATCCTGGTCACCACCAATGGCGGCCCGGGCACGCAGAGCACCAACCTGACCTTCCTTGTCTATGCGCAGGCTCTGCTGCAGTTCGACGTGGGTGGTGCTTCGGCTGGCGGCATCATCGCGGTCATCCTCGCCAACATCGTCGCATTCTTCCTGATGCGCATGATCGGCAAGACGCTGGAGGCTTGAGAACCATGGCACGCAACGTCTCCACCCAAAGAAAGATCGTCGTCACCGTCGTCGCCTGGACGATCGGCATCCTGATCTTCTTCCCGATCCTCTGGACGTTCCTGACGAGCTTCAAGACCGAGGCCGAGGCGATCGCTTCGCCGCCGTCGCTATTCTTCTTCGACTGGACGACGGAGAACTATCACGAGGTGCAGAGCCGCTCGAACTACTTCCTGCACTTCATGAACTCGGTCGTCGTCTCCTTCGGCTCGACGCTGATCGGCCTGATCATCGCCATCCCGTCCGCCTGGGCGATGGCGTTCTCGCCGACCAAGCGAACCAAGGACGTGCTCATGTGGATGCTCTCCACCAAGATGATGCCGTCGGTCGGCGTGCTGGTGCCGATGTATCTGTTGTTCCGCATCACCGGCCTGCTCGACACCCGCACTGGCCTGGTGATCGTGCTGACGCTGATCAACCTGCCGATCATCATCTGGATGCTCTACACCTACTTCAAGGAGATCCCCGGCGAGATCCTCGAAGCGGCCCGCATGGACGGCGCCTCGCTCTCCAAGGAGATCATCTATGTGCTGACGCCGATGGCGATCCCCGGCATCGCCTCGACGCTTCTGCTCAACATCATCCTCGCCTGGAACGAGGCGTTCTGGACGCTGAACCTCAGCGCCGCAAAGGCGGCGCCGCTGACGGCGTTCATCGCCTCCTATTCGAGCCCGGAAGGCCTGTTCTACGCCAAGCTTTCGGCCGCCTCGACCATGGCGATCGCCCCCATCCTCATACTCGGCTGGTTCTCGCAGAAGCAGCTCGTGCGCGGCCTCACCTTCGGCGCGGTCAAATAAGGGATACGACAATGGGAAGTATTACACTCAGCAAGGTTTCGAAGGTCTTCGGCGCCCATGCCGTCATCCCCTCGATCGACCTCGACATCAACAATGGCGAGTTCGTCGTCTTCGTCGGCCCGTCCGGTTGCGGGAAGTCGACATTGCTCAGGTTGATCGCCGGCCTGGAAGACGTCAGCGACGGGGATATCGTCATCGACGGCAAGAACGCCACCGAGCTGCCGCCGGCTCAGCGGGGCCTCTCGATGGTGTTCCAGTCCTACGCGCTCTACCCGCATATGAGCGTGCGTTCCAACATCGCCTTTCCGCTGAAGATGGCGGGCGAGGACAAGGCCGTCATCGACAAGAAGGTGTCCGATGCAGCCCGCGTGCTGAACCTCACCGACTATCTCGACCGCAAGCCGCGGCAGCTTTCCGGCGGCCAGCGCCAGCGTGTCGCCATCGGCCGGGCGATCGTGCGCCAGCCGAAGGCGTTTCTCTTCGACGAGCCGCTGTCGAACCTCGACGCGGCGCTGCGCGTCAACATGCGGCTGGAAATCAGCCAGCTGCATCAGGACCTCAAGACGACGATGATCTACGTCACCCACGACCAGGTGGAGGCCATGACCATGGCCGACAAGATCGTGGTGCTCAATCGTGGTCGCATCGAGCAGGTCGGCTCGCCGCTCGATCTCTACCACAAGCCGGACAATCTCTTCGTCGCCGGCTTCATCGGCTCGCCACGCATGAACATCGTCAGCGGTGCGGCGGCTTCCGCCTATCAGGCGCATACGATGGGCATTCGTCCCGAACATCTGGCGCTTTCAAAGGAAAGCGGAACCTGGCAGGGCACGGTCGGTGTCGCCGAACATCTCGGCTCCGACACCTTCCTGCATGTCAATGTCGACAATGTCGGCACGGTGACGGCACGCGTCAGCGGTGACTTCGCGGTGACCCACGGCGACCGCGTCTTCCTGACGCCCGATCCGCAGCGCGTCCACAGGTTCGATGAAAAGGGGCTGGCAGTTCGATGAAACGTCTTGAAGGAAAGAGCGCGCTGATCACCGGGTCTGCGCGGGGGATCGGTCGTGCCTTTGCGGAGGCCTATATCCGCGAGGGCGCTACGGTCGCGATCGCCGACATCAACATTGAGCGTGCGCGGCAGACGGCCTCCGAAATCGGTGCCGGCGCCTATGCGGTCGAGATGGACGTCACCAGCCAGGCGTCGATCGACGCGGCAATCGCCGCGGTCGTCAAGGAAACGGGCGGGCTCGACATTCTCGTCAACAATGCCGCGCTCTTCGACCTCGCGCCGATCGTCGAGATCACCCGCGAGAGCTACGACCGGCTGTTTTCGATCAATGTCGCTGGAACGCTTTTCACCATGCAGGCGGCCGCAAAGCAGATGATCGCGCAAGGGCGCGGCGGCAAGATCATCAACATGGCGAGCCAGGCCGGACGCCGCGGCGAGGCGCTGGTCGCTATCTATTGCGCCACCAAGGCGGCGGTCATCAGCCTCACCCAGTCGGCCGGCCTCAACCTCATCAATCACGGCATCAACGTCAACGCGATCGCGCCCGGCGTGGTCGATGGCGAACACTGGGACGGCGTCGATGCGCTGTTTGCCAAATACGAGAACCGCCCGCGCGGCGAAAAGAAGAAGCTCGTCGGCGCCGAGGTGCCCTTCGGCCGCATGGGAACGGCCCAGGACCTGACGGGCATGGCGATCTTCCTCGCGTCAGCCGAGAGCGACTACGTCGTCTCGCAGACCTACAACGTCGACGGCGGCAACTGGATGAGCTGAACCGGTGTCAGCCGGAGAAGCCTCGAAAGGATACGGGATCATGACGACCAAACTCTCAACTGCCGCCCTCGACACGATCAAGGCCAAAGCCGGCGTGCCTGCCTACGACCGCTCGCAACTGACGGCGGGCATCGTGCATTTCGGCGTCGGCAACTTCCACCGGGCGCACCAGGCCGTCTATCTCGATGATCTCTTCAACGCTGGCTTCGACAGGGATTGGGCCATCATCGGCGCCGGCGTCCTTCCCTCGGACGCGACGATGCGCGCCAAGCTTGCCGCGCAGGATTTCCTGACGACCATCGTCGAGCAGGACAACAACCGCACAGGCGCCCATGTGACCGGGGCGATGATCGACTATCTGGAACCGGGTGACGTCGCCGGGATCGTTGCCAGGCTCGCCGATCCCTCGATCCGCATCGTCTCCTTGACGATCACCGAAGGCGGCTACTTCATCGATCCGGCCTCGGGCGTGTTCAACCCGACCCATCCGGACATCGTCGCCGATGCGCAGAACCCGGCCGCTCCGAAGACCGTGTTCGGACTGATCGTCGCCGGCCTGAAGGCGCGTCGCGACAGGAACGTGCCGCCGTTCACGGTAATGTCCTGCGACAACATTCCGGGCAATGGCGAGGTTACCCATGCGGCGGTTTCGGGACTTGCCCGCCTCCATGATCCGGCCTTCGCCGACTGGATCGACGCCAACGTCGCCTTCCCGAACGGCATGGTCGACCGCATCACGCCGGCAACCGGCGCGCGCGAGATCGGCATCGTCGCCGACGACTACGGCATCGAGGACGCCTGGCCGGTGTTTTGCGAGGAGTTCAAGCAGTGGGTGCTCGAGGATCATTTCCCGCTCGGTCGCCCGGCGCTGGAGAAGGTCGGCGTCCAGTTCGTGCCTGATGTCGCGCCCTACGAGCACATGAAGATCCGCATCCTCAATGGCGGCCATGCGGCGATCGCTTACCCCGCCGCTCTTCTCGACATTCATTTCGTCCACGAGGCGATGGAGGAGCCGCTGATCCGCGCCTTCCTTGCAAAGCTCGAGCATGACGAGATCATCCCGGTCATTCCGCCAGTGCCGAACACCGATCTCGGCGATTACTACAAGCTGATCGAGACGCGTTTTTCCAATCCGAAGATCGGCGACACGATCCCGCGGCTGGCGCAGGACGGCTCCAACCGGCAGCCGAAATTCATCCTGCCCTCGACCGCCGATCGGCTGGCGCGCGGCGAGGATGTCGTCGGGCTATCGCTCGTCTCTGCACTCTGGTGCCGATATTTCGCCGGCACGTCGGACAGCGGCAAGACGATCGCCTTCAACGACCAGAGCGCCGACCGGCTGAACAGGGCGGCGCTTGCCGCCAAGGACGATCCCATGGCCTTCCTGGCGCTTGGCGACATCTTCGGCGACGTCGCGCGCTCCGATCTCTTCCGCCGTCGTTTCGCCCATGCATTGAAAACCCTCTGGGAAAAGGGTACGCGCGCTACGCTCCAGCTTTATCTGGACGGCAAGCTTGAGGGATGAAGTGCGATGGCGGATGCGGCGTCGGGGTTGGTGATCTTCGATTGCGACGGGGTGCTCGTCGATAGCGAGCCGATCTCGCTGGAGGTGCTGGTGGACGTGCTCTCGGCCGCCGGCGTCTCGATGACCACCGAGGAGGCGACCGAACGCTTTCTCGGACGCAGCCTCAAAAGCATGTCGGCAACCCTGCATGACGAATACGGGCTTGCGACGGACGATGCGTTTCTCGAAGGCATGCGCCTTCGCCTTTACGACCGCTTTCGCACCGAGCTGCAGCCGATCGCCGGCATCCGGGGCGCCGTCGAAGGCCTGAAGGGCGCCTGTTGCGTCGCCTCGTCCAGCCAGCCCGAGCGCATCCGCCTGTCGCTGACCGTCACCGGGCTCATCGATCTCTTCGAGCCCAACCTCTTCTCCGCCACCATGGTGAAACACGGCAAGCCGGCGCCGGATCTCTTTCTCCACGCGAGCCGCCAGATGGGTTTCGAACCCCACGACTGTGTCGTCATCGAGGACAGCCCGGCCGGGATCGAAGCGGCGAAGGCGGCGGGCATGCGGGTCTTCGCCTTTGCCGGAGGCAGCCATGCGCGTACCGACAAGCATCGACAGAGTCTTGCCGCTCTCAGTCCTGACGTGCTGTTTGACGACATGGGCGAATTGTTACAGTTTGTCGGCCGGTAGCAGCAGGGACGAAACGGGAGCGGGACGAGGAACATGTGCGCGGTTTTCCGCCCGCACGTCCGCTCTCCTTCATGACAATCGATCACGGTTGTGATGGGGTCTGGCAGATCCTAAATCAGCGTGATCTTGGGGGCGGGGACTTTCTTTGATGCGTGAATTCGTCGTTGCGGTCGATGTCGGTACCGGCAGTGCGCGCGCGGGTATTTTTGACGGCAAGGGCAGGCTGCTTGCGCGTGCGGACCTGCCGATCGCCATGAACCGGCCGGAAGAAAACCACGCCGAGCACGATTCCGAAGATATCTGGCGCGCCGTCTGCGGCGCCGTCAAAGCGGCGAAGGAAAAGGCCGGGATCGCTGCGGAGGATATTGCGGCGATCGGCTTCGACGCCACCTGCTCGCTGGTGGTGCGCGACCGTGAGGGCAAGCCGCTTTCGGTCAACCGCAAGGGCGAGGCGCGCTGGGACACGATCGTCTGGCTCGACCACCGGGCGCTCGCCGAAGCCGATTTCTGCACGGCGACCGGCCATCCGGTGCTCGACTTCTCCGGCCGCGTGATGTCGCCGGAAATGGAGATGCCGAAGCTCATGTGGCTGAAGCGCAACCTGCCGCAGCAATGGCAGAAAGCCGGCTTCTTCTTCGATCTTGCCGACTATCTTTCCTGGCGGGCGACCGGCAGTGCTGCGCGCTCGCGCTGCACGCTGACGGCCAAATGGAATTACCTGGCGCATGAGAAGCGCGGCTGGCAGCCGGACTATCTTGCAAAGATCGGGCTCGAGGATCTCAGCGAACGCGGCGGGCTGCCGGAAGAAACCCTGCCGATCGGAAGCTCCGTCGGCCATCTGAGCGCTGCAGCCGCTGCCGAGCTTGGCCTCGACGAGGCCTGCCAGGTGGCGCCCGGCATGATCGATGCCTATGCCGGCGCGCTCGGCGTCGTCGGCGGCTTCATCGGCAAGCCGGAGAAGCTCGAAAAACAGCTGGCCCTGATTGCCGGCACGTCGAGCTGCATCGTCGCCTTTTCCAAGGACATGAAGCCGGGTTTCGGCATGTGGGGCCCCTATTACGAAGCGGTACTGCCCGGCGCCTGGCTGATCGAGGGCGGTCAGTCGGCGACCGGCGCGCTGCTCGACCATATCGTGCGCCTGCATGGCGGAGGCCTTGAACCGACCGCCGAAACCCATGGCCGGATCATCGCCCGGGTGCAGGAACTGCGCGCCGAACAGGGCGTCGCCTTTGCCGAGCGGCTGCATGTGCTGCCCGATTTTCACGGCAACCGCTCGCCGCTCGCCGACCCGCACGGCCTCGGCGTCATCAGCGGCCTGCCGCTCGATTCCTCCTTCGACGCGCTCTGCCGTCTCTACTGGCGCACCTGCGTCGCGATCGCGCTCGGCATCCGCCACATCCTGGAGATGATGCGGGAGGTCGGTTACCAGCTCGACACGCTGCACGTCACCGGCGGCCATGTCCGCAACGCTCTGCTCATGGAACTCTATTGCGACGTCACCGGCTGCCGGGTTGTGGCGCCGGAAGCCCCGGATGCCGTCCTACTCGGAACGGCGATGGCGGCGGCGGTTGCCGGCGGCATGCATGCGGATCTCGCCGCAGCCGGCGCCGAAATGGCGTCAGGTGGGCACGAGCGCCTGCCGAACACGGCGGTTCGCGACGGCTACGATCGCGACTATCGCCGCTTCCTGGCGCTCTATCGCCACCGTGACGAACTCGACAAGATGGCGTGACGGCTGCAGCCCAAAAGCTTGTTGCGGGGCCGTGGAACCTTTTTCCGTGTCGCGCATTTTGTTGTTGACCGGACGGTGGCGCTCATAGCCCCCAATGCGGCGCCGGAGGCAGACCGCCGGCCTACAACTCACACTCCCCGAGTGAGTTGCACATACCAGCCAGTGCCTTCCCTCGGCACTGGCTGTTGTGTTTTCAGGGGGCTGTTTCTTGCGAGAAATCTGACAGCATGTGGTGACGCGCGACGGCAACAAGCCGCCGGTCACGGCGCAGGTCCAGAGATGAAATTGCCGATGTCAGGTCAGAGATTTCTCGTCGGGACGTTCCGACAATCTTGCCGAACCAACTCCCGAAACGACCTGCAGCGGCCACACGTCGGAAGACGCGGAGCCGCTGCAGGATCTTGATTGGCTGCATGCCCCCTCGACGTTACAGTCGAGGGAAACATGCAGTCGCGCTCAGGCCGCCGCCTTGGTGGATTCGTTGAAGAACAGAGCCTGGCTGATCAGCGCCTTGACCATGTCCGGATTGAACGGCTTGGTGACCAGGAAGGTCGGTTCCGGCCGTTCGCCGGTCAGGAGCCGCTCCGGGAAGGCGGTGATGAAGATCACCGGAATGGCGCTCGTCTTCAGGATGTCGTTGACCGCGTCGATGCCGGAGCTGCCGTCGGCAAGCTGGATATCGGCAAGCACCATGCTGGGCCGTGTCTTCTTGTAGAGTGCGATTGCTTCGTCACGCGTGCGGGCGATGCCGGTGACGCGATGGCCGAGGCTTTCGACCATCTGTTCGATGTCGATGGCGATCAACGGTTCGTCCTCGATGATCATGATGTCGGTCGCAACCTGGCGCGAGATTTCCTGCGAAGCGCGATCGAGCAGGCCGCCGACCTTGTCGGTGCTGACGTCGAGAACTTCGGCCGCTTCCTCGGGCCGGAAGCCTTCGACCGAGACCAGTAGGAATGCCTGGCGGGCAAGAGGCGAGACGGTTGCCAGATTGATCGATGCGCGCTGCTCCCAGGCAAAGGGTGAGACCGGTTCCGGGACGAGCACGGACGAAGAGCCGAAGAGCGAGGTGAACAGGCGGAACAGGCCAACGCGGTCATTGCTTGCTTCGGGGAAAATCGACGTGTCGGCGATCAGCGCTTCGAGAACGGCGGCCACATAGGCGTCGCCTGATGTCTGCGAGCCGGTCAGCGCGCGTGAATAGCGGCGCAGGTACGGCAGGAGCGGTGCGATCCGCGTGGACAATGTCATAGAGGAACTCCCTCGAAAATCGTTTTACGGTGACGTTGCGAGAACGCTCTTCGTAAAAAAAGGTTCCGCGAGGGAACATTTCAATTTTCAGCGGCGTTATGGCGGCTATGGACAGTTTTGGCGATTACGGACAGTTGAAGGCGACAGTTTGAAAATGAAACATAAAACAGGGGCAGGGCGGACCACCGGCACGACCTTATGGACAGAAGATCCAAATGCGCAAATTGCAGCGAAGCTGAAGGCGCTCTATCAGTCCGTGCAGGAAGAGGCGATACCCGCGCGTTTTCTCGATCTTCTGGAAAAACTCGACGCGGCCGAGCAGCAATCGGCGCTGCAGGGCAGGGAGTGATTACCGGAATGTCATCCGAAAATAATGATTTCAAACGTGAGATGCTGGCCGCGTTGCCGAGCCTTCGCGCCTTCGCCATGTCGTTGATCGGCCGCCACGATCGCGCCGACGACCTGGTCCAGGATACCATCATGAAGGCCTGGGCGAAGCAGGATCACTTCGAGATGGGCACCAACATGAAGGCCTGGCTCTTCACCATCCTGCGCAACGAACTCTATAGCCAGATGCGCAAGCGCGGACGCGAGGTTCAGGACAGCGACGGGCATTTCACCGAGTCTCTCGCCCATCATCCTGAACAATACGGCTCGCTGGACCTGCAGGATTTCCGCAAGGCGCTGGAGATGTTGCCGCCCGACCAGCGTGAAGCGATCATCCTCGTGGGCGCTTCCGGCTTTTCCTACGAGGAAGCGGCCACGATCTGCGGCTGCGCGCTCGGAACGATCAAGAGCCGTGTCAACCGCGCGCGCCAGCGCTTGCAGGACATTCTTCAGGTGAAGGGCGAAAACGACTACGGCCCCGACGAGACGTCGGCCCCGATCACGTCGCGCGCCTTTGTTTCCTGAAGAAAGTTTCGAGCCGGACACCGTTGCAAAAGCGGCGGTGTCCTGCTTTCACTGACGCCTGTGCCCGAGGGGGCAGGCGGGTGGTGGAGGCAGAGCGCAAATCATGACGATTTTGGGTCGATATGCCCAGAACCGAGCGAGATGCGGGTGCAGCCTGCAAGGGCTCCCCAAGCCGCTCAGATTGGGAATTGAGACCGAATGCGCATGAGGACTGAAAGGACAGACCCGCCCGTCATGACGCTGCTCGACGCACCTGAACGTCTGAGCGTCTTGCACGCGACCGTGCCCGACATGGCGGTGCCGGATCGGGACTTCGACGGCATCGTTGAAATTGCGGCCAGTCTCTTCGACGCGCCGATTGCGCTGGTGACCTTGATCGACCGCGAATGGCAGTGGTTCAAAGCGGCCGTCGGAACCACGGAGAGCCGGGCGTCGTCGGAGGAGTCCTTTTGCGTGCAGGTGGCGGCCGAAGCCGACGCCAGTCTCGTCGTGCTCGACGCGTCGACTGATCCGCGGTTCATGCGACGTTCGCGGGTCGTAGGGCCGCCGTTCCTGCGATTTTATGCCGGCGCGCCGATCATGCTCGACGGGCAGGCCGTCGGCACGGTCTGCGTTCTCGACGACAAGCCGCGCGCCGACGTGCCGCAGGCGCTGATGGACCAGCTGAGCCGGCTCGCCGGGCTGGCCGCTTCCCTCTTCAAGATCAAGGACGAAGCGCGCCGGCGCGCGCTGAAAGAGGCGGCGCTGTCACGCGAGGAGCAGCGCCACGCCATGGCGCTCGAAGCGGCGAACATCGGCAGCTGGTTGTGGGATATCCGCTCCGGGGCCATTGCCGGCAACAGCGCGATGAAACGCATGTTCGGCCTGCCGGCCGACAGTTTCGTCGGCGCTCGCGAAATCTTCGGTGCGATCCATATCGACGATCGCGGCGCAACCTTTTCAAAGCTGCGCCAGGCGATGAAGGCCGATGACGAGTACGACGGCATGTTCCGCGTCGGCGACACCGGCCGCTGGCTGCTCGGGCGCGGCCGGGTGCACGATCGCGACAGCAAGGGCAATCCGTTGACGTTCATCGGCGTCACGATCGATGTCACCGACCAGCAGGCGTCGGTACAGCGCACCCGGCTGTTGCTGAAGGAGCTCAATCATCGGGTCAAAAACACGCTCGCGATGCTGCAGTCGCTTGCCCGCCAGACATTGCGCCAGACGAGCGATCCGGCGGAATTCATGACCGCCTTTGCCGGCCGTTTGCAGGCGATCTCCGAAGCACACGGGCTGCTTTCCGATCACGAATGGGGCACGATCCGGCTTGCCGACCTCATCGCCAAGCAGCTGCTGCCGCATGTCAATTGCTATGCCGAGCAGATCGAGATCCACAAGGACGAGATATCGCTCGGGCCTGACCAGGCGGTCGGCCTCGGCCTGGTTCTGCACGAGCTTGCCACCAATGCCGTCAAATACGGGTCGCTTTCGGTGCCGAAGGGGAAGGTGGTTCTGACGGCACGCAACATGATCGAGGATGGCGACAGCGTTCTGCATCTCACCTGGACCGAAGTCGGCGGGCCGCCGGTGCGCGAGCCGAAGCGGCGCGGCTTCGGCTCGATCCTGATCGAGCGCAGCCTCGACAAGGTCTTGGGCAGCTCGGTCAAGGTGGAGTATCTGCCAGCCGGCGTTACCGCGCTTATCCGCCTGCCGCTTTAACGCGTTGATCGCAACCGGGATTGACGCAAGCGCGCAAGGTTCTCGGGCCAGACACCAGCGGTCTTCGGAGCGGGGAAAGTTCGCAACGGGCTGGGAAGCCCGTGCTTGATCGTCAGTCGTCGCGTCGCCGCTCGCGCCGTTTGCCGGTTCCGACCAGTGCCCCGATCGCAAGAGCCGTAGCGACAGCCAGCAGCGGCTGTTTGCGCAGGATGCCCGCGGCGGCAAGCAGTGTCAGGTTGGTTTGCACTTGTCTGCGGCGGCGACGTTCTTCGGCCAGGCGGCGGTCGCGACCTTGCAGCATCGCCATGATGCCGAACAGCACCAGCGCGGTCACGAAAAACGCGATCGCGATCGCGACGGAGGCAGTGACCGGACTGTACACTTCGCTGAGATACAGGAATGTGGCCGCGAGGCCGAAGACATAGGCCGTGCCAAGCAGCAATCCCATGATGCCCCACAGGATCGCGTTGCGTTTCACGCGCGCAGTGGCCGCGCCGATATCGGCGCTCATCAGCGCGGTCAGGGCTGCCGTCAATGGTCCCATGAATTGCCCCCGGTCATCTTCCCCTCGATCTTAGCGGATGGGTGCAACCCATCCGCCTTAACGGCTCGCATCGTCGTCAACGACGAAGAAGCGCGGCGATCGCCAGACCGATCAGGGCGGCGGCGCCGAGGGTTGCAACGGGATGTTCGCGCACAGCGTGCCGAACCTGCTTTTCGGTGCCGGCGTAGCGATCGCGAAGCTCGGCCAGCAGATCTTCACCGCTTGCCAACAGTTCGCTGAGACCGGCTTCGGCCTGCTCGCGGGCGTCCTGCGCCTTGCTGCGGGCCTGCTGGGAAGCGCTCGATCCGCGATCGGCCAAGAGGGCGACGAGGGTCGCCACATCATTGCGCAGTTCGCCCAGTTGTTCCTCGATGGAGATGTCGGCGAGCTTGCCGTTGCTTTTTGTCGAACGCGAGCTCGAACCGGAGAAGAGGCCTGACGCCATGACGAATACTCCCTTTCACACATGCGCCGGCCGCGAACGGTCGGCGCTTCCTGATCAAACCGGCGGGCACAATTGCAGGCCTGCGCCGGCGCTTCGGGAAGACAACGCGCAAGTGCGGAAATTGTTTCGATAAATCTTGGTGTTGGCTCTCGGAAGAATCCGGGCGTGCGCTTGCGTCAGAGCGATGCGGTCTGCGGCAGCACGAAAGGCACGGGTGCGGGCGGCGCCACGCCCACCCGCATGCGGCAGCCGAAGACCGCTTCCATCGTCTCGTCCGTCAGCACCTCGGCAGGCGCGCCGCTGGCGCGGACCTTGCCGGCCTTCATCATCACCATATGGTCGGCGAACATGGCGGTGAGATTGAGGTCGTGCATGACGGCGACCACACCGCCGCCGCGTTCGCAAAAGTTGCGTGCGAGCTGCATGATGCCGAGCTGGTGGCGGATATCGAGGCTGGAAACGGGCTCGTCGAGCAAGAGATAACGCGGCTCGTCATCTGCAACGGGTTCGGAAATCTGGCAAAGCACGCGGGCAAGCTGCACGCGCTGTTGCTCGCCACCGGACAGTTCCTGGTAGAAGCGCCCGGCAAAACCACCGAGATCGACCGCTTCGAGCGCTTCCGCAGCGATCCGGTCGTGCAGCGCCGCGTCGGCGTTTGCGCCTGCGGCAAGTCCGAGCCGGACGACTTCGCGCACCGTGAACGGGAAGGAGATGACGGTCGATTGCGGTAGCACGCCACGCATCGACGCGAGCTCCCAAGGTTTTAGGCCGCGCAGGTCACGGCCGTTGATGCGGATCGTCCCGCCCGCTGGCGCAAGCTCTCCGGAAATGGCCTTCAGCGTCGTGGTCTTGCCGCAGCCGTTCGGGCCGACGATCGCCGTCAGCGCGCCAGGTCGTGCGTCAAGCGAAACGCCGTGGAGGACCGGTCGCCCGCCGAGGCGGACGGAGAGATTGGAAACGTTGATCATGGCTTTGCTCACAATCCCATGTTCGAACGGCCGCGCAGCAGGATCCAGAGGAAGAACGGTGCGCCGATAAAGGCGGTGACGATGCCGATCGGCAACTCCGCCGGGGAAACGATGGTGCGCGCGATCATGTCGGCGAGGATCAGAAGCGTGCCGCCGAGCAGAGCCGAGGCTGGCAGGAGGTAGCGGTGATCGGGACCGATGACGAGGCGCAGCAGATGCGGCACGACGATGCCGACGAAGCCAATGCCGCCGCTGACGGCAACCGACGCGCCGGTCGCCGCAGCAACACTGACGATCGCGACGTTCTTCAGCCGCTGGACGGGAATGCCCATGTGGAAGGCGGCTGCCTCGCCAAGCGTGATCGCGTTGAGGCCGCGGGCAAGAAACGGCGTGACGGCGAGCGAAAGCAGGATGATCGGCGCCGATGCCAGGATCTTCGTCCAGTTGGCACCGGCAAGCGACCCGAGGCCCCAGAAGGTGAGGTCGCGCAACTGCTTGTCGTCTGCCATGAACACCAGCACGCCGGTGACGGCGCCAGTCAGCGCGCCAAGCGCGATGCCGGCCAGAAGCAGGGTGGCGATCGAGGTCTGTCCGCCACGCGTGGCTATGCGGTAGAGCAGAAGCGTCGTGACGAGGCCACCGAAGAAGGCAGCCACGGGCAGCGCGTAGAAGCCGAACAGGGCAAACAGCGGCCCGAAGGTGGCGGTGCCAAGCACGATAAGCAGCACGGCGCCAAGGCTTGCGCCCGAGGAAACGCCGACGAGGCCGGGATCGGCCAAGGGGTTGCGGAACAGTCCCTGCATGACCACGCCGGAAACCGCAAGCGACGCACCGACGAGCATGCCGAGCACGGCGCGCGGCAGCCGGATATCGAGAATGATGATGCGGTCGCGGATGCTCAAGGCCTGATCGGCTTCGCCGATCAGCCAGCGCCAGACATTGGCGAGCGACGCGTCGGCCGCACCGGTCATGATCGAGCCGACGAAGGTGGCGATGGCGACTACCGCGAGGGCGACGACGAGAAGCCGGGCGAGCCGCGAGCGATTGCCCGCACGCCATTCGTCGCGGATATCGGCGGCCAATCCGGTCAGGCGCATGCCGCGGTCCAATGCCTCACTGCGAGGCATTGGCCTTCTTCCCGTAGATGGCGGCATTCAGTTCGCGAACGGCGCTTGCCGTGCGCGGGCCGAAGCCGAGCAGGTGCAGGCCGTCCATGCGCACGAGCGCCTTGTTCTTGGCCGCAGGGGTCAGGCTCAATGCCGGTATGGCGAAGAGCTCTTCCGCCTTGGCGGAGTGTTCGCCACCGCGATCCATCATCAGGATGACGTCGGGCTTGGCTTCGACGATTGCTTCGTCGGTGAGCGCCTTGTAGCCGGGGAAGGTGCCGACGGCGTTCACCGCGCCGGCAAGTTCGATGATGCCGTTGGCGGCGGTACCCTGACCGGAGGCCATGACTTTGCCGCCCTGGGTGCTCAGGATGAAGAGCACGCGCTTGCGCTCGCTGTCTGCACGTGCGGAGCCCTCGGCCACGGCCGCATCGAGATCGGCTTCGACGCTCTTGGCGAGCGTTTCGGCCTTGTCCTCGACGCCGAGGAAGGCGCCAACGGCGCGGATCTTGGCGGGAATGCCGGCCTTGTCGAAGGTCTCGGGCACGCTGGTGAAGGCAATGTTGGCCTCCTTCAGCACGGCCAGCGCCTCCGGCGGGCCGCTACCTTCGACGGCGACGATGGCGCTCGGGTTGACGGCGATGATGCCTTCGGGCGCGAGCTGGCGCATATAGCCGACGTCCGGAAGCGACTTTGCCGCTTCCGGATAGGTGCTGGTGGAATCACGCCCGACGAGACGGCCTTCTTCGCCGAGCGCATAGATGATCTCGGTGACGGCGCCGCCGACCGAAACGACGCGCGAGACGTCGGCCTTCGGCGCGTCCTCGGCCATGGCCGCCCGGATGAAGGCGGGGGCATCGGGTGCCACCGCCGGCAGCAGGAATGTCGCCGAAAGGGCGAAGGCGCCGAGCGCCAGGCCCGAGCGGCGAAGGCGACGGAAGTCGAGACCGTTGATCATCTTGCGTATCCTATTCTCTCGCTCAGGCGGCGACCGTCGTATCGAGGCGCGGCAGGCCCTCGGCGATCGAGCGCCATTCCGGACGCTCCGCCAGGCCCTCTTTGCGCTTGCCGAAGAACTGGATGATCATCTCGCCCTTGGCGTCGAGCGCCTCGATCGAGGTGACATGGCCGTCGGCCGTCGGCTTGCGCACGGCCCAAAGCTCGGCGATGTGGTCGGTGCGCAGGTGCAGGTGGAAGGTCGGATCCATGATGTTGAGCCAGGGGCCCATGGTCGCGATCTTGGCGATCGGGCCGGAATGGATCTGGATCATGCCGCGGTTGCCGACAAAGCACATGATCGGCAGTTCGACTTCGGCGCTCGCCTGCATCATCGCTTCGACGCTCTGCGGATCGAGCTGCCAGGCGAAATCGTCGCCGATGTTGCTCAGCGCCTGGCGGCGACCGATCTTCAGCTTGCGCAGAATGCCGTGGAACTGGTGGGTGTCCGTCATCTTCGTCCAGCGGTCACGCAATTCGACGACGTCGACGACGGTTTCCGGCTTGTCGTCGCTCGGCTGAACGCTGGTGTCGGCGACAAACTCCTGCGTCTGGTCGTCGAGGCGGAAATCCGCGACGATCTTTTCATAGGCCGCGTCGTTCGATGCGGCGCGCAGGTGCACCTTGTGCACGGCGTTGCCCCACTTGTCGAAGAACTGCAGGCTCTTGCGGACTTCGCCCTTGTCGTCCTTCTTCGTCACGGCGAAGGCGTGTGCCCAGGCGCTCGGGAAAACGCGAAGGTCGATCTGCTCGCCAAGCACGATGCTCGCCATCTCGCCGGTGGTGATCTTCTCGTAGACGCCGATCTTTTCGTGAACGGCGCTCTCGTTGCGGGTCAGCGCCATGACTTCGCCGAGTTCCTCGACGCGCGACAGGAAGCGGTTGGCGTCGGCATCGATGCGCACGGCCGTCAGCCCACATTCGGCAGCAACCAGCGCGGCTTCGGAAACGCCGAGCTGGGCTGCGATGTCACGCTCGCGCATCTTCGGGTTTTCGGCGCGGTACGCGCGGATTTCGGAAGGAGTGGGGCGAAGGCTCTCGGTCATTTTCATCTGCCTATTTGTTCAGGATCAGCTTGCCTTGACGGGTGATCTTCATGCGGTAGATCGCGCCGTCGTGGGAAATGAGGATCTCGTTTTCCGTGCCGAAGAGCTCGCGACTTTCGATGATCCTTTGCGCCCGTCCGGTCGGCACCGGAAGCTCCGAGGGGCGTGCGAGATTGTTGTCGTTGGTCACTGTGTTTCGGCCGTTTCGAGTGGGCAGGCCGCGCTGATTTCCCCGCATTTCCCGCCGTGCAATTCGATTACTATCTTGACTTCATTACTCATATTTATTTATGGACGCAATACCGGACTTATAAACTCAAGTTAGTTGCTGCCGGCTTGTGGACAAGGGCGTGCGGCCGGCGTTCGGTGGTGTGCTCGATCCTTTGGAGTGGTGTCGTCATGAAGTTTTCCAGCCTTCCGATTGTTTCCGTTGCTCTTGCGGCTCTCGTTGCCGCAACCGCCGCCAAGGCGCAGGAGACCGCAGCGGCAGGCGGGCTGACGATCGAGCTCAACGAGGTGGCGCCGTCGCAAAAGGGTTGCAAGCTCACCTTCGTTGCCGGCAACGAATTTGCGCAGTCGTTGAGCAAGGTTTCCTTCGAGTTTGTGATCTTCGATCAGAAGGGGCTGGTCGAGCGCATGGCCGTGCTCGATTTCCGCGATCTTCCCGCCGGCAAGACAAAGGTTCGCCAGTTCGATCTGCCCGGCACCAATTGTGATGCGGTGAAGAGCCTGCTGATCAACGATGCGCCGGCCTGTGTCGGCGACGGCGTTCAGCCGGGCGCGTGCATGAGCGGTATCAAGACCGGCTCCAAGTCGGCGGTCGAACTCAAGGGGTGAGCGGGACGGGGCTGAGCGCGTCCGGCAATCCGAGCATGAGGTTTGCGTCGCCCTAGTGCGACGAAGGTAAGGCTGAAATGAAGCGTATCGTCATCTGGACCGGGGCCGCCGTCTTATCGCTTGCAACACATGGCGTCGTGCTCGCGACGCTGTTTGGTGGCAACCCGCCCGAGACGCAACTGGATCTGATCCAGGGCGGCGAAAGCGTCGAAGTGGCGCTCCTTGGCGATGCTTTCGAGGAAACGCTGCAATCGGGCGAAGTGTCCGATGTCGTCGAGCCCACGGAAGATCTGCCCGAGGAGGTTCAGCCCGCCGAGATCCAGCCGGTCGAGGATGTCGCCCCCACGCAGGAGATCGCCGCGGAGCAGCCCCACGATCTGACGGCGACCGAGGCGGACGTGATCCTGCCGGCCGAGGAAATGCCTACCCTGCAGGTTGCCGAGGCGGTGGTGACGGCGAGCGTCGCGCCGGTCGAGACCGTCGTGCCGGAAGAAAAGCCCGAGGAGCCGCAGAAGGAAAAGGTCGAAAAACCGGAGCCGAAGAAGGAGCCGGTGAAAAAGAAGAAGGTGACCCGCAAGAAAGCGGGCGACCAGGGGGAGCAGGCGCAGAACCAGGTCAAGGGCAAGCAGGACGGCCAGGAGAACGGCAGTTCGTCCGCAGCAAATGGCAACAGCCGCGCGTCCGAGGTCGGCAACGCCAACATGGAGAATTACGGCGGCAAGATCCGCAAGCGGATCACGCGCCGGTTCAAGGTTCCGGCCGCCGCACGACGCGACGGTGTATCCGGCACGGCGACCGTTCGCTTCACGCTGACGTCGAATGGAAACCTGACGGGCGTCAGCCTCGCGAGCAGTTCCGGCTCGTCGGCGATCGATGAGGCTGCCATCGATGCGGTCCGCCGTGCTGCGCCATTCCCGGCGTTTCCGGCCGGATCGCCAAGCTCCAAATCCTTCATCGTGCCGATGGTTGCAAGCGTCCGCTGATCTTCTCCCCTTGTGGCAGAATTCGCGCAGAAGCTGTAAGAAAAAATATGATTAGAAAACTCATGTTTATACTTTACTCTGTTTATCAAGTTTAATAGGTTGCCCTCGTCACGCAGCCGAAAGGTGTGTGTCGAGAGGATTTCCCGATGCGACCGGCTGCCTGACGAGGGCCCCGTCGCGCGACAAGGCGGAGAAGATTGCATGCGCGGCAAGCGTCACCAGAATGCGGCGAAGAACGGCAAGGGTCGCTCCGGTTCGGAACCGGTCGAGCCCCGCCAGGAGGCCGGCAAGGCGACGCTCGAAGGGCGCAGCTTCCTCTATGTCGGCGGCCGTGATTGCCAGGTGGCGCACTTGCGCGAAATCGCCAGCTCCTTCGGCGCCGAACTGCTGCACCACGATGGCGGCCTGCGCGAGGCCGTATCGCGCATCGACCGCGTGTTGCCGTCCGTCGACTGTGTCTTCTGCCCGATCGACTGCATCAGCCACGACGCATGTCTTCGCGTGAAGACCGGCTGCAAGAAGTGGGGCAAGGCCTTCGTGCCGCTGCGTAACGGCTCGAAGTCGAGCCTGGAGCGCGCGCTTCAGGACCTGACCACCAGCCGCAACGAGCGGTAATCCTCCCAAGACCAGACGAGAATTTGCAATGAACGAAGAACGTCCCGACCTCGCGATGATGATCGGCTTGCACAAGCTGGCCGCCCAGCAGGGCGACGGCCTGGTGCCTGAACTCTACGAGATCCTGACGCGACGGGCGCGCATGGTGGAAGAGAATGCCAACGTCGCGGAGTTCCCCACCTGGCAGGCCCGCCCGCCGGTGCGCGACCCGCTCGGGCTTGCGGAGCCGAAGGAAGGAGCTATCCTCGCCTTTCCCCGGGCCGCCAACGACGCCGCCCGCAAGAAGGAAAGTGCCTAAAAGCAATTCCAGGAAAAGTGCGAAGCGGTTTTCCGTCCGGAGTTGCGTAAGCTAGGAAGCAATTCCAGGAAAAGTGCGAAGCGGTTTTCCGTTCGGGATTGCGTAAGCTAGGAAGCAATTCCAGGAAAAGTGCGAAGCGGTTTTCCGTCCGGGGTGCGTCCGTTCAAAGATTGAGATCCTTTCACCGTTCCGGTGAAAGGGCCGAGGAGACCACGATGTTTGTTGCCATGAACCGTTTCCGTATCGCCATCGGCCATGAAGAGGCTTTTGAGGCAGTGTGGAAGGGGCGGGATTCCAGCCTTTCGGAAATGCCCGGTTTCGTTTCCTTCCACCTCTTGCGCGGCGACAGCGTGCCGGAGGAGGGCTACACGCTCTTCGTCTCGAACTCGGTCTGGAAGGACAGGGATTCGTTTTCCGCCTGGACGAAGTCGGACAACTTCCGCGCGGCGCACAAGAATGCCGGTGAGAACAAGGCGATGTATCTCGGTCCGCCGAAGTTCGAGGGTTTTTCGTCCGTCGAAGGCGCCTGATCCGCGCGCTAGCGCGGAGATATGATCCTGATTTCGCGTGTCATTCGCCTCCCGGATGGATCTCTCCGGCAGGCGAATTGTTTTTGTGTCAGGCCGTTTTTTTCGGCAGGAAGGCGCCGAGCGAAACGGCGAGCCAGCCTGCCATGATCGTCGTGCCGCCAAGCGGAGCGGACATCGGGAAGAGGCCGTGGCCCGCAACATGGCGCATGGCAAGGTCGGCGGAGAACAGCGCCGTGCCGGCCGCGATCAGGAGTGCGGCAACGGCTGCCGTTCGAAAGTGTGGCCAGGCTGCGTAAAGCGCCACCAATGCCGGGGCGTGGGCGAGGCACATCGCCGAAATGCCGGCAAGCAGCCGCGGGTCGTCGCCATGCGAAGCGGCGGCCGCGCTGACAACGCCGGTCAGGCCCATCAAGCCGGCAACAAATAGCGTCGTTGCGCGAAATCCGCTGTGCGACATGGTCATTCCTTGTTTTGCATGTGAAGGGCGAGACGGGTGATCGGGTCGAGGATGATCTGCCTGAGTTTTGGATGCTCGATGGTTTCCTCAAGCGCCCGGGTGAAGCAGAGCAGCCACTCGTCCCGCTCTTGCGGCCCGATCTCGGCGACGAAATGGCGGCGGCGCAGCATCGGATGGCCACGCTTTTCGACGTAGATCGGCGGTCCGCCGAGCCAGCCGGTCAGGTACTCGTAGAACTTCTCTTCGCTGCCGGAGAGGTCGGGCGGATGCACGGCGCGGCAGCGCGCCGCTTCCGGCAGCGTGTCCATCAGCTCGTAGAAGCGGCGCGTCAGCGCGCGAACCGTCGGGTCGCCGCCGATGGCTTCATAGAGGGTCGTGGTTTCCGGTTCCGCCATGGTCTGCGTCCTTCGTTCTGTCGGTCCTAGCGCGCGGCGACCGGGCGAACAACGATTTTCAGGCCGCGGATTTGCGGCGTTTCATCGCGGTCGAACATCGCTTCTCTTGACAAACCGTCCAGACGGTATCTTTATGCGGATATGACCGAAGCTCATCGCCGCAAGAAACAGCCGGAACAGGTGCGTCAGCAATTGCTGGAGGTTGCCGCACGCCTTTCGCACGAGCAGGGGGTGGCCGGCATCACGCTCGACGCCGTGTCGCAGGCGGCCGGGGTCAGCAAGGGCGGGCTGCTGCACCACTTTCCGAACAAGCTCGCGCTTCTCGACGGGCTGTTCGACGATCTGGTGACGCGGTTCGATCGTGAGATCGAGGCGGCGATGGCGCGCGACCCGGCAGAGAAGGGGCGCTTTACCCGCGCCTACATCGACGTCTGCTTCGCGCTCGATCCCGCGACCGAGGTGCCGGGTTGGCGCATGCTGACGATCGCGCTGATTGCCGAGCCGCATCTGAAGAGCCGCTGGCGCGACTGGGTCAGCCGGCGATCGGCGGAGTTTGCGGAAACGGACGGCTCGGTCAGCTGCGTTCTTGCGCGCTTTGCCTGCGACGGTGTGTGGCTCGCGGATCTGATGCAGAGCCACGATCTCGATGCCGAGGCACGGATCGGTCTTGTTGAAAATCTCAAGGCGCTTTCGGCGCAATAGATCACTTCATCGTTTTATCGAAACACTGAAGTGATCTAAGTCTTTGAAATCACGCAGTTCCGGACGGAAAACCGCTTTGCACTTTTCCTGGAACTGCTCTGGTCCGGAATGGAGTCCCCGATGAACCCCGCTATGCTCTATACCGTCCTGGTTGCAGCGATCGTTTTCGAGGTGCTCGGCACCTCGGCGATGCAGGCAGCGCAGCACTTTACGCGGCTGGGGCCGACGGTGATGATGGTGGTCTGCTACGCGATCGCCTTCTTCTTCCTGTCCTACACGCTGCGCTTCATCCCCGTCGGCATCGCCTACGCGGTCTGGAGCGGTCTTGGCATCGTCCTGATTTCGCTCGTCGGCTATTTCGCCTTCGGGCAGAAGCTCGATCTGGCGGCCATCCTCGGTCTCGGCCTGATCATCGCCGGCGTGCTTGTCCTCAACCTCTTTTCCAAGTCGACCTTCCACTGACGTGGCCAGCCGCCGGAGGTCATTTGTCCGGCGGAGGGGGCGCAGTCGATTCCCTGAGGATCAGTTCGACCGGCCAGAGTTCGTGAACCTCTTCGGTCGGCCGGCCTGAGAGAAGCTGCAGCACGAGGTCGGCCGAGCGGGCGCCGGCCGCGCGCATCGAAGAGCGCGTCGCCGAAAGCGACGGCACCATGTTGTCCGCCGTGAGGTAAGGGAAGACGTCGTCATGGGCGATGACCGAGACCTCGCGGCCGATCTCCAGGCCCATGGATCGTGCCGCGCGGTAGATGCCGAGTGCCGTCATCATCGAGCCGGCGACGAAGGCGGTCGGGCGGGGCGTCTGTTCCAGGAACGAGCGCGCGAAGCGGAAACCGAGTTCGTCGGTGAAGTTACCATGGGCGACGAGGCGCGGATCGAAGGGTATGCCGCGCGCCTGAAGCGCGTCGCGATACCCCTTGTCGCGGTGAAGCGAGAACGTGCGGCCCTGCCGGCCGTTGATCATGGCGATGCGGCGGTGGCCGAGATCGATGAGGTGCGAGGTCGCGCGGCGGATCGCGCCCTCGTTGTCGATGTCGAGCCAGGCGTGCGGCACGTCGATATCGGAGCGGCCGTGCACCAGGAAGGGCATGCCGAGCTTGTGGAGCAGGGCGATGCGCTCGTCATTCGGTTCGGGCGAGTGCACGATCACGGCGTCGACGCGGCCGCTGACGGCAAGCCGGCTATAGAGCTGGATTTCGCCCGTGGGGTTCTTGTCGTCCATCGGGCTGACGAGAATGTCGATATCCTCGGTGCCGAGCCGTTCGGCAAGGCCCCCCATGAATTCGGAGAAATGGAACTCGCCGGAGCGGCCCATGACGACGCCGATCGCGCCAGCGCGGCCGGTGGCGAGCCGCACCGCGTTGATGTTCGGGCGATAGCCGAGGCGGGTTGCCTCTTCGGCCACGCGCTTGCGCGTCTTTTCGCTGACTTCGGGGTAACCGCTCAGCGCTCGGCTGACCGTTGTCGGCGAAAGGCCCAGTTGTTGTGCGAACTCCCTCAGCTTCATTCGATATGCGTTTCCTCAGCCTGGCCCGGTCCCAGAAATATACACCTTCGCTGACCGTAACAATCGGTTTGTCGGCGACGTCGGGTGCCGTCAAAGGATGTCAGTTTTACCAAAGCGTTTTCAATTAATGCGAATCCCCTTTGATTTTACGGGGTGCCGTGAGAGACAGAAGAATTTTGTCTTCTTTCGCTATTTATATGAAAAATAACGAATATTTAGGGTTTGTCCACGTTTGAATGACTTTTCTAAGTGTGTGGATTGACAGTTTTTCCATCTTCTGCCAACTTTTTCTGATCCAAACCGCTTTCGAATTTGCCGAGGAGCTTTCGTGCGGTGGAGGGGGAACAGGAGGAGTCGACCCAATGACAACCACGCTCAATGTGCTGAGTTTTTGTGCCGCAATCGTTGTAGCCGGGACGGCTGGCGCCGCCGAGCTTTCGCTCGCCGCCAACACGACCGGCAAGAACGTCCATTTCATTCGCGAACAGCTGGACATTTTCGAGAAGCAGACCGGGCATAAGGTGAGCCTGGTCACCATGCCGCCATCGAGCAGCGAGCAGTTCAGCCAGTACCGGCTGTGGCTTGCCGCCGGAAACAAGGATGTCGACGTCTACCAGACCGATGTCGTCTGGGCGCCGCAACTGGCCGACCAGTTCGTCGATCTGACGGAAGCTGCAAAGGACGTCGTCGGACAGCACTTTCCGTCGATCATCGCCTCGCAGACGGTGAACGGTCGCCTCGTGGCCTTGCCGGTTTTCACCGACGCGCCGGCACTGTTCTATCGCAAGGATCTGCTCGAAAAATACGGCAAGACGCCGCCGAAGACCTGGGACGAGCTGGCGGCGACCGCCAAGGAAATCCAGGAGAAGGAGCGGGCCGCTGGCCAGGCCGATCTCTGGGGCTATGTCTTCCAGGGCAATGCCTATGAAGGCCTGACCTGCAATGCACTCGAATGGGTCAAATCGTCGGGCGGTGGCCAGATCGTCGAGCCGGATGGCACGATCTCGATCAACAACGAGAAGGCGGCTGCAGCGATCGACCGCATCAAGGGATGGGTCGGCACGATCTCGCCGCAGGGCGTGCTTGCCTACCAGGAGGAGGAATCGCGCGGCGTCTGGCAGACCGGCAACTCCGTCTTCATGCGCAACTGGCCCTATGCCTATGCACTCGGCAACGGCGACGACAGCGCGGTGAAGGGCAAGTTCGCCGTCGCACCGCTGCCGACGGCCACCGATGGCGACCAGCCGTCGTCGACGCTTGGCGGCTGGAACGTCGCCGTCTCCAAATATTCCGACGACCAGGAAGCTGCGATTGCGCTCGCCAAGTTCCTGTCGTCGGCCGAGGTGCAGAAGCGCCGGGCAATCGAGCTTTCCAACCTGCCGACGGTTGCAGCACTCTACGACGACGCGGATGTCGCCAAGGCCCAGCCGTTCATGCCGGCCTGGAAGCCGATCTTCGAAAGCGCGGTGCCGCGCCCGTCCGCCGTTACCAAGGTCAAATACAACGAGGTTTCCGCCAAGTTCTGGAACGCGGTGCACAACTCGCTCTCCGGCAACGGTACGGCCGCAGAAAATCTCGAACTGCTCGAAGTCGAACTCACCGAGATGAAGGGCGACAACTGGTGATCCTCCCGGGGGCGAAGGGAGTGCTTGTAGGCCTCCCTTCGCTCCACCGAGCCACCGCCATTCCTCTCCGACCAATCGCTCGGCCGCGCGCCGAATGGCAAAGGTGAGTACAGACATGACCGACCTTTCCGTCGCAGACCCGCCTTCCGCTTTCGGGCAGCAGGCGGGCATCCGCTCCGACCTCAATGCCGAGCGCATCCGCTCGGCCTGGATCTTTCTCGCACCAACGCTTCTGGTGCTGGCACTCGTCGCCGGCTGGCCGCTGATCCGCACCGTCTATTTCAGCTTCACCAATGCGTCGCTGACCAATCTCGAAGGCGCCGAGTTCGTCGGCTTCAAGAATTACCTTTCCTGGATCACGCTGAAGAGCGGGCGCACGGTCTATAACGGCCTGCTTGCCGATCCCGCCTGGTGGAACGCCGTCTGGAACACGCTGAAGTTTTCAGCGCTCTCGGTCACCATCGAGACGGTGCTCGGTCTTGCCGTTGCGCTGGTGCTGAACGCAAACTTCCCGGGCCGTGGACTGGTGCGCGCGGCGATCCTGATCCCCTGGGCGATCCCGACGATCGTCTCCGCCAAGATGTGGGCCTGGATGCTCAACGACCAGTTCGGCATCCTCAACGATCTTCTGCTCGGCCTCGGCCTGATCAGCCAGAAGATCGCCTGGACCGCCAATCCCGAGACCGCGATGATCGCCGTCTTGATCGTCGACGTCTGGAAGACGACGCCCTTCATGGCGCTGCTCATTCTCGCCGGACTGCAGATGGTGCCTTCCGATATCTACGAAGCGGCGAAAATCGATGGCGTGCATCCGCTCAAGGTATTCTGGCGGCTGACGCTGCCCTTGATCCGTCCGGCGCTGATGGTTGCGGTGATCTTCCGCATGCTCGATGCGCTGCGCATCTTCGATCTCATCTATGTGCTGACGCCCAACAACGCCCAGACCAAGACGATGTCGGTACTGGCCCGCGAAAACCTGTTCGACTTCGACAAGTTCGCCTATGGCGCCGCTGCCTCGACGATGCTGTTCCTGATCATCGCGGCGATCACCGTCGCCTACATGTGGTTCGGCCGCGTCAATCTGGAGGGAGAACGCTGATGGTTGCCACCCTTGCCAAGCGCACGGCGTTCTACGCCCTTGTTGCCGCCATCATCATCATCGCCGTCTTCCCGTTCTACTATGCGGTGCTGACGAGCTTCAAATCCGGAACGGCGCTGTTCCGGGTCGACTACTGGCCGACCGAGATCTCTTTTGACAACTATGCGGGCATCGTCACCAGCAGCGGCTTCCTGCGCAACCTTGCCAACTCGCTGATGGTCGCAACGATCGTGGTCTGCGTCTCGCTGCTGCTTGCGGTCACCGCCGCTTACGCCTTGGCGCGGGTGCGGTTTCGTGGACGCGCGCTGCTGCTTCTGACGATCCTGTCGGTGTCGATGTTCCCGCAGATCGCGGTGCTTGCGGGCCTCTTCGAACTGATCCGAGCGGTCGGGATCTTCAACACGCCGTTGGCCCTGATCTTTTCCTACATGATCTTCACCCTGCCCTTCACGGTCTGGGTGCTCACCACCTTCATGCGTGACCTGCCGATCGAGATCGAGGAAGCGGCGATCGTCGATGGCGCCACGCCGTGGGTGATCATCACCCGCGTGTTCATGCCGCTGATGTGGCCGGCGCTGGTGACGACGGGGCTGCTCGCCTTCATCGCCGCCTGGAACGAGTTCCTGTTCGCGCTGACCTTCACGTCATCCGACAGCCAGCGCACCGTGCCGGTCGCGATCGCGCTGCTCTCGGGCAACAGCCAGTACGAAATCCCGTGGGGCAACATCATGGCCGCATCGATCATCGTCACCGTGCCTCTGGTGGTCCTGGTGCTGATCTTCCAGCGGCGGATCATCTCCGGACTCACCGCCGGCGGCGTCAAAGGATAAGGGGGAAAACCATGGCAGAACTTCAATTGCGCAACATCCGCAAGTCCTTCGGCGCCTTCGAGGTGATCAAGGGCGTCAGCATGGACATCCGGGCCGGCGAGTTCATGGTCTTCGTCGGGCCTTCCGGCTGCGGCAAGTCCACGCTGCTGCGGCTGATCGCCGGGCTCGAAGACATCTCATCCGGTACGCTGTCCTTCGACGGGCAGGTGGTCAACCAGCTGACGCCGTCGAAGCGCGGCATCGCGATGGTGTTCCAGTCCTATGCGCTTTACCCGCACATGACCGTGTTCGAGAACATGTCCTTCGGCATGCAGCTTGCCGGCAAGGACAAGGACCAGTGCAAGAAGCGCGTCGAGGCAGCGGCTGAGATGCTGCAGCTGACGCCCTATCTGCAGCGGCTACCCAGGCAGCTCTCGGGCGGCCAGCGCCAGCGCGTGGCGATCGGCCGGGCGATCGTGCGCGATCCCAAGGTCTTTCTCTTCGACGAGCCGCTCTCCAATCTCGATGCGGCGCTGCGCGTTGCCACCCGCATCGAGATCGCCAAGCTGCATCGCAGCATGCACAAGACGACGATGATCTATGTCACCCACGACCAGGTCGAAGCGATGACATTGGCGGATCGCATTTGCGTGCTGCGGGATGGGCTGGTCGAACAGATCGGCACGCCGCTCGAACTCTACGAGAGCCCGAACTCGGTCTTCGTCGCCGGCTTCATCGGTTCGCCGAAGATGAACTTTCTCTCCGGCGCGCTCGCAGCACCCTACGATGCCCACACGATCGGCATCCGGGCCGAGCATCTGGAGATCAAGGCGGCTGATGGCCGGTGGACAGGAACGGTGGTGCATTCCGAAATGCTGGGCTCCGATAGCTACATCTATCTCGATATCGGCGCCGGCGAACCGGTCATCGTCCGGGAGGGCGGCACCTCGCACCACCGGCCTGGCGAGACAATTCACATCTCGCCGCTCGGCGGCAACATCCACCGCTTCGATGCGTCGGGGCAGGCTCTCGGCCGCGTGCCCATGAAAGGGGCTGCCTGACCAGGACCCGATCAAGCTGAAGACACCCAAAGCTTCGGGGTCGCCAATTCCCGGCGGCCCCATCTATCGTAAGACGACAGGCCCGCAACGGGCGAACACGCAAGGAGAATGACCGTGCCTATCAGAACAGTTGTTTGGGGCGAGAATATTCACGAACAGACCAACGAGATCGTCCGCAGCATCTATCCGAACGGGATGCACAACACGATTGCGGCGGCGCTCAACACCGAAGGCGCGATCGAGGCGACGACGGCGACGCTGCAGGAGCCGGAACACGGGCTGAGTGTCGAGCGTCTCGCCAACACCGACGTGCTTATTTGGTGGGGCCACAAGGACCACGGCGCCGTCAGCGACGAGATTGTCGAGCGCGTTGCCAAGCGGGTCTGGGAAGGCATGGGCTTGATCGTGCTCCACTCCGGCCATTTCTCCAAGATCTTCAAGCGGCTGATGGGCACGCCCTGCGCGCTGAAGTGGCGCGAGGCCGGCGAGCGTGAACGCGTCTGGGCGATCAATCCGCGTCATCCGATCGCCGAAGGCATCGACGAGAACTTTGTGCTTGAAAACGAAGAGATGTATGGCGAGCAATTCTCGGTGCCGGAGCCGCTCGAAACCGTGTTCATCTCGTGGTTTGCCGGCGGCGAAGTGTTCCGCTCGGGCCTCACCTGGCGTCGCGGCGCCGGCAACATCTTCTATTTCCGTCCGGGCCACGAGACCTACCCGACCTATCACGACGCCAATGTGCAGAAGGTGCTGCGCAATTCGGTGAAGTGGGCCTACAACGCCGACAACCGCTACACGGCGATCCACGATGCGCCGAACGTACCGGTCGAAAAGGCGTTGGAGCCGATCGTCGAGCGCGGTCCACGGCTGCACCAGGCCGGCGAAGCGGGATACAGGTGAGCATCATGCGTCTTCTCATTGTAGGAACCGGTGGCATGGCGAACAGCCATGCCCAGGCCTTTGCCAAGATCGAAGGCGTCGAGATGGTCGGCGCTGTTGACGTCGATCCCGCACGGGCCAAGGCTTTTGCTGACAAGCACGGCATTGCCGAGACCTTCACCTCGCTCGACGAGGCGATCGCCTGGGGCAAGTTCGATGCAGCAACGAACGTGACGCCGGACAAGGCGCATCACCCGACGACGCTGGCGCTGATCGCTGCCGGCAAGCATGTGCTCTGCGAAAAACCTCTGGCGGAGAACTATGCCAAGGCGTCGGAGATGGCCGAAGCGGCCGAGCGTTCCGGCCTGGTGACGATGGTCAATCTCACCTACCGCAACGTCGCACCGCTGCAGAAGGCACGCGCCATGGTGCTTGCCGGCGATGTCGGCAAGCTGCGGCACCTCGAGGCGTCTTACCTGCAGAGCTGGCTTGTTTCCAAGGCCTGGGGCGACTGGGCGACGGAATCGCAATGGCTGTGGCGGCTTTCGACCAAGCACGGCTCGAACGGCGTGCTCGGTGATGTCGGCATCCATATCCTCGATTTTGCCGGCTATGGCGCGGGCACGGATGCCGCCCGGATCTTCGCGCGGCTGAAGACCTTCGACAAGGCGCCCGGCAACCGCATCGGCGAGTATGACCTCGACGCCAATGACAGCTTTGTCATGACGGCCGAGTTCGGCAACGGCGCCATGGGCGTCGTCCATGCCAGCCGGTGGGCGACCGGGCATCTGAACGAGCTCCGGCTCAGGCTGCACGGTGACAAGGGCGCGCTCGAAGTGGTGCACACGCCTGACGGATCGACGCTGCGCGCCTGCCTCGGCGCCGATGTCGAAACTGCAACATGGCGCGATGTCGACGCCGGCACCGTGCCGACGAACTACGAGCGCTTCGTGGCTGCCGTTCGCAAGGGCAAGACCGAAGAGCCCGGGTTCCGCCATGCCGCGAACCTGCAGAAGGTCCTCGACCTGGCCATGGAGACGGAAGCCGGGCGGCGCGAGCTTGCTGTCTAAAGCGTCCTTTGCGCGTTCGTGTGAACGCGGGGTGCTCTAACGAGAGTGACGGTCGGGGGTGGTGCTCTTGGCAACTCCCCCGCTTTGCGGCCCTACCCAGGGCGTCACCGCCGAGCCGACGGTGTTTTCCATCGACTGGCCGAGCCGCCGCACCTGCGCGTCGTAGTTTCTGCGGGTGTTGGGGTCGAAAATCATGATCGGCGTCGAGACCGCAAGGCTTGCCGCACTGCCGACCGTCTGGGTGGCGCCGAGCGTGACGGCGCCAAGGCGCTCGCCGAGGCCGACATCGGAATCGGTTACGGTCTGGCCGGCGATCAGGCGGTTGCCGAGCAGCCGCACGACCTCAGGGCTTTCAGCGAACTTGCCGTGGTTCAGCTTGTCGCCGCCCTTGAGCGCGGTCAGGTCGATAACGCTGATGCCGGCCAGTTCCAGTTGCGTGCGGTAGGGCTCGGCGGTCGGATCGATCTGTCCGAGGCGATCGACATTGCCGGAAATGCGCCGCGACAGGTTCAGCGCCCGGTCGTCGCGCGACACGAACAGCGTGAACTTCGGCCGCTTTTCGCCCATGGAGCGGAGCTGTTGGCCGAAGACGTCGACGTCGAGATCGGGTGACGCGAGAATGACGTCGGTGATCTTGGGGGCGATGCGTCCGTCACGGATCGCCATCTGGCGCAGCGCCTCGACGGTTAGCCACGAGCCCATCGAGTGGGCCATGACGGTGATTTCGCCAACCGAGGGATTGCTCGCGGCGCGCTTGAGAAGTTCCTCCAGCGCGTCGCGCGAATAGTTGGTGCTTTCCTTGTCGTAATTGTAGTCGAAGATGCTGGCGCGCGAGGGCCAGGTGAAGATGACAGGCGCAACGTCGGTGCCGCTGTCATGCACGATCTGGGCAAAGCGGTAGACGGCGTCCTCGTAGCGGTTGTTAAAGCCGTGCACGAAGATCAGCACGCGCCGCGTCTTCGGCAGATTGCCCTTCAACCAACTCTGAACGTCGTTGCCCTCGTTGAGCGGGGTTACGCTGACGGTCGAGAAATCACGCTCCGGATTGGCCGGCAGCTTCTTCGGCCACTGCACCTGGCCGATTTCGCGGTTCTTCTCGGGCGGAATGGAGACAACGATTTCCGTTAGAGAAAGCTGTACCGACCGTTCGCCGCTGAAAAGCACGCCCGGCTCTGCGGTCGGCGCGCGTGTCGTCGCCACCATCAGGTCGACCTGCGAGGCGCCGCCCGTCGTGCCCGAAGGCACGAGCACACCAACCGGGCGGCCGGCGCACGCCGCAAGCGTTGCTGCCAGCAGAAGTGTTGCGGCGATGCGGCTCCAGTGCCTCTTCGAAGTAGAAAACGGACGCAGCAACCAACCCCCCAGTTCCGCATCATGCGGCGCAACCGGCCCGAAACATCCGGACCGGTTGTCTCCATGCATGAGAAACGGCCGATTTTCACCCCTCGACCGACCCCAAGCGCCTGTGAGGGCTGCGTTTGCCGGCGGCGATGCGGCAATCATGCAACATTTCGCTACAGGCAGGCCTGGGTAAAACCCCCTTATATTCATTGAAAAGGCATTGGGCTTTCACTAGCATCGTTTCGACTTTCCCCTGGACGTGACCCGAGCGGCCCGTCCGATCTCCCTGAAATGATAAGGAAATTCAGGAATGCAGGCGGTTTTCGATGGCCATAACGACGTGCTTCTGCGTCTGTGGCAGAACGCGCGGAAGGGCCAGGACCCGGTACGCGAATTCGTCGACGGCATCGACCAGGGCCATATCGATGCGCCGCGCGCCAAGGCGGGCGGCCTCGTCGGTGGCCTCTCGGCAATCTACGTGCCCTCGGGTGATCTCGTCCTGCAGCCGCCGAACGAGAGCGGTCACTACGAAACACCGCTTTCGGCACCGCTCGAACACCTGCCGTCGCTGGCGATCGCCATGGAGCTCGCCGATATCGCCGTGCGCCTCGACCGGGCCGGGGCGTGGAAGCTCTGCCGGTCGACCGCCGAAATCCGCGGGGCGGTCGAAGCCGGCGTCTTTGCCTCGGTCCTGCACATGGAAGGCTGCGAGGCGATCGGTGCCGATCTTTCCGCGCTTGAAACCTTCTATGCCGCGGGCCTGCGTTCGCTTGGGCCCGTCTGGAGCCGCCACAACGTCTTTGGCCATGGCGTGCCGTTCTCCTATCCGATGTCTCCGGACACGGCACCCGGGCTGACGGATGCGGGCTTCGAGCTCGTGCGCGCCTGCAACCGTCTGGGCATTCTGATCGATCTTGCACACATCACCGAAAAGGGCTTCTGGGACGTGGCGAAGACCACCGACCAGCCGCTGGTCGCCAGCCATTCCAATGCGCATGCGCTGACCCCGGTCGCGCGCAATCTCACCGACAAGCAGCTCGACGCCATCCGCGAAAGCAAGGGCCTCGTGGGGCTCAACTATGCGACGACGATGCTGCGCGCCGACGGACAGGAGAATGCCGCAACGCCGCTTTCCGACATGGTGCGCCATGTCGATTATCTCGTCGAACGCATGGGCGTCGAGTGTGTCGCACTCGGCTCGGACTTCGACGGGGCGACGATCCCCGAGGGGATCGCTGATGCGGCCGGCAGCCAGGCGCTCGTTGCAGCGCTCAGAAGCGCCGGATATGGTGATGCCGAACTGGCAAAGATATGCCGGGAGAACTGGTGGAGAGTTCTGGGGCAGGCTTGGCACGAGGCCGCCTGAACCCATGAAGAAGGGGCCCAAAAGGGCGCAAACGAGGGAACTGCAAACATGATGCACAAGCTCAATGGACGTCTTCGTCTTCTGACGGCTTCTGCGGCGCTGGCCATGGTGATGGCTGCAACCGCACCGGCCTTCGCGGAAACGCCGAAGGACACGCTGGTCGAAGCCTTTGCGATCGACGACGTCATTACCATGGATCCGGGCGAAGCCTTCGAGCTGACCGCGGCCGAAATCACCGGCAACACCTACAGCATGCTGGTGCGCCTCGACATCAACGACACGACCAAGGTCGTCGGCGACCTCGCCGACAGCTGGACCGTGTCCGACGACGGTCTGACCTATACGTTCAAGCTGAAGCCCGGCCTGAAGTTCGCTTCCGGCAACCCGGTAACCGCTGAAGACGTCGCCTGGTCGTTCGAGCGCGCCGTGAAGCTCGACAAGAGCCCGGCCTTCATCCTCACCCAGTTTGGCCTCACCGGCGACAATGTGACGGAAAAGGCCAAGGCAACGGACGAGCAGACCTTCGTCTTCACCGTCGATCAGGCCTATGCGCCGAGCTTCGTCTTGAACTGCCTGACGGCAACCGTGGGCGCTGTGCTCGATAAGAAGCTCGTTCTCGAAAACGTCAAGCCGGTCACGCCGACGGACGAATACAAGTACGACAACGACTTCGGCAACGAATGGCTGAAGACCGGCTATGCCGGTTCCGGCCCGTTCAAGCTGCGCGAATGGCGCGCCAACGAAGTCATCGTACTCGAGCGCAATGACAACTTCTATGGCGAACAGGCCAAGCTCGCCCGCGTCATCTATCGCCACATGAAAGAAAGCTCGGGCCAGCGCCTGGCGCTTGAAGCGGGCGATATCGACGTGGCGCGCAACCTCGAGCCGGGCGATTTCGACGCCATTTCAAAGAATGGCGACCTTGCCACGACGAACGCGCCGAAGGGCACGGTCTACTACATCAGCCTCAACCAGAAGAACGCGAACCTCGCCAAGCCCGAAGTGCGCGAAGCGTTCAAGTACTTGGTCGACTACGATGCCATCGGCTCGACGCTGATCAAGGGCATCGGCGAGATCCACCAGAGCTTCCTGCCGAAGGGCGTTCTGGGTGCGCTCGACGAGAACCCCTACAAGCTCGACGTCGCCAAGGCGAAGGAACTGCTGGCCAAGGCCGGTCTCGCTGACGGCTTCACCGTCACCATGGACGTTCGCAACGGCCAGCCGGTCACCGGCATTGCCGAGTCCTTCCAGCAGACCCTCGGCCAGGCCGGCGTGAAGCTCGAGATCATCCCGGGCGACGGCAAGCAGACGCTGACGAAGTATCGTGCCCGTAACCACGACATGTATATCGGTCAGTGGGGCATGGACTATTTCGACCCGAACTCGAACGCCGAAACCTTCACCAGCAACCCTGACAACTCCGACGAAGGCAAGAACAAGACCCTTGCCTGGCGCAATGCCTGGGACGTTCCGGAGCTGACGAAGAAGACCAAGGACGCTCTGCTCGAGCGCGACAGCGCCAAGCGCGCGGAGACCTACAAGGAACTGCAGAAGACGGTGCTGGGCGAAAGCCCGTTCGTCATCATCTTCCAGCAGACCGAAGTCGCCGGCTACCGCGGCAACGTCAAGGGCCTGAAGCTCGGTCCGAGCTTCGACACCAACTTCGTCGCCGGCATCACCAAAGAATAAGCCGTCTCGAAGGAATAAACCGAAAGGATCGTTCCCTTGAGCATGAGCGGAACAGGGACATTGGACGGGCGCAAACGCGCCCGTCCCGGTAAGATCGTGGCAGCGGTGCTGCGCTTTCTTGTCATTGTCGTCACCACCTATCTCGGCCTTCTGGCCGTCACCTTTTTCATCGGCCGGGTAATTCCGATCGACCCGGTTCTGGCCGTTCTCGGCGACCGGGCGCCGACGCATGTCGTCGAAAGGACGCGCGAGGCGATGGGGCTCAATCTGCCCCTCTACCAACAATTCTTCATCTATGTCCGCCAGGCGCTGACCGGTGACTTCGGCATTTCGGTGCTGACGACCAATCCGGTCATGACCGACATTCGTCGCGTCTTCCCGGCGACCATGGAACTCGCGACGCTCGGCACCCTCATCGGTGCCCTGTTCGGCGTTCCGCTCGGCGTGCTTGCGGCCGTCAAGCGCGGCAGCATCGCCGACCAGATCGTGCGCGTCATCGGCCTCGTCGGCTATTCCGTGCCGATCTTCTGGCTGGCGCTTCTGTCGTTGCTGGTGTTCTACGCGCGGCTGAAGTGGGTCGCCTATCCCGGCCGTATCGATATCGTGTTCGAATACACGTTCACGCCGATCACGGGCTTCTATCTGTTCGATGCGCTCTGGCAGCGGCAATGGGATGTGCTGTGGGACGTGTTCCGCCACATCATCCTGCCGGCCTCGCTGCTCGGCTATTTCTCGCTGGCCTATATCAGCCGCATGACGCGCAGCTTCATGCTCAACGAGTTGCAGCAGGAGTACATCGTCGCGGCGCGCGCCAAGGGCCTGTCGGAGACCCGGATCATCTGGGGTCATGCGCTCCGGAACGCGGCCGTGCCCCTCGTAACCGTGATTGCACTTTCCTACGCAGGCCTGCTCGAAGGCTCGGTCTTGACCGAAACCGTCTTCGCCTGGCCGGGCCTCGGTCTCTACATCACCAACTCGCTGCAGAATGCCGACATGAACGCCGTGCTTGGTGGCACCATCATCATCGGTTCGGTCTTCATCGGCATCAATCTCCTGTCCGATCTTCTCTACCGGACGCTCGACCCGAGGACGCGCCAGCGATGAGCACCGTTACTGAAACCCGTCCGATGACGCGTCGCGAATGGCTGCTGTCCGATCGCCCGCAGTCGCGCACCCAGGCGCGGCTCGGCCGCGCCTACATGACGTGGCAGCGCTTTGCCGCCAACAAGCTCGCCGTTCTCGGCTTGCTCATCCTGCTGGCGCTGGTCTTCGTTGCCGCCTTCGCCGATCTCCTGGCGCCGCATTCGCCCTATATCGGCGATCTCGCCAACGCCCGTCTGCTGCCGCCGGGAACTCCGGGCTATCTGCTCGGCACCGACGATCTCGGCCGCGATATTCTCTCGCGGCTGATCCACGGCTCGCGGCTGACGCTGGCCGTCGTGCTTCTCGTCGCGATCATCGCGGCACCTGTCGGGCTCATCGTCGGCGCGGTCGCCGGTTATGCCGGCGGCTGGGTCGATGCGGTGCTGATGCGAATCACCGATATCTTCCTCGCCTTCCCGAAGCTGGTTCTGGCGCTCGCCTTCGTTGCGGCCCTTGGTCCGGGCATCGAGAACGCCGTCATCGCGATTGCCATCACCTCCTGGCCGCCCTATGCGCGTATCGCCCGCGCCGAGACGCTGACGGTGCGCAACTCCGATTACATCGCCGCCGTGCAACTCATGGGCGCGTCGCCGATCCGCATCGTCTTCCGCCATGTGATGCCGATGTGCATGTCGTCGCTGATCGTGCGCGTCACGCTCGACATGGCCGGCATCATCCTGACGGCTGCGGGCTTGGGCTTCCTTGGCCTCGGCGCTCAACCGCCGTTGCCGGAATGGGGTGCGATGATCGCGTCTGGCCGCCGCTTCATCCTCGACCAGTGGTGGGTGGCAACGATGCCCGGCATCGCCATCCTGATCGTCAGCCTCGGCTTCAACCTGCTCGGTGACGGCCTGCGCGATGCGCTTGACCCGCGGGAGAGCGGCCAATGAGTGCGCTTCTGACCGTTGAAGACCTCAAGGTCTCGTTCCCGACCCGCACTGGCCTCGTCGAGGCTGTGCGTGGCGTCTCCTTCACGCTCGGCCGCGAACGCCTCGGCATCGTCGGCGAAAGCGGCTCCGGCAAGTCGCAGACCGGCCGGGCGATCATGGGGCTGACGCCGGGTCATGCGCAGGTGACGGCAAAGCAGTTGAACTTTGACGGCATCGACCTGCTCGCCGCATCACCGAAGGTTCGGAGGGATCTGAGAGGCAAGCGCATTGCCATGATCCTGCAGGACCCAAAGTACTCGCTGAACCCGGTGATGAGCATCGGCCGGCAGATCGTCGAGACACTGAGGCAGCACGAGAACGTCGGCCGCGGCGAAGCCCGGGAGAGGGCACTCGACATGCTGGCCGCGGTGCAGATCCGCGATCCGAAGCGTGTCTACGATCTCTATCCGCACGAGGTTTCGGGCGGCATGGGCCAGCGCGCGATGATCGCGATGATGCTTGTTGCCGGGCCGGAACTGCTGATCGCCGACGAGCCGACCTCGGCGCTCGACGTGACGGTGCAGCTCGAAGTGCTCGGCATCCTCGACAAGCTGGTGGCCGAGCGTGGCATGGGCCTGATCTTCGTGTCGCACGACCTGCGCCTGGTCTCGTCCTTCTGCGACCGGGTGATCGTCATGTATGCCGGCCGGATCGTCGAAGAATTGGCCGCATCCGAGCTTGCCAATGCCAAGCATCCCTATACCCAAGGTTTGCTGAACTGCATGCCGGCGATCGGATCCGATCGTCATCCGCTGCCGGTTCTCGACCGCAAGCCGGAGTGGGCCCAATGACCTCTGCCGTTTCCGTTTCGAACCTTTCCGTCACCTATGACGAGTTCAAGGCGCTGAACGACGTCAGCGTCGAGATCGCACCCGGCGAATCCTTCGGGCTGGTCGGCGAGTCCGGATCTGGCAAGTCGACCTTGCTTCGGGCGATCGCCGGTCTCGCGCCGGTGACGGGCGGCACCATTCGCGTGCATGATCGTGTCCTGCAGGGGGCAAAACGCGACAAGGCCTTCTACCGCGCCGTGCAGATGGTGTTTCAGGATCCTTACGGCTCGCTGCACCCGCGTCAGACGATCGACCGGCAATTGCTGGAACCGCTGGCGGTCCACGGCGTTGCCGACGGCGAGCGCCGCATCCTGAAGGCGCTGGACGAGGTCGGTCTCGGGTCGGGTTTCCGTTTCCGTTATCCGCACCAGCTTTCGGGCGGCCAGCGCCAGCGCGTTGCGATCGCTCGCGCGTTGATCCTCGAACCCTCGATCCTGCTGCTCGACGAGCCGACCTCGGCGCTCGACGCTTCGGTGCAGGCGGAAGTGTTGAACCTGCTCGAACAGGTCCGGCGCGACCATAAGCTGACCTTCATCATGGTCAGCCATGACCTCGGCGTCGTCACCCATATGTGTGACCGGCTGGCGGTGATGCAGGGTGGACGCGTGGTCGAGCGCCTGTCCTCAGCGGACCTCGTCGCCGGGCGTATCGGTGAGGACTATACGCGCAGCCTCATGGTCGCGAGCAAGGGCTTTCAGCGCAAGGACGCTGCCGCGACCGCGTGACGGTATGGATACAAGCGGGGCTATTGTCCCGCTTGTATCGCTTTGTTTCGAAGCACCCGGTGCCCGGGCCCGGCGCGTTAAGCGCTTTGCCGCCAAACCGAGGTCGAGTCGGTGATCACCTTCTGGATGCGGCGCTGCTCGCGCCATTCGCGGCCCATATCTTTGATGACCGGCTGCGACTCGGGCGAGAAGATATAGTTGCGGCGGCTGGCGACATAGGCCTCCATCGCCGGGTTGACGCCCGAATAGAACTGCTTCTCCGGATCGCGCGAGAGGTCCATCAGACCGGCGCATTGGCGCGCGAAGTCGCCGCGAAGGATCGACGGCGACGTCGTGAATTTCGGGAACGTGCGAAACAGCGGGATCTTGATCCCGAACAGATACGCGTATTCGTTGCGCCGGTGGAAATGGCCCTTGCGGCGGATATCCCAGTTCTGGTCTGCCGTATGGAACGAGACCTGGCTGATCGCCGGATCGGCGAACGGCGTCAGCAGTTCCTCACCCATGTCCCGCAGCGAGATCCAGTCGTCCTCCAGATGGAAGACGTAGTCGGCGCTGGTGGCCGACCAGAGCTTCGCGACGGCCGCGCAAAAGCCCGGGCTCTCGGGCTGGAAAACGGTTCCGTCGGGGAAATGGTTGCGGAAAATCTCGACGCAGGCGCGATGATCCTCTTCCGACCCGAAAACCGGATCGAGATTGAGATAGGCGCCGCGCAGGTCGAGCCTGGAAAAAATTTTGTCCCGGAAACTCGCCAGCGTTTGGGCAAGCAGGTCCGGGCGCCGGGTGGCGACAAGGCATAGGTCAATCGTGGACATAGCACCTCCTTGGGTGCATTTTTTTCAACCGTCAATACCCACGCCACCCCTGACGTTCACTTAGATCGTGCCGAATTTACGGCAAAGTCACCGAATTTACGGCAAAGCGACCTAAGGCGATCAATAAAGTCGATTTCGGGTGGCTCAACGCGGTCTGGTTGAGAACTGTCCACACGTCCCGGTGTCTAGATTTAGAAGACGCTCAGCTTCGGAATGGCGACGACGAAGCGGCCGCCCCAGTCGCGAATTGCCTCGTTGTCTGCGACGATTTCGGTCTTCAGGTTCCAGGGCAGGATGACGAGATAGTCCGGCTTCGCATCCTCGATCACCGTCGGCGCGTGCACTGGAATATGGGTGCCGGGCAGGAGCTTGCCCTGCTTCAGGTCGTTGCGATCGACGGCGAAGGCGATCTCGCTGGGCGACAGGCCGCAGACATTAAGGAAGGTGTTGCCTTTCGCCGCAGCGCCATAGGCGGCTACGGTTTTTCCCTCTGCCTTGGCGTTTGCCAGGAAGTTCTGAAAATCCTTGCAGACGGCGGCAATGCGGTCGTCGAATGCCGTGTAGGTCTCCATCCGCATCAGCCCGGCAAGCGCCTCGGTCGCCCGCAACCGCTCGAGCTCCAGGGTGGTCTCGCGTACGCCGGATCTCAGCTGCGCATAGACGCGCAGAGAGCCGCCATGGGTCGGCAGTTCCTCGACGTCGAAGACCTTGAGGCCGGAGCTTTCGAAGATACGCTCGACGGCCGCCAGGGACAGATAGGAATAGTGCTCGTGGTAGATCGTGTCGAACTGCACGCCTTCCATCAGACGCAGCAGATGCGGGAACTCGAACGTCGCAACGCCATCGGGCTTCAGCAGGATGGCGAAGCCGCCGACGAAGTCGGCGATATCGGGAACATGGGCGAGCACGTTGTTGGCCGCCGTGAGGTCGGCGCGAATGCCGCGCTTGACGAGTTCCGTTGCCGTCTCCCGTCCGAAGAAGGCGACCTCGGTCGGCACCTGCCGCTCCTCGGCCAGTCGCGCCGCATTGGCGGCCGGCTCGATGCCGAGCGCCGGGATGCCCTTGGCGACGAAATACTGCAGCAGATAGCCGTCATTCGAGGCGATCTCGACCACCTGCGAATTGTCGTTGAGCGCGAAGCGTTCGGTCATGCTCTCGGCATAGCGGCGCGCGTGTTCGAGCCAACTTGTCGAGAAGGAGGAGAGATAGGCGTAGCCGTCGGTGAAAATCTCGTCGGCCGGCACGTTTTCCGTCGTCTGCACCAGCAGGCACTCGGAGCAGACCATCGCCTTCAGCGGGAACGAGCGCTCGCGGGCGATGGCTTCCTGCGTCGGTTCGAGAAAGGAATTGGACCAGGGCGTCGAACCCAGGTCGGCAACGACGGTCTTGAGCGGTGTCGAGCAGAAACGGCAGTTGTGGGACATCGAAGTCGTTAGCCTCTCATGAATGCGTCGATTTGGCTGAGTGTCAGGTCACGGGCGTCGGCGCCGCGGCGCCAGCCGTCGTACCATTGCGCGGTCCAGGCGATCGCCTCGTCCTGGGATAGGCGTGTTGCCCATGGCAGCGTGCGTGCGGCGAGCGCCGGGTCGAGCCCGAGCGTCTTCATCTCGTGCGGCTGGTCCTCGGATGAGGTGTCGCGCCATTGTGCAGGCAAGCCCATTGCGGTCTGGATCGCGGCGGCAACGTCCCGAACCGGGATCTGTCGCTCGTCTGGAGCCGGGCCGAAATTCAGCGCGGCCACATCGGTCTCGCCGCCATGAAGCGCCTCGGCATAGACGAAGTATCCGTTGAGGCAGTCGAGAACGTGCTGCCAGGGCCGCGTCGCCATCGGGCTGCGAATATCCAGCGTCTCGCCCGAAAGGGCAGCGCGAACGATATCCGGAACCAGCCGGTCGGCGGAAAAATCGCCGCCGCCAAGCACGTTGCCGCCACGGGCGGTCGCCACCCTTATGCCGCGTTCACGCAGATAGGAATCCCGCCAGGTCGAAACGACCAGCTCGCAGGCGGCTTTCGAACCGGAATAGGGATCATGGCCGCCGAGCACGGCATCTTCCGGAAAGTGCCGGCCGCTTTCGTCGTTGCGGTAAACCTTGTCCGTGGTGACGACCAGAACGGTCTTGAGGGCAGGGGCCGCGCGTGCCGCTTCCAGCAGGCGCACCGTGCCCATGACGTTGATGTCGAAGGTTTCGACCGGCGTCCGGTAGCTCTCGCGAACCAAAGGCTGGGCTGCCATGTGAAGGACGATCTGCGGGTCGCAGGCGCGTACGGCAGATGCGAGCGTGTCGCCGTCGCGGATGTCAGAGAAATGTTCGTTCGTGGCCCTTTCAGATCCGAGCAGCGCGTGCAGCGAGGGACTGGTCGCCGGCGACAGACTGTAGCCGGTCACCTCTGCGCCCATCCGCGTCAGCCACAGGCGGGCCCAGCTTCCCTTGAAGCCGGAGTGACCCGTCAGCATTACCCGCTTTCCGGCCCAGAAGGACGGGTCTGCAAGTCTGCTCATGCCCAGACTTTCCAGGGCGCCGTTCCGCTCTGCCAGAGCTCTTCGAGCTGGTTCTTGTCGCGCAGCGTATCCATCGGCCGCCAGAAGCCGGTGTGCTCGAAGGCCATCAACTGGCCGTCTGCGGCGAGGCCTTCCAGAGGCCCCGCTTCGAACGGCGTCTGATCGCCTTCGATGCGATCGAGCACCGAGCGGTTGAGGACGAAGAAGCCGCCATTGATGTGACCGTTGTCGCCTGCCGGCTTTTCGATGAAGCTTCTGACCCGTCCGTCGCTGACGGCGAGCGCGCCATAGCGGCCGGGCGGAACCACGCTCGTGACCGTCGCTTGGCGGCCGTGATGGCGGTGGAATTCGGTCAGCGCCTTGATGTCGATGTCGGCAACGCCGTCACCATAGGTAAGGCAGAACGTATCGCCGAGATGGTCGGCCACGCGTTTCAGGCGTCCGCCGGTCATGGAGTCCGTTCCGGTGTCGACGAGCGTCACGCGCCAGGGCTCGGCCTTGTTCGAGTGGAACAGGGTTTCGCCCGTCGCCATGCAATAGGTGACGTCTGAGGAATGCAGCACGTAGTTGGCGAAATATTCCTTGATCATGTAGCCGCGATAGCCGAGGCAGATGACGAAATCCGAGAAGCCGTAGTGGCTGTAGATCTTCATGATGTGCCACAGGATCGGCCGTCCGCCGATTTCGATCATCGGTTTTGGCCGGAGATGGCTCTCCTCCGAGATCCGCGTGCCGTAGCCACCGGCGAGAATGACGATTTTCATGCGACCGCCCCGTATTTGCGCCGGCCACTCGGCATGGCGCATTGCAAAGTCCTAATATCCCGGCGACCTTGCGCGGAGGTGGTCTGCGCGCGCCCGAATTCAGGCGGCGAGGCAGCCGCGCAGGACCTCGACCACGCGGCCGATCTCGTCGGATGTCATGTCGTGATAGCTCGGCAGATTGATCGCACGGCCGGGCAGGTCATAGGCCACGGTGTTTGCCGGCGCCTCGTCAAAGGGCGGCAACGAACTCAGCGGCCAGAAGAAGACGCGGGCGTCGATGTTCTCGGCCGCAAAGGCACCCTGCAGAGCGTCTCGGGTGACGCAGGTTTCCGGCGCAAAGACGACGGTCGGCATCCAGAAACCGTTCTTCGTTCCCTCCGGCTCCGGGTTCATGGCAATGGCGTTCACGCCAGCAAGTTGCTCGCGATAGGCGTAGAAGATCTCGCGCTTGCGATCGACGAGCTCGCCGACACGCTCGATCTGTGCCAGGCCGATGGCGGCCTGCAGGTTCGACATCTTGTATTTGAAGCCGATCTCGTCCGGCCAGAACTGCTTTTTCTGCCCCCGCGCGCGGCCGTGATTGGAGAGCGTCAGCACCTTTTCATAGAGCGTCTCGTCGCTGGTGACGAACATGCCGCCTTCGCCCGTCGTCACGGTCTTGGTGCCGTGGAAGGAGAAGGCGCCAAAGGCGCCGAGCGATCCGGCCTTGCGGCCATGCCACTCGGATCCGAGCGCCTCTGCGGCATCCTCGACGACGGGGATGTTGTGCCGGACGCCGATCTCAAGCAGGCGGTCCATGTCGCAGAGATTGCCGTAGATATGGACGGCGATGATCGCCTTGGTCCTTGGCGTGATCGCTGCTTCCGCCTTTTCCGGATCGATGCACCAGCTGTCGGCAAGCACGTCGACGAAGACCGGTTTCGCGCCGAGGTGAACGATCGGTGCGGCAGACGCCGTCCAGTTGGTGTCCGCAAGGATCACTTCGTCGCCGGGTCCGACGCCGAGTGCGGCAAGGCCCATATGCAGTGCGCCGGTGCAGCTCGATGTCGAGATCGCGTGCGTCGTGCCGAGATGCGCGGCAAAGGCCGCCTCGAAGCGGTTGATATAGTCGTAGCAGCGCTCGCCCCAGCCATTGGCCGCCGCATCGGCCGCATAGGCCACTTCACGGTCCGTGATCGAGGGTTTGGTGTAGAGGATGCGGGGTTTCATGGGGAGCGCCGTTTGGTCATAACTGGGACGTTCGTCGAGGTCTGGAAGCCGGGCGGGTGTTGAAAGTATCCGTCCCCCGGCGTCGACCGTTTTACCATCGGCTCTCGTCAGAGCCAGACGTGGTCAAGCCCGGTTCGCTTCAGCCAAGGCTGCGCGGCGATCGCGGCGCGGGCCTTCAACGGATTGAGGCCGATGAACAACGCTTCGGCTTCCTGCGGCAGTTCCTCCGGCGGAAGGACCGGGACCCCAAAAAGCGTGGCGCCCTTCATGTTTTCGTTGCGGTCGAGGAATGCCACGACATCGACCGCCTCGCCGATGCGACCGTAGATCCAGCTTCCATAGAAACCGGCGCCATAGATCGCGACCTTGCGCTTGCCATAGCGCTCGACGCCGTCCTTCAGGGTTTCGGCTGCCTGGTTCCAGAAGGCGCAGATGTCGCGCGCCCGTTTGGCCGCGTCGGCAGCTTCAGCCGACGGCGCGGCTTTTTCGATCGGCGCCTCGGCGCGCCTTGCAACGACGAAGAATGCGCCGGGGAACGAGGTGCTGTCGACGGTCTGCACGTCGAAACCGGCGCTCGCCACGGCGTGTTCGATCGACGCCGCGCTGAAATGGTTGAGATGATCAGCGACTGCCATGTCTCCCGGGTTGCCGGCGACGTCGGGCACGGAGAACAGGAAAATGCCGCCCGGTCGCATCAGGTCGCGCACCGTGCGCAGGAAGCCCACGGGGTCGGCTACGTGCTCGATGACGAAATGACTCATGACGGCGTCAAACGTACCCTGCCAGGCCTCGGGTACCGAATAGGTGGCTTGTGCCGCCTCCGGCACCCAACCCTGCCAGGCGGGCGCATAGTCGGAACTGACTTCGAAGACGTGCGGACGCAAATCCTTGCGGGCGGCGGTCATCTTGCGAAGCGTGTCAGCCTTGGCGGCGCCGTAGTCGAGGATGCTCGCGCCCTCAGGCAGGTCCAGCAGTCGCAGCGACAGGGCAGCCTGATGGTCGGTACGATAGGTGATCGTGCCATCGGCTGCGACCGAAAAGATCTGGTCGTGGTTCTCGCTGCTCAACGAGATCCGGTATTCCGTGTCATAAAAGGCCTGAATGTCCGGGATGTCGTCGCTTTGCGCGTGCCCGCAGGTTCCGCACACGAAGACACGCGTAGGCACGTCGAGCAGGGTCGTGCCCGAAGTCAGCGCCGGTGCCGGCGCTTCATAGGATGGGGCGCCGATGTGGGTGCCGCAAACTCGGCAGGTGGTCATGCGAGTTCTCCCTGGGGTGCGACCAGTTCCGGCAGCACTTCGGCATAGTTGACGCCTGCCGCGAACGAGCCCTTCCAGCCGATGCGGATGCCGACCGGCTCGGCGTAGTTGAAGTAGCGGAACTGGATGCTCCAGCGCGGCGTCTCTGAAACATTGTGACCGGACTGGTGCAGTGTCAGGAAATCCATGAGGATCAGGTCGCCGGGCTTGCTCAGCGGAGCCACGTGCTTGTAGCGAGCCAGACGCTCTTCGCCCTTGTGCAGGAAGAGCGAATAGGCGCCGGTCTTACCGAGGCCGGCATCATCTTCATAGACCGGAACGAACCCTTCGGCCTGCGAGCCCTCGGCGATCTGAACCGGCCCCATGTCGGCTGTGACCGGCAAAAGCGGTGTCCAGAAGACGATGCCGTCGACGCTGCGCAACTGGCCGGGAAATTCCTGATGCCACTGGGCGCGGAACTTTTCTTCACCGGGGTTGTCGATGCGGATGCCATATCCTCCGGCAGCGAGACCCGGGACGCTTTCCGGTCGAAGCGCCTTGAAAACCTCGTCGTTGGCGGCGGAGCTCACGAGCCGCATGAAGGCGGGAATCTGCTTCACAGCATCATAGACTTCACCGCCCCAGGAGCGATTGACCGCAATCAGCTTGCGATAGGCGATAGTCATCGCCTCGTGCGCGGTGCCTGTCGGTGCATCGACGCCGTATTTCTTGCAGATCAGCTCAAGGATCTGGCGGATGCCTTCCTGGATCGGCTCGATCTGCGACTGGGCGTCGTAGAAGCCGGGCACGACGTGGTAGCCCTTAGCTGCGAATTCCTGGCGCGCGCTTTCGGAAATGATGGTGCCGTTTTTCATGATACGCCTGCTTCCTCCTTCAGGAATTCCTGCCGTGAGACGGTCGTCGGTAAAGTGCTCGGCGCATCGGGACCGGTGCGCGCGATGAGGTCCAGCATGGAACCTAGTGGGTGAAGCTTTCGCCGGGCTGTGGCGGTGCCCCGCCGTGGCGGACGCCTCCTTAAGCATCGCTTGCCCTCAAGCAGGCAAGTCACCAGCCGCGTCTGCCACGACGATCTTGTCGATGCGTCCACCAATCTGCGCGCCGATATAGAGGTTTTCATAGTGGCGAGGAGGGAAACCGGCCTGCCGCATGTGGTACGCGGTCCGGTCGATATCGTAAGCGACACGGTGCAGTTCGATGGTGCCGTCTGACGACAAGAGGGCAAAGGCTGCCCGGGGGTCGCCATCGCGCGGCTGGCCGACCGAGCCCGGATTGCAGAAGACCTTGCCGCCGATCTCCAGGCGGGCCTGCACATGAGTATGTCCGGCAAAAAGCCGTTCGCATCCGTCGGGAAACTGCGCTTCCGAGACCTTGTAGAGGTATTCGTCGATCGGGTCCTGCCAGCTTCCGTGGACGAAATATGTCGATCCGTCAATGACGTGGGATCGCGAGCCCGCGAGCCATGACCGCTGGTCCTCCGAGATGATGCCCCGTTGGTACTCGATGATGTCATTCACCATCTTCGAGCGCGGGCAACCCTCTCCGCTGACGATGTAATAATCGTGATTGCCCATGAGGTTGGTAATGCCGCGTGCCTTCAGCACGTCGATGCAGTCGCCCGGCTGGGCGTAGTATCCGACGACGTCACCCAGCGACAGGATCGATCCGCATCCGAGTTCGTCGATGCGGGCAAGGACCGCTTCCAGGGCAGGGAGATTGCTATGGATGTCGGAAATGACCGCGATCACAGGACGACCAGGTCTTCGGAGTAGCGCCAGGCTCGACCGGATTTGACCTCCGGTTCCGCGGGCTCCTTCCCGTGCAGATAATAATCCAGCGCCATCGCCGCTTCGTTGTAGCCGAAGGCCGCGCGCAATGACGTGCTGCTCGAAAAGCGTGGGTTGATCTCCAAGAGGTAGGGGATCGTTCCCTCCAGTCGGAACTGGTAGTTCGTCGGCCCGAGTGGCTTGAAGTGTCGCGATAGCCTGCGCACGGCCTCGGTCAGCAGAGGCTCATCGACCACTTCGGCATATTGGGTGTTGCCGGCGACGGAGAGCCTACGCTTGAAGGTGATCGGCGACAGCGTCGTGCCGTCGCCGAAACCGAAGGCGCCGACGGTGTACTCCTGGTCATTGCTGCCGACGTATTTCTGCACCAGGAAGTCATCCGGGCTCTTTTGCGTCCAATAGTCGAAATCGGCCGCGTCCTTCAGCAATGCGATGCCCCGGGAGCCGTTGCCGCGACGCGGCTTCAGGAGCAGCGGCAAGGGGCCGAGCTCGCGCGTGCAATCGTCGAGGCTGCGGCTGAGCGTGCTCGGAATGGCGGGGAAGCCCGCTTGCAGCAGCGCCTCGCCCATGTCCCACTTGTCCTGTCCGAGGTCGATCAGCGCGGAACTATTCAGGACAATTCGCGCGTCCGTGGTCTCGAAGAGCGCCCGGTGTTCGCTGAAAAAGAGGACATCGAGTTCCAGACCCGGAAGCACCAGCGCGACGTTTTCTCGCCGCAGCAGTTCCAGCCAGAATTCGAGATATTCGGGAGACGTCTCGTCACAGGACGGCTTTGCGACAAAGTGGTCGCAGAAGTGTCGGCCGATGCCATTGGCGTCACGGTCGATGCCTATGATCCGGACCGGCCTATCGAGCATGCGCAGCGATGCGACGATGCCCTGGCCTATGATGGCTCCGACTGCGGTCACCACGACCGTCACGGCTTGCTTTGCGTCGTCGTACATCAATTCACATCCATCGGGCCGAACGCTTCGGCGGTGCCTGCCGACCGGATCATGCCAATTCCGTCGCGCATCGCGATAAGCGGCGGCATCCCCAGTTTGGACAATGTTTCCCCACCATCCGGAAAGTTTACCCTGCGGAAGGGCGCTTTCTCCGCCGCAATCACGACGCTGCCCCCGAGCCCGAACGTCTCGTAGGCGACTGCAGCGATCGCGTCGCAGGTCATGGCTTCCGGGTGGACTGCGTTGCAGATGCCTGACGTCTTCGTTTCAGCGGCCCGGATCATCATGTTGGCCGCATCTCTCACGTGTAGAAAGTTGCGCGTGCCGTGGGACGCGGGCATGCGGATGTCGAGCCCTCGGGACGCGTAGGCGACGATGCGTCCCATCCACGGCTGATGGAGGCAGCAACGGCCCTCTATGTCATAGAGCTGCGAAAACCGAAGGCTGCAAAAGCGAAAACCAAGCTTCTGCGAACTCCATTCCAGGATCTGTTCTGCTATTTTCTTGCTGAGGCCGTAGGACGTCAACGGTGCCGCATCCAGCGTCTCGTCGGAGGAAAGCGATCCGGCATAGACGACGGCACGTACGTGCAGCGATCTTGCGAGTTCGGCGACGTGAACGGCGCTTGACGCATTTGCGGCAAAGTTTTGCTGCACGCCCGATGGATCATCGGCGGCGAAGCTCGCAGCGCAATGGAAGAGGACGTCGGCCGTCAGGTTGTCCGATACCTTAGCCGGTCCTGCCGCGAGGTCGAAGGCGATGTCGTCCGTCTCCGTCCTTCCAACACTTATGGTTTGGACGCCTCGGTGCTGCAGGCGCGCGACAAGCTGGGCTCCCAGCATCGAACGCGCGCCGATGACGGCAGCAGTCTTCATGCCAGTTCCGCTTCCATCAGCAGGCCGACGCAAAGATCGGGGAACTCGATGCCGACCTTGAGCATGGCCTGCAGGTTGGCTTCGAAATCGGGCAGCGTCTGCAACACCGGCAGCGGCAGCGGCTTCAGATAGATGCCTTCCTCGTGCACAACGCGGAAGCCCTGATTTTCGATCTCTGCGCGGAACGTATCGCGGCAATATTGGCGTTTGTGGCCGAGCGCCAGGTCGTTGGCATTCAGGCTGTAGATGTCGTCGATCTTGCCAAGCTCCACGCCCAATCGTCTGTTCATGGACTTGGCGTTGGGAACGGCGGCAAACAGTCGGCCATTGGGCTTGAGAAAGCGGCGGAATCGGTCAAGGACAAAGGCGGGATCGTCGACATGCTCGAGAACGAAGCCCATGATGATGACGTCGAAGCGCTCGTCCGTTTCGAAATCTTCGAAATAGGAAAAGACGATCTCGCCGGAGAAGTCCGGGCTGTTTTTCCTGAAGAGATCGATGACGAGTTGTGAGCCTTCAACGATAACGTGCCGGTCACACACCTTGCTGAAGAGGTGAGGGGTGTAGCCGTGGCCGATCCCGAGGTCGAGCAGCGACTGGCATCGGCCGAAGCGCTCGACCATGCGCTGCGGATACCAGTTGAGAATGAGATTGTTCTCGATCGATGTGACCGCGTTTGGAAGATATTCCGACGTCACATTGTCCAGGTTCTCGGCTTTCACTGGGTAAACTCCTTCCAATCGACGGTTCCGGAATGCACGAAAGTTGCGCCTTGGGTTCCGCAATTGGCAACGAGGTCCAATGCGGTCACATAGGGTGTGAAGTCTCCGTGCATCTGCGGATAGGGTGTTCGTTCGTAGTTCATGTAATGAACGGAAATGCCGTTCTGCCCGAAGAGGTCGTGATCGAGATAGTTCCGGGCGCCATGGCCGGTAATGTACGTCGTGCCTTCAAGATGCGCGGTGATGTCGTACACTCTCTCGCTGCTCGCCCCGCCAATGGTGAGCGCGTCCGATGAAATGAACGCCGGCCGGTCCAGCTTGAAGTAGCTTGCAAGCGCGAGCATGGAATTGCGCGCGATATCAGCAATCGTTGGCGCGTCCTTGGCAAACACGTCATCGACCAGGTCCAGCATGTCCTTGAGGAATGGCGCCTTCCCATAGGCCTGCCGCAGCATGTCGCGATGGCTTCTGCGCCAATCGGTGCGATCGTCGATCAGCACCTCATCTATCCGCTGTCCGAGACGAAGGTCTTTCAAAGGCACGCTCAGCCAGCGGATGCCGTTCTGAGTCTTGATCTGCACGCGGTTGGTGAAGCTGCCGCGCGAGAACTGCACATCGTCATAGTGGACGAATACGTCCGCCAGCCTGATCTGCTCCAGCATCCCAACCCAGGGAAAGTACATGGATTGTGAGATGACAATGTTTCGAGTCATCCGGTGCTCGCGATCGAGAGTTGGAGAGCAGCGCCAGGGTGTTCTTGCGGGCGGCCCTACTTGTTGATGCAGCGCAGATAGCCTCCGGGCGAGCTGGAAAGCACCAGCTTCCCGTTGATAACGTCGTCGGTCTCGAAGCGGTCGGTTTCTTTGAGGTAGGCGGTCAGCGCCGCATAGGGTTCGTCGCCCGGATGCCAAATCTTGGAACGTTTCGTCGGCGTCTTCGGAGCCTCGCCGTAGCCGAGCAACGTATCCGCGACGACGATGTATTGGCCTTGGGTCACCAGCGGTCCGTAGGTGCGCAATTCATCCAGCACATGGTCGCGGCTGTGGTCGCTGTCGAGCACGACCATCACCGAGGCGCCCTCGGGGATTTCCGCCTTGACCTTGGCCAGTGTTTCCGCCGTCGTCGACGGGCCTTCGATCAACACAATGCGCGAGGACATCGGGTGCTTTTCGATGGAGTCGCGGTTATGGGCGCGGATGTCGATATCGACGCCAATGACTTTGCCCTTGCCGATCAGCTGCAGCATCGCCGCCATGAAGATCACCGAGCCGCCGCGCGCGACGCCCGTTTCGATGATGATGTCGGGCTTGGTGTTCCAGATGACTTCCTGGGTCGCCATCACATCGGCCGGCATCTGGATGATCGGCACGCCCATGAAGGACCAAAGATAGGAGTAGTCGTATTTGTCGAGCGTTACCAGGGTGTCGAGCGACTGCTGGAAGGCGTCCTCGTCCTTGCCGAGCGCGAGCGCCATTTCCGTCTTGTGGGCTTCGAATGCGAGACGATCGTCTTCCACTGCCATTGCTGCCTGACACCCTTTTTCGGATACAACCTACGGATACGCCTCGACCGCGAATCGCGATAAATGGCGCTTTCACCGATTCGTAACGCTTCCTGTGAACGCTTTCATGTCGGCAATTGCAAATACGGTCAAGGCCGGTTTCTTAAGGGCGAAAAGACGGGTAGAGCTTGGTTCTGGCGGAAGGAACCATGTCGCGATTCGATCGAATTTCTACATCCATAGCGGGTCTCATCGTCGTCGAGCGGCAACGCAGGGGCGACGATCGCGGTTTCTTCTCGCGCTTCTTCTGTCGCGAGGCGCTGGCCGATTTCGGCGGCGATGGAAAGATCGCGCAGATCAACCACACCCTGACGCAGGCAGCAGGCACGATCCGTGGCCTGCACTTCCAGCATGCGCCGCATGACGAGGCTAAATTCGTCTCTTGCCTTTCCGGCGCGGTCTTCGATGTGGCGGTCGACCTGCGACCGGATTCTCCGACCTATCTGCAATGGCACGGCGAAGTGCTGAGCGCGGACAACGGTCGCTCGATGATGATCCCCGGCGGTTTCGCCCATGGGTTCCAGACGCTGACCGAGGATTGCGAGCTGATCTATCTGCACGACAAGCCCTATGCGCCCGAGGCCGAAGGCGGGCTCAACCCGCTCGATCCGAGGCTCGCGATCGACTGGCCCTTGCCGGTCTCGCAGATGTCGCCGCGCGACCAGGCGCTCCCCTTGCTGCCGAACAGGATCGCCGCCGCACGTCGTTGACTTCGTGAGGGATGGGAGGACAATGACCTCTCCGCGCCACCACGAGAGAGAAGGGGTGTCGACGATGACGATCGCCAGAAAACTTCAGGACTATATCGACGGTTCGGGTGTCGCCTACGACACCGTTGACCATCACCGCACCGCGACCACCAGCCAGACGGCACGAGCCGCGCATGTGCCGGGCAGCCGGCTTGCCAAGTCCGTGGTGGTTCACCACGAAATGGGCTACGTGCTCGCCGTCGTGCCAAGCACGCACCGGGTCGAACTCTCGACCCTGCAGGACGTGATGGACCGCCGCCTCGGCCTAGCGTCGGAAGAGGAAGTCTGCAATCTCTTCGCCGATTGCGACATCGGCGCCGTGCCACCGGTCGGTTCGGCCTATGACGTTCCGGTTCTGCTCGACGAAAGCCTCGGCGATGTGAGCGACGTCTATTTCGAGGGCGGCGATCACAGGACGCTGGTGCATATGAGCGGCGCGAATTTCCGCAACCTGATGCGGGGCGCACAGATCGCCCGCTTCAGCCATCCGGCGTGACGGGTCGGTCGGAACGCGCTCACTTGCGCTGGCGTGCCGCTGGCCGCCAATCCGTGGCACCATCCGCTTGAAGCGGGAAGGGGCCGCCAACCGGTGGTAGAGAGTTGCTGTACCCGATTTTGGCCAGTCAGGCTTGTCGAAGCGCACGCTTGGCGGCACCATCGCGCTCGCCGGACACCTTTATCTAGCTGGGTTGGGGGATCGATGGTGCGCATACGCTCTGCGAATATGTCCAAGTCTCTGGCAGTACTGCTGGTTGCGGCCAGCGTTCAGGCCTTCGGCTCTTCGGCACATGCCGAAGGCGTCCTGTTTGATCAATTTCCGTTTGCCGTCGCCTGCGAATACAAGGGCACGCAGCACGCCTTCTATCTGTCCAAGATGACGGAGGACAGCACCGCGACCTACATGGCCTCGGACAACTTCGCCGGCACGATCACGCTGCATGGCGAGGCCAAGGCGGTTGGCTCCGATGCCGGCGGAAGCTGCCTTGGAACGACGCTCGCGGAGCTGCGAGCCTCAGGGCAGGCACGCGATATCAAGTAATCTGCCTTGTGTTGTCGGCGATCGCGGCCGATGCTCGCCCGGTGCTTGAGATGCGCCCGGCGCAGCGTCGCCTTGTGGCGGTGAGGCGAAGGGAAGCTCATCTGCTGTGAGCTTTGATGGTGTCTCCTACCTGCCCTGTTGGCGTCCACAGTGAGAAGAGCCGATCTATTGGGTGGCCGTCATGAAAGAATCGATGCTTGAGAATTTTCTGTTGTAGCAGTTCAAAAATCTGATTTACTGCAGCCTCGCTAATTGGCTTTCGGGGGATATTGCCGATGGTGTGGACCCGCAGGGAAACTATGCTTGGTGGTTTGGCGCTGCTTGGCGCGAACGCGCTTCAGAGCCCGGCACTCGCAAAGGCGACATCCTATTTTTCCGGCCCGGCCGTCGATAACGGCGTCACGTACCGGAGCACCAATTTCGCCAATATCGACAGGAAATGGCAGCGCCAGGTCGTCAAGTATTTCAGCAGCGAGCCGATCGGCACCGTCGTCGTCGATACCAGGCACCACTTTCTCTACCTAATCATGGAGAACAAGACGGCCATCCGCTATGGCGTCGGTGTCGGGAAAGAGGGCTTCAAGTGGTACGGCCGCGCGACCATCGACCGCAAATCGCTCTGGCCGCGCTGGACGCCGCCGCCGGAGATGCGTGAGCGTCACCCCGAACTGCCTGAGTTCGTCGAAGGCGGTTCGCCGAAAAATCCGCTTGGACCCCGCGCCATGTATCTGCTGCGCGACGGCGTCGACACCGGCTACCGCTTCCACGGTACGCTGGAGCCGGGCAGCATCGGCAAGGATGCCTCCAGCGGCTGCATCCGCATGTTCAACGAGGATGCGATCGACCTCTACCAGCGTTGCCCGATCGGCACGGCGGTGCAGGTGCTGCCGCATATCGCCGACAAGGCCCCCGAGGTCAGCCAAGCAAGCCCGGTCGCAAATCCGGTCGAATGAGGAATATCACCCGATGCCCGCTATGACCGGATTGACGAGGCTGCTGTCGGCGGCCGCCATTCTCTTGACGCTTGCTTCCTGCAACACCACCGAAATCGCCGCGGTCGAAGAGCCAGCAGCCGTGCCGATGACCGGAAAAACCGACGATCCGGCCCCCGGCTTCGAAACCGTATCCGTCGGCACCGAGGAGGACTTTATCCTCAATGTCGGCCGCCGGACCTACTTCACCCAGGATTCTTCCACACTCGACAGCGTCGCCAAGGCGACGCTCGACATTCAGGCGGTCTGGCTCAACAGCAACCCGCGCTGGCTGGTCAAGCTGCAGGGCTTCTCCGACGACAGCGGCTCCGCGTCCAAGATGGCCACACTGTCGCAGAAACGTGCCGATGCGGTGATGGCTTATCTTGCCTCCAAGGGCGTCGATCCGAACCGCATGTGGGCCAAAGGCTACGGCAACGACCGCGAAGTCCGCGACTGCACCGAGCGCTCCTGCAAGGTCCAAAACCGCCGCGTTGTCTCCAATCTCAGGATGGAACGCGACGCGACTTGAGCTCGGCGCTGTCGGTTAAAGCGCAGCTCGATGGCGAGAACCATTGTGCACAGGCGGATGAGCGCTTTGCGGGTCAGCTCGTTTAAAGGCGAACAGTCTGGCTGAAACTTAAATGGCGCACCCGACAGGATTCGAACCTGTGACCTTTGGAATCGGAATTGAGAGAATGGGGTTGTAGCTATTTGAAATTGTAGATAGCAGTGGAGCGCTGCGCTAAGACTGCGCTAGCCCTTCGATAAAGTCGACCAAAGATTTTCTTAGCAGTTCGATATCTTTAGTTTCACACTCCCATACCGTTTTCACGTCCCAGCCTTGGCTATTGAGAAGCGCAAGATTTCTGTCGTCGCGCTCGACGTTTCTCAAGAGTTTTGCCTCCCAATATCCCAGGTTGGATTTTGGGAGTCGGCCTGCACGACAGATTTTCGGATCGTGCTGGTGCCAAAAGCAGCCGTGCACGAAGATAATCTTCCTCCGAGAAGAAAATACTATGTCGGGATGGCCCGGTAAGTCCCGCCGGTGCAATCTGTAGCGATAGCCCAGCGAATGCAGCAGTCTACGCACGGTCCACTCGGGCTTGGTATCCCGAGCTCGAATGCGCGCCATGTTTGCGCTTCTCTTTTCGGGCGAAAGCGAGTCCACCATTTCTCAGCCAAAAGCGGCTACTCGGCTGCGACCAATGACGACCTGAGTACCGTCTGCTCCTGCTCACGCATGACCTTCATAAGCCGTTCGCCAACCCATTGGGCCACCGGCGGCGTTACAGCGTTACCCACTGCATGATACCTAAGACTGTCGATTTTATCTGCTTGCTTTTCATTGAAGTCCCTTGGTCGGGTCCAATCATCCGGGAAGCCCTGAACGCGTTCAACTTCATTGGGTGTGAACCGTCTGACGCGTCCTTCAGGATACCAGACATAATTTCGCGACCAATCGGTTCCGGTATGCCGAGCCGACTCCGCATAGATACAATGGGCGACGCTTTTTACGAGGGGTCCTTTGCTAGGATCTCCAATGATTGTCTGAAAGAGGGAGGCAGATTTCTTTTCATCCTGTCTACCCTTCGCAAAATTCCAGTCGCCGCATTCGGGCTCAAAAAGTACTTGTCCGGGACTGCGTTCGTCTCGATGCATGGCAACAATGTAGACGCGACGGCGCTGCTGGGGGACTCCGAAGTCTTTACTGTTAAGCACACGCCACGCCACGCCATACCCGAGTTCGTCCAACGCTTGGAGTACGATGGCGAAGTCGCGTCCTCCGTGGCTAGAGAGAAGGCCGTGAACGTTTTCGAGGATAATTGCTCGTGGAGTGCGTCCTCTAACGAGGCGCATAAATTCGTGAAAGAGTCCAGACTGGCTCCCTCGAAGCCCCGATCGCGGCCCCATTCTTGCAAGCGAGAGGTCTTGGCATGGGAATCCTGCCGCCCAAACGTCAGCTTTAGGGATTTTTGCGTCATCGAGTTTCCTTATGTCTGAATCAATCGGTAAATCCGGCCAATGCTGGCTCAGTATCTCCCGGCAAAACGGCTTTACCTCGCAGTGAAAGTTGATGCGAAAACCCGCGCGTTCCAGACCAAGATCAAGACCGCCGATGCCCGAGAAAAAAGAAGCAACTGAGTAGGTCAGAACATCACCCTTGGAACGAAACGGGAACGTCCCGTATAAAGCATTAAAACGTTTGGTCGTCAATGCACGCATGTGTGGCGAATCAAACGACGCTGGTAGATTATAGCTATCGAATCAGTTTTCTAAAGGCCTGCTGGGAATGGCAACTTGTGGTATCCGCTGGCGTTCGTCCGGTGGCCGTGGAGAGTTTGAGTACGTCCCTTCAGGCTCGCTTGAAGATCGTAAAATTGATGTGCTTTTCGAAGCTCTTGGCGTAAACATGCCTGCCGAGGTACGTGGAGCCAAAGTGCAAGGGAAGCCTCGGCTTCGGAAGTTTGATGCGAACAATCGGCAGAAGCTTCATCTTCCGCAACTTGTAATGGCTGTCTGCCGGCTACCCGAGCCCGGCCGTGAGGACCTGTCGCACACGGTTGCGTTTCCTCTCGAAAACAAGTCATTCGTGATGGACGAAATGCACTTCGACATCATAACCGACGACGGGATCACAGCGACGTTGGCGCCGCTATATGTCTCGATACACCACACGGACTTCACAATAAATTTGCAGGACAGGCTTGAGGCTCTGGGGAAAGACCTCGCCGAAATCGACGAAATACTAGTTCGTCATCCGCAGCTTGCCGACGCCATATCTGCACACGGCGCCGCCGTGGCTAAGTGCGTCAACACGAAAGCAATTCGCGATCTTGCCGATGATGTCATCACTAGGCAGGCCACCATTTTCGGAATGACGAATGCGGGCTCTGCCATCGAGCTCGAACGGCTTCAGAACCTGCCACCGAGCGAACTCGAAGACAACATCGTTGGAATTGAAGGGCGCTTGCTCACGCGCAGCCACACCTACAAGGAGCGATCTGGGAACGCTCCCATTTTGGCGAAGCGTGATTTCAAAAGTAAGCACGGCGGGCGGCTCTTCTGTGAGGCGTGTGGCTTCGATCCCGTAGCGACCTATGGGGCAACTTCGGAACGCTGCATTGAGGCGCATCACAAGACGCCCATTGCGGAGTTGCAGCCTGACAGCATCACTCGTTCAAGCGACCTCCTGATGGTTTGCGCGAATTGCCACCGATTTGTTCACTCTCAAATTCCCTGCCTTACGCTCGAACAGGTTCGTCAGTATTTGGCGACGCCGAAAAACGTAGAGAAAGATGGTTGAAGCGGGCTAATGATAGTCAACAAGGGGGCGTAATCGTTGGAAGCAAGCCGGAAGTTATTGTTGAAGGCGGGCTGTGTTGCTGGAGTTGACGACATCATGCGCGCAACGGGCTCGGAGTACTGTTATGCATATAAAGAGCTTCCACTGGAGGCCACCTCCGAGCAGATAATGCAGTATTGCTCGACAACGCGGCGCTTGTTCGCCCCGATCGCCAGGAAAATTACACCCGAAGATAATAGCCTTTGGGTGTTGCGCCATTATCTTGCAATTAAGCTCGTGACTTCTGCCTCAATACTCGCGGGATCAGCGAATTTCGCCTACGATCGCAATCTTTTGATGGGAGTTCCTTACTTCAATTACTATGCCGTTCTCAATGCGTGTCGTGCATATCTGCTGACATCTCCCCATGTGAAATGGGATGGACGAAAGACGGTGGAGATGACGCACGAGAACATACTTAACCGCACAGCTGACTATATGCGGGCTCTTGATCCTGTGCGGCGATCCCTTTGGCGTGCGCGGCTGGGTGAGCTTCGAGCGCAGAGAGAGCTTTTTTCATATAGATTTCCATTATCAGGGCCGGATTTTGTTGGGCGGCCGTCATTGGATCCCGCACCGGTTACTGATTTTGCTCGATTGATTGCAGAGCTCGCATCGCTGAATACCGAATGTTTTCAGGCGGCGCTCAAGAAGTACGCATCGGACAATATTCCGGTACCAGCGGTGTCCGATCACGCATGGGCCTCGCTCTATAGCCTTGCTGATGCTGACGTAAACGACACTCTGGATCGCTACAGGTTCAATAAGTACGTCCGCGGCTGGAGCACCGTATCCACGTTGGAGGTTATGGCAACTGATGGCCTGATGGATGATTTGTACGGCTCTTGGACCCATTCGGGCGATGACGGCGATCTCGATGTTTTCGATCCTGACAACTACAGCCGCCTACTGCTTGCGCTTTGAGGGAGAGTTCGTCTTGCGCTTTCGCCACTCTGCTACGCACTGGCCGGCTGATTTGGCTCCGCAGGCGATCAGTGCTTTGAGGAAATGATGATCAGTTATCATCAGCGTTGCGTCAGAGTGTGACGGAGCTGTCTATCCAATCTTCGACCGTGCTCTTTGAAAACACGCAGGGCCAGCCGATGGCGCTTTGAATTCTGGCATGAGCTTGGTCGCTTGGGTCAACAACTGTTACGTTGGCCCTGCCCGTAGGCGAACGGCGTCGTCCTCCCTTTCTTTAGGCTCCGTGCTCCTGATTGTAAAAGCCACATCTTAAGATGAATCGTGCGTGAAAATCAGCATCCGCAAGGGAATATCCGAGAAAGCGAACGTCTGAAGCGCTGCTCAAAATTGAGACTGATTTCCTCCAAAGAGTCTGAAAGTGGCGCCCCGCAAACTCCTTGTTGAAAACTGGCGGAATGATAAGCGGCATATACTCGCGACGGGTCGAATGTGGTGCTCGATAAGGTTTGAAAGCATAGATCGCCCTTTCACCTTCGCCAGTAAGCAGAACTTTCTTGTCGGCGTTCAAGTGTCGCCCAGTCGAATACTCGAACCAATTCAGCGAACCATGTGGCTTGATCAAACGCGGCCCCGGCTTCCGGGCTCCAAATCCATAGTCTCGACGGTCGAGGGTGGACCCAAAGAGAAGCTCGTCCAGCACGAGGTCCCAATTGAACGATATAATTTGTGCCTTCTCACGCTTGATTTGTTCGGCGAGTGCCGTGAGCCAAATCGGAGGAGACCGGATCGCATCTTCTTTTAGTCCGTGAAACCATTTGGCCATCTCGAGCAAGAACCGCTGTCTGCGAGCAGTGAGTTCTTCTTTTGTAAAGCCGCCTGACGCTGGCCGGCTGTATTCGAACAACTGTTCGTTAGCCTTCATTTCTGAGAGCAAGCGTTCCACATTGACAAACGTGTCGGCTTTATCAGGGTCGAAATCTGGATGATGAAAGCGAATGATGTCGCAAAGTTCCGCGGCCGTGCCTGCACGCTGTAGTCTCGGCCATATATTTGGTAAGAGACTGTTGATTGTAGGAAAGCCTAACCCCGCTGAAAAGCCAGCGCCGATAACGTACACGATGTTTCCGCTGCTAGTATCCATTCAAAGCTCATTTCTATGATGCTTACAATTGAATCAAACGTCGCAATTTCTGACGCCAAGAATTGTTTTGCATAGTCGTTGCTTCATCCGCAGGCGAATTTGCTGTGGCGGCTGGGGTTTCCTCTGGATGCTCGATATAGCCGCGCGCAGCCAGCCAATTGTAGGCACTGGTCAGAGCGCGCGCGCCGTCCGGAGAAACTGACCGGTCAGGATTAGCCGGGCCATTCCGCGCCGCCATTTTGGCGATAACTAAGATCGTACTGAGGCGCATACCCCTATATTCATCAATAATGTAGAGTAATTTTTCTTCATATGATCCAATAATATTATTTCCATGACGCAGATATATCGTTGGCTCTGGTTTTGTGAAGTCAGCGCACACATCAAAGCCGATGAGAGCTCTGCCGCCGCTGGAGAATTGATCGAGCGTTGTGAAATGAAGTTGTCTGGCAAATTTTTCTACATACTTCCCAGTGTGGTCGTAATTTCCGGCAGTGACGGGTGGAGCTGGTCGTAAGAATATTCCGGTCTCTAAATCGTAGTGGTCCGGAAAGAAGCGCTCCTTTGTCAGAAGGGGTACAGGTCGATCGAAAAAGGCAATCTGGTTCCCAAGAAATTCTAAGGTCATTAAGTGCTCCAAACAACAATATGGTGCAGATTCCTAATGCGTGCGCCGTTAAGAAGTGATTGTGATCACTGCGGATTTTCCGTTATTTGCGATGCGCCATTTGGGTGCTACGGCCATCTTGAATCGCGAGTCGCGCGAAACGGGCCGTGCCACTCTCCGGTGAAATTCAGCGTTCAGCGATGGGTGATTGGCGCTCATCCAAATTGGGTCCTTTCATGATTTTACCGGCAGAGTTGGCTCTTCGAATTGTTGCTCCAATGGTGGGCTGCTTTGCAATCATAACGGGCTGGGCCGCTTACGTGGAACTGTCAGGGGTTCCACCGTACATCCTTCCGGGGCCGGATGCAGTCGCCGCGACTCTTGTAACCGATTGGTCGATATTGGGGCCGGCGCTTTGGCTGACGACAAAGACGACACTGCTTGCCCTTCTACTCGCGCTAGTCGGCGGCGGCGGCATTGCTACACTGCTGGCGCAGGCGCGCTGGATCGAGGCGATTTTCTATCCTGTCACTGTGACCCTTCAGGTGACGCCGATTATCGCGATTGCGCCGCTGATCCTGATATACGTGCCGACACCCACTATCGCGCAATTGATATGCGCGTTTGTCGTCGCCTTCTTCCCGGTAATGCTGAACACGCTACAAGGATTGAAAAGCGCTGAACGCCACCACCTTGATCTGCTTCGCACCTATGGCGCGTCCCGATGGCAAACCATCCGCTATCTGAGAATTCCGTCTGCTCTGCCTCACTTCTTGGCAGGCCTGAAAATCGGCGGGGGGCTTGCGCTTGTCGGGGCCGTTGTCGGGGAGTTTTCAGTCGGGCAGGCCGGGAACAATGCCGGTCTGGCTTTCCGGTTGTTGGAGGCGCAAAGCCGACTTAACACGCCGCGCGTCTTCGCGACATTGGTTCTGCTCGCTTGCCTCGGAGCGGTAGTTTTCGCCGCGACTTCCGTTCTGTCATGGCTTGCTCTTCGCCATTGGCACGAGAGCGAGGCAACCAGTAGGCATTGAAATTCGCTGCATCCAGCGCCTCTGATAGAAACCTAACGAAACGCACATTTTCTAAGGTTTTCGCTCTCGATGCCGCTGACGCCTTGATTCCGCAGAGCAATTCCTCGCTTCAAGCTGGCGCTCGCCCTTCCTGCCCATCGGCAACATAACGAACGGCAAGGAAATGCTGGTTTTTGTGAGGTTCTGATGAAGCAAGCGCGCGTTTTAACCGATGCAGAATTCAAACGGCTGCTGGCTGTGGTAGCGCAAATGAAGCACGCAGGGCGCAATAGGCTGGCGCTGATGCTCTCGCATCTCGCAGGGTTGCGCGTCGGTGAGATTGCTGCGCTGACCATGCGCGACGTAATTGACGGCGAGGGCAAGGTGCGCGAGCAACTGCGGCTACGGGCCGAGATCACGAAGGGCGGTCATGCCCGAGTGGTCTTCCTGAATGAGAAGCTACGGCGGGAGATCGAGCGTCATCGAGCGGACTGGCCCGAGAGCCGGGTCGCCGATGCACCGCTGCTATTGACGCAGAAGCGCACGGCGTTTTCCGCGAACACCCTCTGTCAGTTGATGGGCGAGCTTTACCGGAGCGCCGGTCTTGATGGTGCAACCTCGCATAGCGGTCGCCGCTGGTTCATCACCCGACTTGCGCATTCCGGCGTCAGCCCGAAGGTTATCATGACGCTGGCTGGGCACCGCAACTTGACCACCACGCAACGCTATATCGACGTTCATGACGAGATGATGAAAGCGGCAGTCGATCTGCTTTGACCTTGCAATGCCGTTGGCGGCAAGTCAGCCCTCGTTGGGCGCCAATCATCCTCTTCCGTTTTCAGATATTTGGGACTTCAGTTCCGCTATCGTCAGACACGGCTGTTTCCGGTGCACCATACGGTGGCAGTTGGAGCAAAGCATCGCCAGTTCGTCAATTGTCGTGGGCGTATTCTTGCCGTCACGGCCAGACAACGGGTCGATATGATGGCATTCGATGTATTGGCGCCCGAGCGGGCCGTAGAATGCTTCGAAATCAAACCCGCACCCCATACAAACATAGCCGTGGTACTTTTTTGCCTTCGAAACCAGCGCCTTGTCTCGCCAAATGACATTGATTTCACGGACGTGACGCTCACCTTCTTCCGCCGAATCTACCGTGGGAGCGACGTCTTCATCCTCATCGGTGTTCACGAAGTCAGTAAAGCCGAGGGCCTCGAACCCGGAGTATGCTGTTTGAGGATTGAAGTTGCCGCTGTGAATCTGGGGGCGACAGGACGCGGCCCACAAGGCCTTTAGAGGATAAAGCTGCGATCCATGTCGAAGGTAGAGCTTGTGCGGCGGAAAACCGCTTGCGTATTTGTCGAGAAAGCCCTGCAGACCGAGCTTATCATGCTCTCTCATTGCCATTTCAACAGTCGCAGCCGTAGCGGCCATTTGTTCTCTCCATTTGCTTATGCGGAACGCGAAACTTATCGAGAATCCGATGTCTATGAGTTATCTCGCTGCTGTGTGTCCTGAATTGCCGTTCGCAATCGGCCGCGCGCTGACCGGCCACCGCAATCTGACGACAACGCGACGCTTCACCGATCGCGACGAGAAGATGAATGCGGCAGTCGATCTGCTTTGACCGCACCCATTCCGGCATAGTAAAAGTTCGGTCAGCGAACTTTCTAGCGCGGCTTTGCGACTGAGATGCTTGTCTTCGGCTCGTCCCGCCATGCGCAGCATCTCGGACCGATCCAGCAAGTGCTTGCCGGCCATGCTCAAGCCTTTGTCGGCGTACATCTCCGCAATCCGGGTGTTGCCTATTTTCATGTTGGCTGCACGGTTTGGAAATAGCGTCCCGCCTGATCGCAGCTCACGCAAGACGATGTTGTTGCAGCGATAGACCGACGCGCCCTTGCTGATTGCTTCAACCCCGAACAGCGTATCTTCGCCGTGCAGTCGGAACGAAGCGGGCGGCAGTATCTCCGGGCGACCGAGTTTGGGGAAGTTGCGCACAATGTACATGCTCCCTTTCAGGTCGTAATAGGGATCGAAGACGTGATTTTCCTTGAAGAGCTGGGGATTCTCGCGCCAGACGACGTTATGCGACGGCATTTTCCCTGTGAACGGCGAAAACACGTCTATCGTCTCATATGCTGCCGGATCATTTGCCGCCATCTCGGAAAAGAACGAGGCTCCGCTGTTGTGACTGTCGCCATGGTGCAGGCTGGCATCGTCATCCATGATGATGCCCCAGTCATGATCGCTATCGTAGAATTCCTGAAGGCTATGGCGGCGATTGTCGATAATCTCGCGCGCCGGAGCCCGAATGATCCGGCCACCGTTCTCCGCGATCCGGTTTAGCTCGCCATGGCTGGCGACTTCATCGTCGCTCCAACCCGACGCAATCACGGTGACCGGGATGTCTGTCATCCGTCGCCACCAGCGCAGTTGCCATTCCAGATCGTAGTGGCGGCACAGACGTTTCTCAGCATCGTCCGGCACAAAGCTGTTGATGTAAGCGCCGAACACATTGCCGCTTTTGTATATGATCGCCGGCCAAGCGACCCCTTTCAGCCTTTTGCTGCGCCAATTGTCCTGCAACGTTTTGCTGTAATGGGAGGGGCAGGCATCGTCGGGGTCGACGGGCTGAATATTTGTGGATGCTGAAACTGCAGCTTTCTTGTCGGGCTTTCGAGTGTTGGCCGCACTTCCACTTGAGCCGGTAATCCGAGGACCGGATGGAGGCGATGCGGATGATGGGGGCGCAGGGGGCGGATTTGCCCGGAAATCCTGACAGACTTGGGTTCGAGCCATGGAAACGCCAAGGACCATCGGCGAGACGTATTCGAAGTGATCGCCACCGTCAAAGGTATGGTCGATGCAAAAGGCCGCATCTGCGACATCGCTGTCAGCGATGTATCCAGCCAGGTCTTCTCCATACGCGGATGCAGTTTTCCAGAGCGCGGCAATGTCGGCCAGCGAAAGCTCCATCTGCGGATCGATCGCGGCCGCCGGCGCGGTGAAAGTCAAAAAGGGATAGGCCAATCCGGAATAGCTTTGTGCGCCGGTGAAGCCGACTTCTGGCGTTACCCCCTCCGATAGCCACTGCAGACGTCTTGGCGCCGGATCGGCGGTAAGCCCTGCGCGGTTGGCCTTCTTGAACAAGGCGGCCGCCATGTCGAGGTTACTCGCCGAAGCCTTCATACCCTCGCAGGTCGCAAGGAAATGCCGGGTTCTACGACCAAGTTTCCTGCCTTGTCGCAGCTTCGCACCGAGATAGTTCGCGACCGGATGGAGTTTGAGCTGTATTTGCGACTTCGCATCGTCAACAATGCAAATTCCCTGATCGTCGGCCGATACGCGCCATTGGCAATCATGCTGGAAAAGCTGCCGGAAGGTTTCGGCATCGGAGAGCGCAAGGATAAATTGCCCTCTGCCTTCCAGTTCCGGGAGGGCATACGCAAGCGTGACGGTGGCATTCGTGAAGCTATAGGCGTCCGACAGGAAGCGCAGTTTCGTGACCGGAGTCTCATCGCCCGCTTCGTTCCAGATCGCGACAAACTGGAGTGCGCCGCTGCTGGATGGCTTGCACGTTCCGGCGATCATGTCCAGGGCTCGGAACAGCGGGTAGAGCGGCCGGCTGGCAAGCGGATGTTCATCGGGGTTTCTGTTGCTGGCGAGTTCGAGCAGGTATTTGTCGATAGTATTCTGGTCGTCCTCATCGCGGATATGGACAAGAAAGGTCTGGCCGCCTTCGGAAAACAACAGGGAGCGGTGAAAGCCGCTCGTAAGGATCACCCCCGGCAAAGCCGTCGCCACGACGCGCGACTGTTTCAGTTCGCTGGTGATCATCGCAAGCCGAGACGACTTCAAGCTCGCCGCTTTTCCAGCCGCAGGGCGCGCAAAATGTTTTACGGCCTCAGCATATCGCCCGGAGATGCCACCATCCCGTTCAAGCCAGTCTATGAACGGTTCGGCGCCGATCGTCTCCGAGGCGTAGAGCAGCACGTTGGCAAGCTCGCTGCGCCAGCTCTTGCTGCGGTTCTTGGAAAAGGCCAGCTCGACCAGAGCATTGTAGGGATTGGCCCTGGTGACCTTGTTCAAGGTCTTGCCATAACGTTCCAGAAACGCCTCGAATGCCTGCCGATCCTGACGGATGTTCTCACCGAAGGCAAACATCCGCTCCAAGGCGGTAAAGAGCAGCTTTTGGCCCTGGCTTTCGTGCTTGTCGAATGCGGCAGCACTCGCAACGACATCCTCAAACGCATTCCGATACTGCTCAAGCGCGGAAACGATTGGCTCTTTCTTAACGGCTTTGCCCATTGGATGCTCGCAATGATTTCATCAAGTGTCCCGCAATCAAGCCGTGCAGGTCTTAAGAAATTACAGCGGGTCGGACAGACAGGGTCCTTAAGGTTATTCAATGCTTTCCACGAAGTCCGCGCACGCCGTCTACATGCCCGCCATCAGTGCGAACTTTGCAAAGCTTGGGCACTCGGTGCATCTTAAACGCGATTTCTCGTTTCGAGAGAGCGACCTGAATTTTCTCGATCCGGCAAGCGGCCTTTTCCACTACCCCTATGCGCTCTACAGCGCGGGACAGGCGGCCAAAAGCGACAGCGCCGCGAAACAGGCAAGTTCGGTCAGCGCGCGCGATCGCAACAGAACCACTATTATCGGCGACAGCGGCGGCTTTCAAATTCAGCAGGGCACCATCGCGTTTGCGGGAGACGAGACGTGCGAGCGAATGTTGCGCTGGCTTGAGGGGAATGCGGATTTTGCCATGACCCTGGATTTTCCGACCGGCGGCATCGGAAGCGGAAACGTCGCGGCACATGCCAGCCGCCTGATTGCTCAGGGCCACAATCTGCAAGCGATGGCGGCAGGCAATGGATTGTCCGTCGATTACAACGCCTGCCTCCAGCAGTCTCTGATAAATCTAAACTATTTCTCAACGCACCGCAGACCCGGCGCCACCAACCTGCTCAACGTGATCCAGGGGCGCACCGAGCGTGAAAGCAAGGTCTGGTACGATGCGGTGAAGGGCTATGGGCTCGAAGGCTGGGCGTTTGCCGGAACGCATCAGAGCGCGTTTTCCATGAGCATGGCCCGCCTGCTCGACATGTACGACGACGGACTGTTGCAGAAGGCCAGATGGATACACTTTCTCGGTATTTCGACGCTTGAACCGGCCTACCTGTTCACAACCATCCTTCGCGGCCTGCGCCGGATCAATCCCGACATCGGCGTTTCCTTCGACACGTCGAGCCCGTTTTTGGCGGCAGCGAATTTCAACATGTACACGTCGTTCCGCTTCGACAAGCATGGTTGCGCGCTCAGCCCAATATCCTTCGCGGAACATGCGAGCGCCGATGATAGCCGCACCCTCGACGAATTGGCCCGCGACGTCGCCAAAAACATCACGATAGCGCGGAGCGGTTCACCCGCATTGAGCTTCACGCCGCTCCCTGTCGCGACGGCCATCGGTTCAAAGGTGACCGTTTCCGAAATCTGCGAGATGCAGGACGGTCGATTGCGCGTCACAACAGACGGTGTCTGGGTCTTGATGAATCACAACGTCGAGGTTTTCGTGAAAGCCTTCGAAGCGCTCAATCGCAGCTTCGATGAGAACCCGCTTGATGATGATGTGCCGGTGCATGTGCGCGCGGCGAAGGTCGCAATCGAGACGATGTTCGAGGAGCTTGTTTCGCAAAACGAGATTGCGGCAAGGGATTTGCTGCGAGAATGTGCTCCTCTGCTGGACGTCTTCGCTGAGGTGAGGGGCTGAGCGAGATGATGCCGGATGTATATCCGGCACCATGCTAAAAACTCATCCTTTCAGGTTCAACCCAACGCCCTTGCAGGAAAAGCGCGTGTCGAAGGCCTTGGTGTAGTCGGTATCGGCCTTGAGCAGCTTCACCTTTACCAGTTCATCGACAAGCCATTTGTAGCGCTCGGCGGTCAGGCAGCCGATACCCTTGTCCAGCGCATCGCCGCTATCCACTATCCCGTATTGTTTCATCTTGGCGATGGCATATTCGATCTGGCCATCGGTCATCTCGGGATTGGTCGTCTTGATCAACGCGTTGGCGGCCGCGTTGTCCCCGTACAGATAATTGTACCAGCCCTCGATCGAGGCATTTACGAACCGCTGTACGAGGTCGGGGTTCGTGTCGATGAGGTTTTGTTGGACGGTAATCGTCGTCGCGTAGGGCTTGTAGCCGCTGTCGGCGAGAAGGAAAATCTTCGGCTCCGTGCCGGCTTGCTTTTGAACCTCATAGGGCTCCGAGGTGATCAGCCCCTGCTGGGCTGATTGTTTGTTAGCGAGAAACGGCGCCGGGCTGAAATTGTACGGCCGGAATTGCTCGTCGCGGAAGCCGTCGAAATTGGCCTTCATCCATTCGAAATACGCGCCAAAGCCGCCTTGTGTCATGAAGATTGTTTCGAGCTTGGCAAGGTCCTCGAACTTCTCAATGCCGCTGTCGGGGTGCGCCAAAATGACCTGCGCGTTCTTCTGATAGAACGCTGCGACATCGACAAGGGGGATGCCCTGTTCAATGCCGATAAGCTGTTCCTGTTGGGTTCCCAGATAGAAGTCGAGCCTGCTCGTCAACAGCAAAGCGCGGTTCTGCGCTCCTGGCCCACCCTGCAGAATTTCGACATCTAGACCATAGCGGGCATAGGTGCCATCAGCGACGGCCTGATAGAAGCCACCATGATCTGCCTCGGCGAGCCAGTCGGTGCCGAAGCGGACTTTATCTAGCGAGTAGGCGGGGGAGGCAACGGAGATTGCGGTAATTGCCACCAGAGCTACCATCGCTGCGTTGCCGGAGTTGGAATGGGCGTTCATTGAAAGTTCCTGATACGGAAAGTTGTAGAGCTTGTACTCAGGAACTTTTAATTGGTGGCCATTGGCTAAACGTTAAAGCCTACGCCGGCGGATATCCGTTATCGTCCTGCGCTCAATCTCGCTGGCAAGCTTCTGCTTGAATTGTAGCAGTTGCGCGTTGCCTCGGACTGACATTCGTTCTAGCCGCCACGCGATACCGCAGAGTGTGGCGAGTCCAGGCTCTCGGTCGACCGCGACAAGATGCGAATAATAGCGAGGGCTGCGCCCAAGCCATATTCGCGAGAATTCCATTTGTGACTTGGTAAGTCCGCTGGCGCACATCGTCTCATATATGTCTTTGATTTTCATTCTGCCTATCTCCTTGATTTAAATATTTATTTCCAAGGATGTGCGGCGCTAAAATGAGTGCTGAATAAATAGCACGTTATTTTAGAAGGAGATTCTCATGACCAAGGCTATGGAGGAGTTGCGTGCGGCGATGATGCGCACGAAGCAATTTAACTGGTGGCAACGGAAGGAGCTTCGCTGGCTCTCTCCAAAGAATGAAGAGCAGCGGCAGGTTGTAATGAACGCGCTCGGCCCGGATCATGTCCTGATGGCGAGAATGATACGTTGCGGCGAAATCAGCAGCAACAACAACATGTTCTACTGCGGCATCCCTCTTTGCCCGCGCTGCTTCATGCGCGAGAGAGGCAGGCAAACGCGCCAAGCGATCCGTGAAACTTTTCTCGATGCAAACAACGATGATATCGCTTTCGTGACGATCCTACTTCCGGCACGCACGGACCTGGCTGATGTGCATGGAGTAATCGAGAAGGAGAAGCGGCGTCTCCGCAACTTTATCGTTCGTCAACGGAGCCTCGATAGCCGCTGGGATGACTTTCAGTTCGTCGGCTTCTGGGAAATGGGACGCACGACTATCGGAGATTTTCAGTGCGCCGGTCGCAAAACAAAGCTTGCGCTAAACAGCTTGGAATTTCCATTGATCGGCGCAGACGACGAAACCGTGTGGCTCCCACACCTGCACGCGATCGTACAAAAGGGCCGCCTGACTGAGAAAGAGATCGCGAAGGCCCTGCGCAATGATGGCCACCACGCCCCTTATCAGGTTGATGTGCGACCGTTCCACACGTATCGATCGGCCGCAAAAAACCTTCAGAACGTGACGCGGTACTCGCTGAAATTCCGCATCGAAAACGACCCACAACAGCTTGATCCGCTGGACTTCATCACGGCAGAAAAAGACCCTTCAGGAGTGAGAGACTGGTGGCCTGCCGACGACATCCGGGCTTATGTGGAGTGGTTGTATCTGGAGCGATCTGGTTTTCAGTCGCTTCGCTTTGTCCTAGGGAAAAAGGACGTGGATGCGGGGACCGATATTGCCTTGGCAGTCAACCAAGAGGACGACGACATTGAAAGTTCGTTTGATCGGTCATTGTGCAGTCAGTTCGATGAAAATGTCTCAGATGAGTGCAGTGAAACGGAGAGCGATGTCAATGCAGATGACTCATGCGATGTGAGCCTTGATGTTTTGTTCGATATTAATGCTCGTGTTGAATGTGTGTCAGGTAGCGTAAGGTATAATAATCTACTACTGGATACTAACTGGATAACTGTGGATGTTCCGAAATGGCGACCGATGCTTCCAGCCACTCTTGAAGTCCTGGGGCACGACGCCAAAGCTGCCGCAAAGTCTTCCAGATACGCCGGAAACGTCCTCAGCCTTGCCGAGCGTCTGCGTAGCATTGGCGTCTTGGATCGAGCCAGTGGCGATCATTGAGTTCCTGCGACGCATTGAAAAGTTCGCTCAACGAACTTTCCTATCCTAGATCGTTAGCGAATAGTCCGCATAGATCGTGCGATCGCGCAGTTTCTCCAGTGCCGGATTTTCCCGGCTTGCTTGGTCAAAGATGCTACGGCCCGCCTTTGATGACGGCGGGGTCACGAGCCGACGGGGATTTCCGGTCAGCGACAAGCCGGGAAACTCAGGTTCTTCGACAATGCGGCCCATCATCGCGGCGGCTTCCAGATATGCGCTTATCGGCATCGCGGCCGAGAATGTCTCGTCACGCACAAGATCGAGGCCGAGCATGGGCCGTAGTGCCATGATGTCGGAAATCCATAGTGGCTGAAACACCGGCCCACTATGCGCCAAATTGTGTAGAGCATCGACGGCATGGCCGCAAACGCGGCTCCGGGTCAGCAACATGACTGCTTTGCCATTCGGATCGTAAAACCGTGCGACCGGCGGGAAATTCGCATTGGGCCTTGCATACCAATGAAGTCGACGAAGCAGGGTGTTCGGGAACAGCTTTCGGTATCGGCCCGGCTGGTCCATCTCGTGCACAGTTACGGCCTTTCCCTCCGTCAGGGCAAACAGCAAAATCGCTCGCCATGACAGTCCCGACAGGTAGCTGCGCCGGTGTATCTCGCCGTCGATCTCGTAGCGCAAGTTCAGCGATGTGCCCTTGCGTTTGATCTTATAGAGCCGTTCGGATCCCACCTGCAGCTCCGTCAGGAACAGCATGGCGAGATCGATTTGCACCTGCGTGGGTCTCTCGCCGTGTTCGTCACTTAAAGAAGCCTGCATCTCGTCCCCGCTTGAATTCTGCGGAAACAAAGTTCCAGATGGCGCAAAGGGCGAGTTCAAATATCAGCAGCAGGGTAGTAATAGCGCGTCGGATTCCGAGCTTGTATCGGGTAGCAGCATGCATCGTCCAGAAGCATAGAAGTATCAAGGAAAGCGACCCGCATCGAAAACAGTGCCACACTGCGCGCGCATTCGAACGCGCGTCCGTGGCGCTCTTTGATAGCGCTGCGGTCTTGCCGGAATGCATGAAGGGCATGGGATCAATGATCCCATGCCCTTCGGATGCTTGCAGCGAAAAAACTGCGCTGTTTATGCGGACTTGCGCAGCATTTTGCCGCGCTCGACGGCAGCGGCCGTCAACTGCGCATCAAGCTCACCGGCGCGCACCGCCTCGATCAGCGTGTCGATGATCTTCGGCAGGGCAGAAAGTTCGCCGGACTCGATCGCGTTCTTGTCCTTGGCGAATTCGATGGGCTTGCCGGCATAACGGATTGCGAAAAACACCTTGCCGTTGCCATCGGTGAACCAGCCCTGGCGCACGCGCTTCAGCGCCTCGACCTCGACATGCTGCCCGTCTGCGTTCTTGCGACGAACCCTATGGGTGGGAGCGAAATGCTCACCGGCGATCTTTGCCTCGGCCATTTGCTTTTGCTCGGCGAGCGTCGCGACCATCTTCTCCCGCGCCCGCTGTACCGGATCGACGGTTGCGCGAACCGGAACTGCGGAGGTGAGCTTGAGAGCTTTGAGGTGAGACATGCTGTGATCCTTTCCGAAACATCGTTGCCGTTGTTTCCCGAATACAGCCGTCTACCAAAAGGGCGAGCAGAGAGTTGGGCCCACTATCCGGGGGACAAGCACACTTGTTGCTCCTGACAAGGGGGTCCGCTCGCGCTTACTCGACCTCGATCACGCGTCCGAGTTCGTGAAGATATTCGATGATCTGAGCTTTGAGATGGTCTCGTGGGCCAAATCGCTCGGCCATTTCATTGATGCGCTTCCGCGCGGTCTCGTCCTCCAGATTAACCGGATCGGACAGAACGTAGTGGCTCTGACCGATTGCCTGGATGTTGCTACCTGCCTCGATCATGGCTCGTACGAAGATAATTGCGCTTTGCCTCATGGCCTCAGTTCACCAACAATATCCGCCATTGTGAACGGGCCGGAGTACGATCATCGGAAGAGTTGCAACACATTTTCAGCATTTGCGTTCGCGATCTGGAGAGACTGAATTGCAAGCTGTTGTTGCGCTTGCAGGGCTTTGATCCGTGTTGACGCTTCGTTCATATCTGCATCGACCAAACGACCTACACCCTTGCTGATGGTATCCATAAGCGTCTCAGCAAAACCCTCCTGCATGTCGATGCGCATCTTGACCGATCCGAGCGTGCTTGCATTGGAGATTACCTTCTGCAGCATGATATCGACGCCGGTCAGATAGTTATCGAGGTTACTGGCGGGGTCGGTGATATCGACATCGACAACATCAAAATTGGCAACAGGGCCGATGTTGTCGCTGACATCGCTGATGGCAATGATCGATCGCGTGCCTTTCTCGGGATGGATGTTCGGGTCGATATCCAGAACAATATTGCCTGCAATGGCAGTGACTTTGACCCCGCGGCTTGCCATTGCGGCGTTGAGAACCTGCGCCATCTGTGAGGCAGTGTTGATGAGACCATCCGTGGTGCCGAGCGTGGCATCGACCAGACTGCGGTCGATGCTAATCTGCTGGACAGTATTGTTCACCTTCAACTCGAACTCAAATGCGACATCGCGGTAGATTCTGAAAGGCGATGTGAATGCAAACTGTGTCTTGGCATAATCGCCGATGCTGGCACTTGCGACACCTGCCGTTGTGGTAGGTGCGCTGGCAAGTCCAGTTGCCCCGGCCGGTGAACGGGTGACGCCGCTGACCCCGACGCTTGCCCCGCTCGATACTCCAGAGGTCTGAAAGCGCAGGCTGGAGCCGATTGGCGTTACACCGACGTTCCCGTTGATCCCGGCAGCGGTAAACGCCTGCGTCAGGACCGTCGCATAGGCGGCCGCATTGTTGATCGTGCCGTTGGAGACTCCAAGCGCCGCGTTGATCAAGGCTTCGCTGATCGTCAGTGTCTGAGAAATCGCTCCATCCACATCGATACGAAGGCTGATGGCTTCGCCTGCGGCAAGAGTGACTGGTAAACCCGTCGTCTGCCATGTCTGCGTAGTGGAGGAGACAAATCCCGTTGCTCCATTCGGGATACGGGCAACGCTCCCGACCGTAACGCTGGCTTCCGTGCTGCCGGAAGTCTCCTCGCTGCGGAATTGTAGATTGGAACCAGCGGTAGAGACGGTGACGTTGCTATCGATCCCGGCGGCGACCAGGGCTTGCGTCAGAACGGCTCGATAGTCGGAGGCACTGCCGATTGAGCCGGTGGTGACACCGAGTACCGAATCGATGAGGGACTTGTTGATGACGAGCGTCCGGGAGACTGCGCCATCGACATTGATGTCCAACGTTATTGTATCGCCGCTCGTGAGTGTGATCGGCAGACCGGTCAGCTGCCGTGTCTGAGCTCCCAGCAGCCCCACATCCTCAAGCAAGGCTGGGCGGAAGCCGCCGATATCGCCCAGTGCGCGCGGATCGCCCTGTAATGCGCCGCCGCCACCGGCGTTGAAGAGGCTGACATCGGCGATTTCGACCTGCGTCGTGCCGACTTTTATCGAGCCATCGGGAAAACGGACAAAGGAGGAGACGATATCGGCAGGCAGCGATGATATTTCGAAGAGATTTTGCGGTGATTCCGTTTTGAGCCAGTTGATGCCGTTGAAGCTTGCAGACGTGGCTACGGACACGAGCTGTTGCTTCAGTTGATCGAGCTCCTTCTGGATCTTGGACTTGTCGACTCCCGGTTCCTTGGCCGCGACAAGCTTGGACTTGAATTCAGACAGGACATCGACGACGGACTGCATGCCGGCATAGGTAACATCAACCTTCGCCGCTCCAAGGCCAAGGGCATCGGCAACTGCGGAAATGGCCTGGTTGTCGGAGCGCATGGTAGTGGAGATGGACCAATAGGCTGCGTTGTCCGCTGCCGTCTGCACCCGCAGGCCGGAACTGATTTGGTCCTGGGTCTGTGAAAGCTGGCTGCCGACACTGCGAAGGGTTTGCAACGCGGCCGCCGTATTCGTCAAAATGCTGGTCATGTCAAAAGGCCCGTAAGCACAGGCTAGCCACCGGACGTCGAGGCCAGTCCGGCGCAAAGGGCTAGCAATGATGGGAACACTTCTAACGGTTAACCACAGGGGTGCCCGCCATCATGGCGAGACCGTCACCCTGAAAGACGAGACTGCTCGCTGGCTCAGGGTCGTTCGGCGGGACGCTCAATTCGCAATCAAGCCGAGCACTTTCGTTAACGTTTTTGCAACAGGTCAGGTTAACAAAAGGTTAACGGCGATGACGCCCGGAAACAAATCTTTAACACCTGGGCATCTGCGTAGAGGATCCTAGCTGTGCCGCCGAACTGTCCAATACCGCCATCGGCTACATCGTATCGTCGAAGCGCACGAACTGCGGTATGAGGGTCGCGATGAGTTCGAACTCGGTCTCGAAGTCGGCAACGAGCCGAACAAATTTCCCCTCGATTTCGTCGGTGTCACGGATGTCGTTCACGGGGGTGGAATTCCCTCGCAAGAAACGCGAATAGAGGCGTCCTTCGTCGGCTGCGCCGACCGGGAAATGGACGCGTTCCAGTGCTTTCGCATCTGCTGCAGCCGCGATCACCTCGATGATACCCTTGCGCGCTCGATGATGTGAGATCGGGCCAACTTCGGCATTCAGCTTGAGGTGTCCGTTGCTTCCGTCGTCGCTTGCCCGTACTTCAACCCAGGCAATCAGCGGATAGCCCGCCCACCAGTTTTGGCAACCGGGCCAGGTGACCCGCCCTTTGTCTAGTTCCTCGTGCCATCGCATGGGCAGAAAGCTTACAAGGTTCTTCTTGAGCCCAGTGTAGACGAACCAGCGGTTGCCGATTCTGATCGATTTTCCGCGCGTGGGATTGTCACCAAACAATCGGCGAACCGCAGGCTCGAACCCCGTGTCGGCGCCGCGATCCGCGATGAGACCAATCACTTTCTTGTTATCCCGAAAAAACTGACGGGCCAGTTTCTCCATTTCGAAGCGCTTGTTGCTCAAGTCCCAGCTCCTCAAGAATATGGATGTGGTGCGTTCGCTTGACATCGCCAGATGGGTAAGAGCTTCTAGCTCTAGGCAAGGCTGGAGGCGACGGCAACCGTTTCATATCTGGAGCCACCGTTTCAAATGCTATCTGCGCTGTGCGCCATATGCCCGCGACAACTTCTCAGCTGTCCGCTCACTCGTCTCGCCAGCCTTCAATTCGGCCAATCGTTTTTCCAGCAGCGCGATTTCGCCATAAGTCTCATCGTCCAACAGCATCGGTTCGGTCGGCAAATCCTCTTCGCCGGGGCGCAGAAAGTCTTTGATCTGCTCGGTATTCACCTGAGCATAGTGCTTGTCGATCATCGTGATCGAGGTTCGGGTGTTTCGTGCGATGTGGTGGACGGAGACATTGTTCGCAAGCATCTGCGAGATGTAGAAGTGCCGTAACGAATAGGAAGTGCGCTTGACCCCTCTGTGATCGCGCTCCAAGTCTGCCGCCTTGAGTAACCCGCTCAAGCCGCGCTTGAACGACAATATGGCTTCTCCCTTCGCATCGGCAAACACGGGATCGTCATCGTTTGGCTCTCGGCCAACCTCGCTGACGAAAACATTCCACAGCATATGGAGTGCTTGAATTGCCCCATGCAGAGGCACAGCGTCACCGTGCTTGCTTTTCCCATGCACTTGCAGACGCGCGTCCTGCTTAAACAACGCCAGGTCTTTCGTTTCCCTATAACGGAGAATGTTGCCCCACTTCAGGTTCTTCGCTTCCGTGGGGCGCAGACCTGAACTGGCCATGAACTCGATGTAGGCATGCAGGCGAACACGATCCGAACGCACGCGGTCGGTGAGGGTGCTTTGGGTCCAAACACGTCCATCCTTCGCTTTGATCAGCTTCACCGATTGTTGTGGTTCGCTGATCCGTTCAAGGCTCTTGTTGAGGAGCCGTTCATATTCTTCCGGTGAGAAGCCCGGTCGGCGCGTATCAGGCTTCTTTCTTGCTTTGACGGCCGGAATGACGATCGGCTTGCAATAACCCCATTTGGCTGCCTGCTCGAATATCTCGCGGATAATGACCATCTCGCCCTTGATCGTGCTCAGCGCGGCGACCTTGCGGGGTGCGGGCCGAATGAAAATACGACCGTCTTCCCGCTCGCATCGAATTTTCTGAACCTGTAAGCCCGGACCTGTGGTCCAGTAGGTCTTGCGCCATTCCAGATAACGCTCGATGTCCGCTGTTGTGATTGTTTCGATGGGGCGGTCGCCGAAATAGCCGACAGGAAAACGGCGAATGATCGGCGGCCAATAGATCGGATGATATTTGCTGCGTTCGTCCCGCTCGGCTTCGGCCACGACTTTCTCGATGAATTCTTCCGCCACTTCCGAGAATGGATGGCTGTCCAGCGATAAGCCCTGTTTGTTGCGGAAACTCTGCTCGTGCCAGATTTCATAGGCTCGTTGCAGCGCCTGCTCTTCGTCAGCGGTGCCGAGGGTTTTCTTGTATTGTTTGCCGCCGATCGAATACCGCATCGACCAGTTTCGAGTACCTTCTCGCTGGAAAAGCGTGAACGGGGTCTTTTTCGTGGGAGCGGGGGATTGCAGCATAACGTGGGGCACCTTTCGAGTTGCTTTGGTCGGCGCACTGCGTTGGAAGTGTGCTAGGTGCGCGCCCGAGCCCTCGCAGGCTACGTTGAAATCATTGAGGAATTCCGAAGTGCATGCGCTACTGAGCTAGGACTGAGCTAGCTTATTTCCAGCGCGCGCGAGGACAAGCAAAGACTGAAAAATCAATGATTTCAATGTAGTTAGTGGCGCACCCGACAGGATTCGAACCTGTGACCTTTGGAATCGGAATCCAACACTCTATCCAGCTGAGCTACGGGTGCATCCGTTTGGCGGCAGGGCCGCCGAAGCAGGCTGTGAGCGGTTCTTAGCCTAGCTTGCGCGTCGCTTCAATGGCCATTGCAAGAGATTGTGGTAGAAACAGCCATCCTGTGCTGGCGTTGTGGTCGCGGCGCATCGCTTTGGGCAATGGCGCCCGGGGGATCGCCAATCCATCTGACGGGATCACCCACCCGGTGTAGCTAGAATTGGTCAGGCGAACGTCCTTGCGACGAGGGGCGGCGCGTTATAGATTCGAAATTAAAGATAATTCTAAATTAAGATACCAGTGCTCAAGTAGGCAAGTGTTCCAGTAACCAAGTGCTCCAGTACCCAGTGCTCGCGTAATTGCTTCAGGCGAGGGGGCAGATTTTGGTCAACCGATATCTCACGACCGGCGAACCGGCGTTGGAGAGGCTGCGCTCCGATCCCGTATTGTTGTGTCTGGTTGCGCTCGCAGCCGTGCTTTTCGTGCTGAACACCTGGAACGGTATCGGCATCCTTCCGGATTCGACGCGTTACATGCAGATCGTCAGCACGCCCTATGACGCGCCGCTTTACGCGTGGATGCTGGGTGCCGGGGGATCCCTTGGATTTGCGCTCGAGCATGTCGCCCTCGGCATCGCCTTTCTGCTTTATCTTCTCAATACCTGGCTCGTCTTTTCGCTGTTCAGGACGGCGCTGCCGGATCAACCGTTCTTCGTGACCGTCGGAACGCTTTTGATCATCGTCAATCCGACGTTCCTCTGGACGAGCACGATCGCGATGTCGGAGGCCCTGTTCTTGGCGCTGACATTTCTCGGCATCCGTTTCTTCATGCGCTATATGCGGGGCGAGGGACGGAGCCCCTTGCTTGGCTCGTCCGCCTGCGTTGGGCTTGCCATGCTCGCTCGCTTCGTGGCGCCGCCTGTCGGGGCGGCTTTTGCCACCATCGCGCTCTTCTACAATTCGGCGCGGTCCCTTCGCCAAAGGCTCCTCGACGTCGTCCTCCTGTTTGTTGGCAGCGCTGGTATCTTTCTCGCCTGGGTGATCGTCAGCAAGCTGCTTGTCGGCCGGTCGGTCGGCCGCGCGCTCTGGTTCTATGGCAATGCCGATGCCGATCGCTGGCTAGGCGGGCTGTCGCTTCTGGCGAGCTTTCTCCTGCCGAGCCAGGTGCCGCAGGTGATCCGCATCCCGGTGCTGCTTCTCGCGCTTGTCGCGGCGACGGTTGTCCTGGTGCAGACGCTCAAGCGAAACTGGCCCGACCGCCGGCCGGACGACCGCGATCTGACGACGCTCATCTTCGGCCTGTTTGGATATTTCTATCTGCTGTTCGTCGTGCTCGCCGTACATGTGGAGGCGAACCTGCAGCTCAACACCCGCTACTCGCTTCCCTTCTATGTCGCCATCATCTTCGTTCTGGTGATTGCAGCGGCCGACTATTGCGGTCGCGTCGATGCCGCACCGGTCGTCCGGCGTTCGCTGGCGCTGATCCTGCTCTGCCTTCTGGCCATCCACGGATTGCGCAGCACCGCCCAGACGGCGGAGGCCTTCCGCGAAGGGGTGGGGTTTCAGAGCACGGCCTGGAAGTCGTCGCCGATCGTGCGCGCCGTCAGGGCGCTGCCGGCCGATGCGGTCATCTTCACCAATGCCTGCGACCCGCTCAATTTCCTGACGCGCCGCTCGACGGACTGGATACCCTCCCATAGCGAACGGCGCACCGGCCTTGAAAGCGATGCCGGTCCGCTCGACCGGCAGCTTGAGCAGTTTCGCGAGGATATGGCGCAGAAGAATGCCTATGTCGTCTTCGTCGACGCGATCGACTGGCGGTTTTACCTGGTTACGGAGAAGGAGCTCGTCAAGCTCGCCAAGCTGAAGCTTGTCCGCTCCGAAAGGGACGGCCGTATCTATCAGGCGTCGGACATCAGCGCGCAATAGGCGCGCAGAAGCAGGAGTGCGCGGTCTCTAATCAAGGAGAGGGACATGCCCGCAAACCAGGAAAACACGACACGCGTCGGCACGCTCGGTGGTCAGCCGCAAGGACAAGCGGGCGACTACCTGTCGCTTGCCCGGTTTGACCACGTCACCAAACATGTCTTCATCCTTCCCGGACTGATCCTCGCTCTGGCGCTCACCAAGCCGGATCTTTCAAGCCTGATCGTCAATATCCCGGTCGGGCTCTTGAGCGCCGTGTGCATCGCATCCTCGAACTATGTGATCAACGAATGGCTCGACCGGGAGCGGGACGCGGCGCATCCGACGAAGTCGAAGCGTCGGGCGGTGGTCGTCGAGATGCGACCGGGCATCGTCTATGGCGAGTATCTGCTTCTGGCCATTGGCGGCTTGCTGCTGGCCGCCGTCATCGGCAAGCTGTTCTTCGTCACATCGGTGCTCTTCCTGATTTCGGGCATTGTCTACAACGTCGAGCCGATCCGGGCGAAGGACAAGCCCTATCTCGATGTGCTGACGGAATGCCTCAACAATCCGATCCGCTTCCTGCTCGGCTGGGCAATCGTCGACCAGGTGACCTTGCCCCCCATCAGCGTGCTTGCCGCCTATTGGATGGCGGGCGCCTTCCTGATGGCGGCCAAGCGGCTCGGTGAGTATCGCGACATCGCCGCCAATGCGGGCATTGCCGTCCTGAAGAGGTATCGGCGGTCGTTCGAGTACTACACGGAGGAGAGCCTGACCGTTTCCTGCTTCGTCTACGCGATGATGACGGCGTTTTTGCTGGGGGTCTTTCTGGTGAAATACCGGGTGGAATACATCCTCGTCTTTCCGTTCATCAGCGGCCTCTTTGCCGTTTACCTCTGGCTTGCCACCCGCCCGGGGTCGGTGGTGCAGCGGCCGGAGCGGCTGTTTCATTCGCGCCGGCTGGACGTCATGCTAACCTTGACCGTCGTCGTCTTCCTGTTTGCGAGTTTCGTCAACGTGCCGATGCTGGACTTCATGGCCGCCTCGTTCCTCGTGCCGATATCGTCGCTGCAATGACCGGCTCGACGTTGCCGAACGGAGCCTTGCCAAACGGAGCCGTGCATTGGGATCGGTTGCGCCTCGTGGTGTTCGATCTCGACGGGACGCTGTACGACCAGCGGCGGCTGCGGGCGCTAATGCTGCTTCGGCTGGTTGCGGATGCGGCGCGCAGGCGCAGCCTTGGCACCATCCGCATCCTGCGCGCCTTTCGCGACTGCCGGGAGGAATTGGGCGATGCGTTGGCGACCAATGTGGCCGAGCGGCAATACGAACTGACCGCGGAGCGGTGCGGGCGGTCGCCGGAGGCCGTCAGGAATACCGTCGAGGAATGGATCGAACGGCGTCCGCTCGAACTCCTTCCGGCTTGCCGGTGCTACGGTGTCGAACGGGTGTTTGCCGGCCTTGCAGCCCAGGGAAAGACGATTGCCGTTTTGTCCGATTATCCGGCATCGGAGAAACTGAAGGCGCTTGGCCTTGGCGCCAGCATCGTCGTCTCCGCCATGGATCCCGACGTCGGCGTTCTGAAGCCGCATCCGGCCGGTCTCGCCCATGTGCTTGATCGTGCGCAGGTGCCGGCGGAGCAGGCAATAATGATCGGCGACCGGGTGGAGCGCGACTGGGCCGTGGCGCAGAGCCACGGCATGCGGGCCCTCATCCGCAGCGCAAGGCCGATCGCCGGCGTCGATACGTTTCGCGGTTATGACGACGAGATCTTCTGGCCGGTGACGGAGCCGCTGCCGATGGGCGCGCCGGCTCCAGCGCCCCGCTCGCTCACGATATCATCTTGAGCAGCCAGAGCGCGCCCTGTTTGAGGGGCGCGCGGTGCGGGCTCTTTGCGGTAACGGCGGAGGCGACCTTCGCGCTCTGCCGATACCAGTCGTAGCTCTCCTGCAGCATGGCTTCGTTGGAGTATTTCGGCCGCCAGCCCATGGCAAGCAGAGGCTCGACGTCGAAGTAGCATTCCTTGTGGTAGGTCAGGTAGTGCCAGGGCACCAGCGGCGAGACCCTCAGCCAATGCAGCGCCCGGAGCGTATTGATGGTGGCGGCAGTCGGCAGGCTCCGGACCTTCGAAGTGCTGCCGGCATAGCGGATCAGGGCTTCCAGGTCGTGACGCAGCGTGCCGAAGCGGTCGGTGCCGACATTGTAGGTGCCGCTCCGGCCGGCCTTGAGCGCCAGCATGTAGAAATCCATGAGATCATGGGCGTGGACGAACTGGAACTTGATGTTGCCGGAGCCGATGACATAGACGGCGCGGTTTTCGCTGATCCACTCGAAGAGGATCTGGAAGATGCCGAGGCGACCGCCGCCAAGGGTCGCCCGGGGGCGGATGGTGATCAGGGTCATATCGGCGGCCGCGCAGATGGCCTCGGCTACCTCTTCGCCGGCGCGCTTCGATTTGCCATAGGGCTCCACCGGACGAAGCGGGGTCGCCGCGGTAATCGGGCCGGAAGGCGGGATGCCGTAGGCGGCGGTCGAACTGACATGGATCAGCGATCGGACGCCCGCTTTTGCGGCTTCCTCGCAGACGATGCGGGTCCCCTCGACATTGACGTTCCAGTAGTCGCGCCCCGCGTCCGTCTGCGCCACCAGTGCCGCATTGTGGTGAACGACATCGACGTCGCGCATGGCGGCGCGCACGCCGTCGCGGTCGAGCACGGAGCAACTGACGAACTCGATATCCGCCGGGCGGGAGCGATCCTCCCAGATGTCGAGCACCCGCACCTCGTCGCCGTGTTCGCGCAACCGTCGTGCTGCGAGGTTGCCGATGAAGCCCGATCCGCCGGTAATGAGATGTCGCATGTGTCCCTCCAGCCCCTGTCTGCGGGAATTGTTCGATCAGATCGCCCGATCCTCGAGCGCGCGTGTGATGTTGCGATGCGCGACGGCCATCACCGTTCCTTGCGGATTGACGACCGTCGGCCCGCACAGAAGCGAAGCGTCGGCGATGTAGAGATTGCTGGCGCCATGCACGCGCCCGAACGAACTCGCCGCGCATTTTTCGGCATCCTCGCCCATCGGGCAGGAGGAGAAGAGGTGAAGTGCGGTGGCGTTTGCCTGCTTGGGAGGAAGCGTTTCGGGAAGCTTGGCGATATCGGCCAGCGATTTCAGCACGGGATAGCCCGGAATGCTCGGATAGACAGCAAGGGCGCCGGCAGCAAAGAGAACCTCCGCGAGGCGTGCGAGGCCGACGGCCAATTCCTTCAGGTCCGAGGGCTGAAGGCCGACCCGCACCAGGGGATCGCGAAAACCGGGCAGGGATCTTACCTTGCCGGATCCGCCGGTGCTCTGCACGTAGTAGATCGCCATGCGCCGCCAGTCCCGGTCGACCGCGTCGATCATCTCCGGATGCGCCGCCATGGCGAGCGCCAGGGCCGGCCGCTTGCTCATCGAGCAGCCCATGCTGAAGCGGGGGTCGAATTCCTTGATCTGGTGGACGGGCTCGAGTTCGCCAGGGGTGTTGAGCTCGTCGGGGAAGACCGCCACCACCTTCAGCATCGGATGGAAGCGCAGGCTGTCGCCGACGTGGCGGGTGATGCCGGAGCGGCGCAGCAGCCACGGGGTCTGCACCGCGCCGCCGGCAACGATGACGGTTTTTGCCTTCAGCTCGATCTGGCGCGTGCCCGCCGCCCCCTTGCTGCGCGCATGCACGGTCCACTGCCCGTTCGCATGGGTAAGCTTTGTCGCGCAGGTATCGGCCAACAGCATGCCGCCGGCGTCGAGGAAGCGCGGCACGAAAGTTGCCGACATGGATTGCTTGCGGCCCGGAGATCCGCCAAGCCCGGCGGCGGTGTAGGCATAGAGGCGTGGCACTTCGAGGGAGGACCAGCCGAGCCGCTGCGCGCCCTCATCGAGCCGCGTCGACAGCTGCGGCGCAGGGCCAGGCAGGTATTCGACCCGGGCGACCGCCTCGCAGGCGTCGAAATGCGGAGTGAGATCTTCGAGTGTCAGCGCCTCGACCCGATAGTCGCGGCTCCAGCGGTCGAGCACCGCCTGCGGCGTGCGGTGGTAGAGGCCGCGGTTGATCTCGCTGCCACCGCCGACACAGCAGCCCTCGACATAGGCGATCTTGGTAGCGCCGAAGCCGATGTTGATGCCGGCGTTGCGGTACTTCTGAAGGATTTCCTCGCGGGAGAAATGCGGCGCAGACTCAAGCGCCAGATGCGGGCCTTCTTCGATCATCAGCACGGACTTGCCCGCTTCCGCGCAGCGGGTGGCGGTCACCGCGCCGCCCGGGCCGGAGCCGATGACGATGATGTCGGGGGCGAGCCTCTCAGGGGCCAGCCGGCGCTCCGGTTGCGATAGGTTCATGCTGGTAGTCCTGGCCGTAAAGGTCTGAGTAAATACAGAATAATGCCAATGACATGTGGAACTCGACGAAACGCCGCCGGAACTCGAGGCGGGATTGCCGCCATTTGTCGAGTTCGGTCAGCCGATCGTCGAGCGAAAGCTGATGAAAGAACTTGCCTCTGCGCAGCAGCGGCCAGGCATTGAAAAGAAGCACGAGACTATGGAAGGGCGGGCGCAGATAGTCGGGCATCTGACGATGAACTTTCAGCAGGAACTCTGCCGCACGGACGCCCAGGGCGCCTCGGCTGTCATCGGTAGCGCCACGTTCATGGGCAATCGTCTCGCCCAGCGCCAGGATGGCCTGCTGAAAATGATGCGGCATGCCCGAGCCCCGTTATCAAGCAGCCGCCTCGAAAGGCGCCTGATGCTGTTTTGATGAATACGGTTGTCTGCTCTTTACTGCCTGTATTTCTAGCTGCTCTTATGAGCAAAAGCTACTAAAACGTTTCTCGGCCAGGCGGCGACCACCTATGTGCCAGTCGCTGGACGTCGCTCGATGCGAAAGGCACCGGATGAGACGCCTTCTGGATATGACCTTTGTTCGCTATTTCGCCTGCGGCTGCATCGCGGCGAGCCTGCAGGTGGCCACGCTCGCCGTCCTGGTCGAGACGGCGCGGCTCGAACCGGTCTTCGCGTCCACCATCGCCTTCTACTTTGCCGTCGTCGTCAACTATTTCCTCCAGCGGCGTTTCACCTTCCGATCCGACGCACCGCACCTCAAGGCGTTGCCGAAGTTCTTGGCGGTGTCGACTTTCGGCGCCGGAATAAACGCGGTCGCCTTCCTGCTGCTATCGGCCGTCATACACTATGTCGTTGCCCAGGCGCTGGCGCTGCTCCTGGTCTTTTCGGTGAACTATGCGCTGAGCCGGACGCTGATTTTTCGCACTGGCAGCGCTGGCGAAGCGGGCGCCACGGAGCCGGCCCGTGCGGCGGGGCGAGCCTCATCGGGCAAATAGAAACGCCGCGCCCCGGGGGCGCGGCGTCGTTGAGAGCGTGGTTTTGCGGGATGAAGCCGACCGCTTGGCCTACGCCACCTGCATGGCGCCGGGGCCGGGGATCGCCTTGGGCGGTACCTTGCCCATGATGATCATGCCGAGCACCTCGTCCTTGGTGACGTCCTCGGTTCGGGCCTGGCCGACGACCTGGCCGTTCTTCATGACCGACACGCGGTCGGCGAGGTCGAAGACGTCGTGGATGTCGTGGCTGATCAGGAAGATGCCGATGCCTTCGCGCTTCAGCTGCTTGATGAGATCGCCGACCTGGGCGGTCTCCTGCGGCCCAAGGGCTGCCGTCGGCTCGTCCATGATCAGGATGCGGGCGTCGAAGAGGATCGCGCGGGCGATCGCCACCGACTGCCGCTGGCCGCCGGAAAGCGCCTTCACCGGTTCCTTGAAGCGCTGGAAGTTAGGATTGAGGCGCCCCATGACTTCGCGGGCCTTGGCCTCCATCGCCACGTCGTCAAGCGTGCCCCACGGCGTGCGCAGTTCACGGCCGAGATAGAGGTTGGCGGCGGCGTCGACGTTATCGGCGACGGCGAGCGTCTGGTAGATCGTCTCGATGCCGTATTTCTTGGCGTCGCGCGGGTTGTTGATGTCGGCGGCCTCGCCATTGATCAGGATCTCGCCGGCATCGCGCTTGTAGGCGCCCGAAAGGATCTTGATCAGGGTCGACTTGCCGGCGCCGTTGTGGCCGAGCAGGGCCACGACTTCGCCGGGGTAGAGATCGACGGAGGCGTTGTCCACCGCGTGGATGCCGCCGAAGGAGATGGAAATGTTCTTCATTTCCACAAGCGGAGTGCGTTGGTCTTTCATGGATCGTACTCCTTACTTGGCGCGGGCGCGGTAGACGGTGTCGAGCCAGACGGCGACGACGAGGACCACGCCGACGACGATGCGCTGGAACGGACTGTCGATCCCCAAGAGCACCATGCCCGACTGCAGGGATTGCATGACGAGCGCACCGATCATGGCACCGGCGATCGTGCCGACGCCGCCGGCAAGCGATGTGCCGCCGATGACGGCTGCGGCGATCGTATAGAGCTCGTCGAGTTCGCCCTGGGCGTTGGTCGCAGCATTGAGGCGGGCGGTCGAGATTGCCGCGGCGATGGCGCAGAGGATGCCCATCAGCGTGAAGATCTTGACGGTGACCCAGCGGGTCTTGATGCCAGCGAGTTCGGCCGCCTCGGGGTTGCCGCCGAGCGCAAAGACATAGCGGCCGAAACGCAGGCGGGTGGCGATGAAGGTCATGACGATGCCGACGGCGATCGCCATCAACACCGGTATGGCGATGCCGTGCGAGATCATAAGGCCGCCGTCCGGCCAGGCGATGCCGTTAGCGTCGGCATATTTGCGGGCGATGTTGGTCGGCCAATAGTAGCTGTTGGCAACCGCGATCGCGCCGAGCACCAGGATGCAGCCGAGGATCGCCAGGAAGTACTCTGCCCAGACCGGTCGCAGCGGGAAGCGGAAGCGCTTGCGCTGCTTGCGCGAATTGAGGATGGCGGCAACGATGGCGATGCAGGCGAGGATGCCGACGATCCAGCTGGCCGTTGCGCCGATCGAGCCCTCTGTGCCGCCGCCCATCAGGCGGAAGGTGGCGTTCATCGGTGCGACCGTCTGGCCGCTGGTGACGAACCAGGTCGCGCCGCGCCAGACGAGCAGGCCGCCGAGCGTGACGATGAAGGCGGGCACATTGAGGAAGGCGACGATCGAGCCCTGCAGCGCGCCGATGGCGGCACCGACGGCGATGCCGCTCAGAAGGGTGATGATCCAGATGGCCGGGTGTTCGAGGCCGAGATATTGCGGCAGGAACTTTGCCTGCATGACCCCCATGACCATGCCGCAGAAGCCGAGCACGGAGCCGACGGAGAGGTCGATGTTGCGGGTGACGATTATCAGCACCATGCCGGTCGCCATCACGGCGACAGAGGAGGTCTGAACCGTCAGGTTCCAAAGGTTGCGTGGCGTCAGGAACAGCCCGCCGGTCATGATCTGGAAGCCGACCCAGATGATGACGAGCGCGCCGACCATGCCGAGCAGCCGGGTGTCGATCTCGGTGGCGCGGAAGAAACGTTTTACCGGGTTCTCGTCCGCTGTACGGGCGCGATTTGTCTGTGCGCCCTTTGTGTTGCCTTGTGTGATGTCGGCCATGGACGTGCCTTCCCCCCACTTATGTTGTTGATGTCATCGCGTCAGAGGCACCAAGAGCCCGAAATGGACGCGACAAGTCCGGTGCGACGGCAGAAACCGAGCCTGCGTGCTGATTATTGCGGTCGCGGAAGCGGTATTGTCCGCCGCGTCCGCACCTTGCGCAAGCGCCGCAACGGGTTGCGTTGCGGCGCTTGTCTTTTGTCAGCGCTCAGTTCTGCTGGTGCGGCTTATTTGCAGGCCGCGACGTCGCCCTTGACGCCCTGGCAGGCCTCAGCCTTGGAGATCCAGCCCGCGTCGATGACGACGTTCAGGTTGTCCTTGGTGATCGGCAGGGGAGCCAGGAAGACCGACTGCATGGCGACGCCCTTCGGGCCGCCGTTGAAGGTGGTGACGCCAGAGACTTCTTCCATCTTCTTGCCGCCGGCAAGTTCGACGGCGACTTCTGCGGCGCGCTTGCCGAGTTCGCGCGAGTCCTTCCAGACCGAAACGGTCTGCGTGCCGAGCGCAACGCGGTTCAGGGCCGCCTTGTCTGCGTCCTGGCCGGAGACCGGAACGGAGCCAGCCAACCCTTGAGCGTCGAGGGCAGCGATTGCGCCGCCCGCGGTGCCGTCGTTGGAGGCGACGACCGCATCGACCTTGTTGTCGTTGGCGGTCAGGAACTGCTCCATGTTCTTCTGGGCGTTTTCAGGCTTCCAGCCGTCGGTATAGGCTTCGCCGACATTCTTGATCTTGCCGGCGTCGACGGCTTCCTTCAGCACTTCCATCTGTCCGGAGAAGAGGAAGTCGGCGTTCGGGTCGGAAGACGAGCCCTTGATGAAGACGTAGTTGCCTTCCGGTTTCACCTTGAACACTTCACGGGCCTGCATGCGGCCCACTTCCTTGTTGTCGAAGGTGATGTAGAAGGCCGCCGGGTTTTCGATCAGGCGGTCGTAGCCGACGACCGGAATGCCTTCGGCAGCGGCCTTTTCGATCGCCGGGCCGATGGCGTCGCTGTCCTGGGCAAGCACGATCAGTGCATTGGCGCCCTGGGCGATCAGCGACTCGATGTCGGTCAGCTGCTTGGCGGCGGACGACTGTGCGTCAGCGGAGATGTACTTGTCGCCCGAGGCTTCGAGGGCTGCCTTGATGGCGGCTTCGTCGGTTTTCCAGCGCTCTTCCTGGAAGTTGGACCAGGAAACGCCGACGACCAGGTCCTTTGCCTGGGCAACGGAATGCAGGGAAACGATGACGGCAACGCCTGCCATCAGCTTCAAAACGGATTTCATTTCATCCTCCCGAGTGAGGGCCGGCCGAGCGTGCGAACCTCCCGCACCATCCTCTGCCAGCCTTAGACGCTGTCGTAGATCGTGCCGCTACACCGTGCGGAATTATTTTCTCGACAGTCGAGAAAATGAATGTCATGGATTTTTGAGGCTGTCAACACGGCGTGAAAGCGGCGGTTGCGGCATCAACAAGGTGCTCCGCGAGCGGTCGTGTCCGATGTTTCTCGACCGTCCCGAAAATCGGTGCCACAAGGCTGTCGACAAGGTGTTCGGCGCCTTGTCTTGCCGGTCAACAGATGCTTTGGGAGGGGCATGTGTTCGAAGGATCCGCCACTGACAGGGACGTCTCATGCTGACCAAGTCCAGCACTGAGCTCGTGCGTCAGCAAAACAGCGCGTTGGTCCTTGCGGCGCTCCGGCGCTCCGGCAATCTCTCCCATACGGAGATCTCTTCCGAGACCGGGCTTGCCTCGGCGACCGTTTCGGCGATCACGGCGGAGCTGGAAAAGGCCGGCGTGCTCGCCAAGGCCGAGCAGCAGGTCCAGGGCGGGCGCGGGCGTCCACGGGTGCTGTTCACGCCACGCCGCGATCACGGCCATCTGATCGTCGTCCGGATCTCGTCCGACATCGTGCAATATTCGCTGGTCGATTACGGCGGCACGTTGCTCGACCGCTTCGACGAGACCCGAAACCACGACGAGCGCGGTACCGCCCCTTTCGCCCGGGCGTTCGTCGATGCGCTCGAGCGCCTGTTGCAACGGTCGAGACTGGAGCGCAGCCAGGTGCTGGCCGTCTCGATCAGCAGCAAGGGCCTGGTCGACGGCGCGTCCGCGCGGCTCTTGTGGTCGCCGGTGTTCGGGCGGGAGGAGCTCGATTTCGCCGCGCTGCTCGCGCCGGACTGGCGGGCGAAGGTGATGCTCAGCAACGAAACCCTTCTGGTCGCGCAGGCACTTGCCGCGCAGGCCGAGCGCAAACCGGAGAGCGGCTTCAGGGCGCTTGCGGCGATCTCGCTCGGGCACAGCATAGGGCTCGGGGTCGCGCGCAAGAGCCAGAGCGGCGAGATGGATGTCAGCGCGCCGAATTTCGGCCATATGCTGCACATGCCGTCGGCGGGGCTTTGCCGCTGCGGCGCCTATGGCTGCATAGAGGCGGCGGCCGGCTTCTACGGCATCCTGCGCGCGGCCTTCGAAGTGCCGGCCGATACCATTCCCGCCAAGTTCGTTCCGGTAACGGAACTCGACAAGATTGCAGCCAGCGCACGGCAGGGTCACCGCATGGCCGGCTACGCCTTTCGCCAGGCGGGCATCGCGCTCGGCAACGGCATCTCGCGCATGTTGAGCCTCTATGAGCGCATGCCCGTCCATGTCACCGGACCGGGCCTCCGCTACTTCGATCTGATGCTGCCGGGGATCGAGGAGGGGCTGGCCCAATCGATGCAGATCCGGCTTCAGGGGGCGCCGGAAATCACGGTCGTTGCCGACGAGCAGCGCCTGGTTTTCGAGGGGCACCTGGCACGGGCGCTCGGCGCGATCGATGGCGACACCGCCAGCGTCGGCGCATCCGCGATGCACGGTTGAGACGAACTTTCGGCGCAACCATTTTTGGGGTTGTGTCGAAGGTGAACAATTGCAGCGATACAATTTACAGTTATTTAGCGACTCGTTGTCAAGGTGAGCCTGACGCGGGAGACGATTATGTTTTCAGTGATTGCATGCATACGCGACGATCATGACTGGCGCCTCATCCTGGTTGCCGCGATCGTCTGCCTGGCAGGCAGCGTCGCGACGATGCTGCTCCTGTTGCGCGCTCAGCGAAGCGAAGGCAGCCAACGCGGTTTGTGGATCGCGGCCAGCGGCTTTGCCTGCGGTATCGGCGTCTGGTCCACCCATTTCATCGCCATGCTCGCCTATGATGGCGGCGTTCCCGTCGCCTATGGCGCCTGGGGCACGCTCCTCTCGGTGGCCGTGGCGATCGCAGCGTCTTGGCTCGCCTTTGCGATCGGTCTTGGCGGGCGCTCGCATCTTTCGATGAGCTGCGGCGGCCTGCTGCTCGGCGCCGGCATCGCGGCGATGCACTTTACCGGCATGCGGGCGATCGAGATCCAAGGGCATATTTCTTACGATCCCGAAACGACGGTCTCCGCCGTGCTCGCCGGGACGATGCTGGCCGGGGCCGCGCTCCACGCCTTTCAGCTCTTACGTGGCGTGCGGCGCATGGTCGTCGCGTCGCTGCTTCTGGTCGTCGGCATCTGCGCGCTGCATTTCACCTCGATGAGCGGCATCACGCTGGTGCCCGAGGCCGATGTCGCCGTTGCCCAGACCATCCATCCAGCCTGGCTTGCGGGCGGCGTCATCGCCGCTTCGACCACATTGATCGTGCTCGCCTTCGGCGCGCTCTTTCTCGACCGGCACCTGACGGATCTGCGCGGGCTCGCCAATGCATCGCTTGAAGGCATGGCGATCGTCTTCGACGGCGTGATCGTGGACGCCAACGAACGCTTCGCAGCACTGACGGGCCGCAATCTGTCGGAGCTCTCCGGGCGGTCTCCGGCGGACATCTTCGTCTTTGGCGAAGAGGGATTGGACGCCCACAGGCACGGCGACGGTCCGGGCGAAATCGATCTTCTGAACGCCGAAGGCCGCACCATTCCGGTGGAGTTCATGTGCCGGACGATCGAGTATCGCGGCCGGGAATGCGACGTGATCTTCGTGCGCGACCTGCGGGCGCGTAAGGAAGCCGAGCGCACGATCGAACATCTCGCCCATCATGACGCGCTGACGGACCTGCCGAACCGCGCCTTCTTCGACCGCAGGCTGGGCCAGACGCTGGCGGCGGCTGCTGCGAGAAACGAGGAACTGGCGATCCTCTGCCTCGACCTCGACCGCTTCAAGGCGGTCAACGATATCTTCGGCCATGGCGAGGGCGATCGCATCCTGATGAAGGTCGCCGACATCCTGCGGGCTGCCGTCGGCGAGCAGGATACGATCGCCCGGCTCGGCGGCGACGAGTTTGCGATCATCCAGGTGGGCGGCAGGGAGCCGGAGGCGGTGCGGCAGCTGACGGACCGGATCCTGGCGCTGTTTGCCGCCGAAATGGACACCAATCGCGACCCGACAGCCGTCGGCGTCAGCATCGGGGCTGCGATCTTTCCGGCCGACGGGCAGACGGCGGATCAGTTGCGCAACAATGCCGACACGGCGCTTTACCGCGCCAAGCAGAGCGGCAAGGGCATCGCCTGCTTCTTCGACCGGGAGATGGACGAGGCAGTCCGCACCCGCCGCCAGATCGAAAACGACCTGCGCCATGCGGTGCTTCGCCGGCAGTTCTTCCTCGAATACCAGCCGTTGGTCGAGGTCCAAAGCGACAGGGCCATCGGCTATGAGGCGCTTCTGCGCTGGGAGCATCCGCAGCGCGGGCTGATTGGCCCGGATATTTTCATCCCCATCGCCGAGGAGAGCGGCTCGATCATCCAGATCGGTGAATGGGTGCTGGAGCAGGCCTGCACGGAGGCGGCGAAGTGGAACGAACCCCTGCCGATTTCCGTCAACATTTCGCCCGTGCAATTCCTGTTGCCCAATCTTTTTGACCAGGTTGCGAACATCCTGCGCCGCACCGGCCTTGATCCCTGGCGGCTCGAGCTCGAGATCACCGAGGCGGCGTTGATGCACAATCGCGAGGACGTGCTGGCGGTTCTGGTGCGCCTGCGGGTGCTTGGCGTGCGGATCGTCATGGACGATTTCGGCACCGGCCATTCGTCGCTCAGCAACCTGCAGACCTTCCCCTTCGACAAGCTGAAGATCGATTGCAGCTTCACTGCGGCGCTGGAAAAGGACCCGTCGGCACAGGCGATCGTCCGGGCGATCATCGCGCTTGGCCACAGCCTCAGGCTTGCGGTCGTGACTGAGGGCGTCGAAACCGAACGGCAAAGACAGATCCTTGCGGAGGAGGGCTGCCTGCAGATACAGGGCTTCCTCTCCGGCAGGCCGGGGGCCGCCCCCAGCACCGGGCAGGAAACCGCCCGCTGGGAGAAGGTGCCGGCGTGCGCCGACGGTTGAAACGGCCGCGGCCGGGCAGTGCGGATACGAAAAAGGCCGGGCATATGGCGCCCGGCCTTTTTCCTTGATCGGTCGTCGGTCGAAGGCTCAGGCGACGCTGATCTGGCGCTTTTCGACGACGGACTTTACAGCCGCATCGGCAAGCGCGAGAGCCGCGAGACCATCCTTGCCGGACGGCGTGATTTCCGCACCCTTTTCGATCGCGGCGATAAAGCTCTCGATCTCGTTGGCATAGGCTTCGGTGTAGCGGGTCATGAAGAAGTCGTGCAGTGGCGGGCGGGTGTAGCCGTCGCCATTGGCGATCTCGATCGAGACCGGGCGCTGGTTCTCGGCCGAAGCCACGCCCTTCGAGCCGTGCACTTCGATGCGCTGGTCGTAGCCGTAGGTGGCGCGTCGGGAATTGGAGATGATCGCCTGCTTGCCGGACGCCGTCTGCAGGATGACCGAGACGCTGTCATAGTCGCCGGCTTCGCCGATCGCCTTGTCGACGAGAACGGCAGCGGTTGCCGTGACCGAGACCGGCTCTTCGCCGAGCAGGAAGCGGGCCATGTCGAAGTCATGGATGGTCATGTCGCGGAAGATGCCGCCCGAACGCTTGATGTAGTCGACGGGCGGGGCGCCCGGATCGCGCGAGGTGATCGTCACCATTTCGACGTCGCCGATCTTGCCGGCATCGATCGCCTTCTTCACGGCCATGAAATGCGGGTCGAAGCGGCGGTTGAAGCCGACCATCAGCTTGGCCTTGGTCTCGCTCACGACCTTGAGGCAGGCCTTGACGCGCTCGGCGTCGAGATCGACGGGCTTTTCGCAGAAGATTGCCTTGCCGGCGCGGGCGAAGCGTTCGATCAGGTCGGCATGGGTATCGGTCGGCGTGCAGATGACGACGGCGTCGATGTCCTTGGCCGCTTCCATCGCTTCGATGGTGCGGACCTCGCAGCCATACTGCTTGGCGATGGCATCGGCGGCGGCGGGGAAGGCATCGGCGACGGCAACAAGCACAGCGTCCGGATTGCCGCTGACGGCTTTCGCGTGAACCTTGCCGATGCGGCCGGCGCCCAGAAGACCAAATCTGACTGTCATCTCTGTTTCTCTCGAATTCCGGTTCGCGACCGGGAAGGGGCGTGATGATCGGCGCTCATCGCGCAAAGGCGCCGCGGAACGCTGCTTCCGCGAATGGGTTGGAGAATTGCCACGAAAGACCGCGCGTTGGAACGCTACGCCAGCGCCTCTCCCTTGATGCCTCCGTTTCCACTCGGTCACTTCCTTATTTGGAACGAAGTCTCCGATGTGGATTATTTCGGAATTTTTATTCCATTTTTATTGTATCCGTCAAGGGGAGTCGGAGGCCATGGCCTTGCCGTCCGCGACGATTTTCCCCTAAATGGGATGCACGCGACAAGGCCACCAGAGGACAGAATGCTCAAGTTCATCGACCCGGACCATCCCTTCTACCGCCCACTGTGGATCCGCCTGCTGATCGTGGGCTTCTGCGGCGTCTGGACAGTGGTCGAATTCCTGGGCGAGCAGACGATGTGGGGGATGATCTTCCTCGCGGTCACCGCCTATGCCTCGGCAGCGCTTCTGGTTTTCTACAAGCCGAGCGAGAGGGGCGTCGAGAAGGCCGGGGACGAGGGGCAAGGCAAGGGCGACGGGAGCGACGCTGCCGGCTGAGGTTCACGGCGCCGGGTTGATGGCGCGCATCTGCTTTGCGGCTTCGTCGATCAGCATGTTGGCGATCTTCATGCGCACGGTGGCATTGGCGCGGAAAGCGGCCGGCAATCGGTCCGGATGGTTCAGGGCCGCGAAGGCCCGCCGTTTTGCCGCGAGCGTCACCTGCGTTTCGCCGTCGACAAGCGCCAGTTCCTCGGCCACGTCTGCAAGCGTCGTACGGTTGAGATAATCCGGCATGACCGGTGGAGGCGGCGGCTCCACGAAAGACGCATCGAGATAGGCGCGCTCGACGGCGCCGAAGGCAGCCGAGCGGGCGCTTTCGGCCGCAAAGGTGTTGTCGAATGCCGGGGCATAGGGCGTGGCGACACGCGTCGCTTCGGCCGGTTCCGGTTCGATATCCTCTTCCGATTTCAGCCGCTCGAGCACCGACTGAAAGACTGACATTCCAAACATGACGTCTCCGATCGCCGTGCAAAATGGCAGGCGGAGATTATCCCGGGCTGATCAGCGTGATCATGCCCGGGCTGGTCAGGCGCGGCCTTGCTTGAGGATCAGGTCGTAGAGCAGCTTGGCGCTCGGCGGCAGCGCGCGTCCCTCGGCGGTGATCAGCCCATAGGGTTTGATGCGGATCGGGATCTCGGTCTTCAGGATGCGGATTTCCCCGGCCGGCGTGCCGTTGCCGGCAATCAGGTTGGCGACGTCGAGCGCCACTGGTGCAATTGCGTTTGTGTTGCGCACGATCGACAGCGTCAGGATGATCGACGAGGTGTTGATCACGGTCGCCGGCAACCGCACCCCTGCCGCGACGAAACTGTCTTCGACCGCGCGCCTCAGAAGCGTGCCGGGCGGCTGGAATACCCAGTCATAGGAGGGCAGGTCCTCGGCGACGACCATGGGCTTGTCGAGCAGCGGATGGCCGTCGCGCACGATCAGGCAGACTTCCTCGTAGCCGATCTCCACCATGTTGAAGAGCCGCGGCGGCTGGTCGTCGGGGATGCGGCCGATGATGAAATCGTGTCGGGCGGCGAGCAGTTCCCTGGCCAGCACGTTGCTGTTTTCGATCTGGACGTTGATCTCGATGCCGGGATAGGCGGTCATCACCTGGCGGATGGCGGGTACAGCGAGGTTGAGCGCCGGGCCCGTGACAGAGCCGAGCGAGACCGAACCGCCGCTGCCGGTCTTCAGCTCGTTGATCTCGCGCGATGCCTCCCGCAGCTCCAGAAATATACTGCGCGCGCGCCGCGCCAGCGCTTCGCCATAGGGCGTCAACAGGACGCCACGCGCCACGCGTTCGCACACCGGCGCCTTCAGCATGGTCTCGATTTCCGAGAGCATGCGCGATGCCGCCGGTTGCGAGATGCCGAGGGCGTCGGCGGCGGCGCTGATACGGCGGTGATCGTCGATCGCGAGAATCAGGCGGAGGTGGCTGATCTTCAGGCCCGAGCGGAAGAGCGTCGAATCGACGAGTTCGCCGGCGGTGCTCGGTTTCTGATCGCGCATTTCAACCTCTGCGTTTTTTTATTTGGTTTTCAGGGATTTTCAAAAATCACACTGTTTGCGCTCGATATATCATTTTTGGTATGTATTCAAAGCAATATTGTATTTGACAGTTATATGGTTTCATTCCAGTTTTTGCTTATGTGCCAGCGCATGTAGGAGCATGCGAGGCGGGGAGGCCTCTCCTTCACCTTGACCGCAGCCGGAGACGAAGATCTCGGGCGGCGGATTGCTGCGCATAGACGGAAAGGCTCTCGCCTGCCGGCTTCAACTTTTTTGGGAGAGAACTGATGAAATTGATGACTTCGCTTCTCGCAGCCGCCGCGATTTCGATCGCGTCCTTCGCTGCACCGGCATTTGCGCAGGACAAGGGCACGGTCGGCATTTCCATGCCGACGAAGACGTCGACCCGCTGGATTTCCGACGGCGAGACCATGGAGAAGCTGTTCAAGGAAGCGGGCTACACGCCGGACCTGCAGTTCGCTGACGACGACATCCCGAACCAGCTTGCCCAGATCGAAAACATGGTGACCAAGGGTGCCAAGGTTCTCGTCATCGGCGCCATCGACGGCACGACGCTCTCCGACATCCTGCAGAAGGCGCACGACGCCGGCGTCAAGGTCATCGCCTATGACCGCCTGATCCGCGACTCGGGCAATGTCGACTACTACGCCACCTTCGACAACTTCCAGGTTGGCGTGCAGCAGGCAACCTCGCTCGTCCAGGGCCTCAAGCTCGACGGCGCAACCGAGCCGAAGAACATCGAACTGTTCGGCGGTTCGCCTGACGATAACAACGCCTTCTTCTTCTACGATGGCGCGATGTCGGTCCTGCAGCCGCTGATCGACAGCAAGAAGATCGTGGTCAAGTCCGGCCAGAAGGGCATGGACCAGGTCGGCACGCTGCGTTGGGACGGTGCCGTTGCCCAGGCCCGCATGGAAAACCTGCTGTCGTCGAACTACACCGACGCCAAGGTCGATGGCGTTCTGTCGCCTTATGACGGCCTGTCGATCGGCATCATCTCGGCGCTGAAGGGCGTCGGTTACGGCTCGGGCGACATGGCGATGCCTGCCGTGACCGGTCAGGACGCCGAGCTGCCGTCGGTCAAGTCGATCCTTGCCGGCGAACAGTATTCGTCGATCTTCAAGGACACGCGCGAACTCGCCAAGGTCACCGTCGGCATGGTCAACGCGATCATGGAAGGCAAGGAGCCGGAAGTGAACGACACCAAGACCTATGACAACGGCGTCAAGGTGGTTCCGTCCTACCTCTTGAAGCCGGTTGCCGTCGACAAGTCCAACATCAAGGACGTGCTGGTTTCCTCCGGTTACTACACCGAAGACCAGATCAATAATTGATCTTTTTGAGCGTGAGGGCCCGTGCATGCGCGCGGGCCCTTCTATCCAGATGACGGAGCCGGTACTCTCTCGAAGACTGCCGCTGGAATGACTGAACATGGACAATATCATTCTTGAAATGCGGGGCATCACCAAGACGTTTCCGGGCGTCAAGGCGCTGGACAATGTCAGCTTCAAGGTCCGCGAAGGCGAGATCCACGCACTCGTCGGCGAAAACGGCGCCGGCAAGTCGACGCTGATGAAGGTGCTGAGCGGCGTCTATCCCGCCGGCACCTATGACGGCGAGATCCACTATGGCGGCGAAGCCCGTCGCTTCTCGACGATTTCCGACAGCGAAGACCTCGGCATCATCATCATCCACCAGGAACTGGCGCTGGTGCCGCTGCTTTCGATCGCCGAGAACATCTTCCTCGGCAACGAGATCGCCAGCAACGGCGTGATCCACTGGCCGCAGACCTTTGCCCGCACCCAGGAACTCTTGAAGAAGGTGGGCCTCAGCGAGAGCCCGGCGACGCTGATCACCGACATCGGTGTCGGCAAGCAGCAGTTGGTCGAGATCGCCAAGGCGCTATCGAAGAAGGTGCGGCTGTTGATCCTCGACGAGCCGACCGCCTCGCTCAACGAAACCGACTCCGATGCGCTTTTGAAGCTGCTCATGGAGTTTCGCACGCAGGGCATGACCTCGATCATCATCTCGCACAAGCTGAACGAGATCCGGAAGGTCGCCGACCAGATCACCATCCTGCGCGATGGCGGCACGGTCGAGACGCTCGACTGTCACAGCGAAGACATCGGCGAAGACCGGATCATCAAGGGTATGGTCGGCCGCGCCATGGAAGACCGCTATCCGCCGCGCGAACCGAAGATTGGCGAGACGCTGCTCGAAGTTAAGAACTGGAACGTCTTCCATCAGCAGCACCGCGATCGTCAGTTCCTGCACGACGTCAATTTCACGGTGCGCGCCGGCGAGGTCGTCGGCATCGCCGGGTTGATGGGGGCAGGGCGCACCGAAACGGCGATGAGCCTCTTCGGCAAGTCCTGGGGCCACAAGATCACCGGCGACGTGAAGATGCGCGGCAAGCCCGTCGACGTCAGCACCATTCCGCGGGCGATCGATGCGGGGCTTGCCTATGTCACCGAGGACCGCAAGCAGCTCGGTCTCGTGCTGATCAACAACATCAAGGAGAACACGACGCTCTCCAACCTGAAGGCGGTGGCCGCAAACGGCGTCATCGACGATCGCAAGGAAGCGAAGGTCGCTTCCGACTATCGCTCGAAGCTGCGCATCCGCTCGCACTCGATCTATCAGGAAACGGTCAACCTTTCGGGCGGCAACCAGCAGAAGGTCGTCTTGTCCAAATGGTTGTTCACCAATCCGGAAGTTCTCATTCTCGACGAGCCGACACGCGGCATCGATATCGGCGCGAAGTATGAGATCTACACCATCATCAACCAGCTTGCCGCCGAGGGTAAGGGCATCCTGATGATCTCATCGGAAATGCCGGAGCTGCTTGGAACCTGCGATCGCATCTACGTCATGAACGAAGGCCGCATCGTCGCGGAGCTTTCGAAGGCGGAAGCGAGTCAGGAATCCATCATGCGTGCCATCATGCGTTCAGGGGAGAAACACTAATGGTCGCCGATACGAGCACCCAAAACAACAACCCCTCGATCGGGGACTACCTCAAGAACAACATCCGCGAATACGGCCTGCTGGTCGCGCTCGTCGTGATCATGCTGTTCTTCCAGTTCGTCACGAATGGCGTCCTGTTCAAGCCGGTCAACATCACCAACCTGGTGCTGCAGAACTCGTTCATCGTCATCATGGCGCTCGGCATGCTGCTGATCATCGTCGCCGGGCATATCGACCTGTCGGTCGGCTCGATCGTCGCCTTCATCGGCGCGATTTCGGCGATCATGCTGGTCAAATGGGGCCTGCCGGCCATCGTCGTCATCCCCGCCTGTCTGATCGTTGGCGGCATCATGGGGGCGGCGCAGGGCTATTGGGTTGCCTACCAGAAGATCCCGTCCTTCATCGTCACACTGGCCGGCATGCTGGTTTTTCGCGGGCTCACCTATGTGGTGCTCGGCGGCCGCCCGATCGGTCCGTTCCCGAAGGAATTCCAGCTGCTGTCGACGGGCTTCGTTCCGGATTTCCTCTATTTCCTCAACCCGGCGCCCGAGACAATCCAGAACATGGTGGCGCTCGTCGCCGTCATCGCGCTGGTCGGCTACGCGATCTATGCGGGCATTCGCGACCGCAAGATCAACGAGCAGCACGGCACGGAAAACGAGCCGTTCATCTTCTTCGCCGTGCAGATGGCGGTCATCGCCGCCGTGGCGCTGTTCATCGGCTTCCAGCTCGCGACCTATCGCGGCCTGCCGAACGTGCTGATCGCCATGGCCGTGCTGATCGCGCTCTACACCTTCATCACCACCCGATCGACGATCGGCCGGCGCATCTATGCGATGGGCGGCAACGTGAAGGCGACAAAGCTTTCGGGCATCAATACCGAACGGCTGACCTTCTACACCTTCGTCAACATGGGCGTGCTTGCCGCACTCGCCGGCATGATCATCACCGCACGGCTCAACTCGGCCACGCCGAAAGCGGGTGTCGGCTTCGAGCTCGACGTGATCGCGGCCTGCTTCATCGGCGGCGCCTCGGCGTCGGGCGGCGTCGGCAAGATCATCGGGGCTGTCATCGGCGCCTTCATCATGGGCGTGATGAACAACGGCATGTCGATCATGGGCATCGGCATCGATTACCAGCAACTGATCAAGGGCCTCGTGCTCCTCGCTGCGGTGTTCTTCGATGTCTACAACAAGAACAAGGGTTGAGCGGAAAGCCATAAGACCCGGCGTAAACCAGTAACATTCACCGGCAGCCGCGGCTGCCAGGATCGGCGGATTGGTCCGCCGGAATTGGGTGGCGAGAGCCACCCACGGGAACGCTTTTGCCTCGAGAAGGCGAACACAGCGACCCGAGACGATAGGAAGGATAGCATCGTGCTGATTTCGCAGATCAGGAACGAAGACGGATCGATCACGGTGGCGGTGCGGCAGCCCGGTGAGGCGGCGCATGCGGTGAACGGTGCGGCGAGCGTCTATGCGCTGGCGATGGAAGCGGCCAATGCCGGGCGCAGCCTGAAGGAGACGATCGAGGCCAAGGGTCTCGGGGCCGCCGTCGACCTCGACAAGGCCTATGCGGAGGGACGCTTCCTGCCGCCGATCACCCATCCGGATCCGGCGCACTTGCATCTGACCGGCACGGGGCTCACGCACTTGGGCTCGGCTGCGACCCGCGACGCCATGCACAAGAAGACAAGCGAGGCAGCCGAGGAAACGTTGACGGACTCGATGAAGATGTTCCGCATGGGCCTCGAAGGCGGCAAGCCGAAATCAGGCGAGACCGGCGTGCAGCCTGAATGGTTCTACAAGGGCAACGGCACGTCCGCCGTGGCGCCCGGTGATGCGCTCGTTTCGCCCGCTTTTGCCGAGGACGGCGGCGAAGAGCCGGAAATGGCCGGCATCTACGTTATCTCTGACAAGGGCGTTCCGTTCCGTATCGGTTTCGCCGTTGCCAACGAGTTCTCCGACCACAAGACCGAACGGGTCAACTACCTCTGGCTGGCGCATTCGAAGCTGCGTCAGGCAAGCTTCGGTCCGGAAATCCGCATCGGCGTGGCGCCGGAGGATATCCGTGGCATGTCGCGCATCCTGCGCGGCGGAAAGGTGCTCTGGGAAAAGCCGTTCCTGTCGGGCGAAGCCAACATGTCGCACAGCTTCGCCAATCTTGAGCATCACCATTTCAAGTATGGCCTGTTCCGCCAGCCGGGCGACGTGCACGTGCACATGTTCGGCACGGCAACGCTGTCCTTCGGTGACGGCATCCGCACCGAGGAAGGCGACGTGTTCGAGATCGAGGCTTCGGGCTTCGGCCTGCCGCTTCGCAACGCGCTTGCCATCGCGGCAGACGAAGAAGTCGCGATCCGTCAGCTCTGACAGATCTCCAGGCGCGACCGTTCGAGAGGGACGGTCGCTCGCGTTCATGACGGAGGCTCGAAGCCTATGACATTGCACCAAAACCTGATTGCCGGCGAATGGGTCGGTGGTGACGGGGTTGCCAACATCAACCCGTCCGACACCAACGACGTGGTCGGCGAATATGCCCGCGCGTCAGCGGACGATGCGCGGGCGGCGATTGCCGCTGCGAAGGCGGCGTTTCCGGCCTGGTCGCGCTCCGGCATCCTCGAGCGCCATGCGATCCTGAGAAAAACCGCCGACGAGATCCTTGCCCGCAAGGACGAGCTCGGCAGGCTGTTGTCGCGCGAGGAAGGCAAGACATTGGCCGAAGGCATCGGCGAGACGGTGCGCGCCAGCCAGATCTTCGACTTCTTCGCCGGCGAATGCCTGCGGTTGGCGGGCGAAGTGCTGCCGTCGGCAAGGCCCAATATCGGCGTCGAGATCACCCGAGAACCGGTCGGCGTCGTCGGCATCATCACGCCCTGGAATTTCCCGATCGCCATTCCTGCCTGGAAGATCGCGCCGGCGCTTTGTTACGGCAACACCGTTGTCTTCAAGCCGGCCGAGCTGGTGCCCGGCAGTTCCTGGGCGATCGTCGATATCCTGCACCGCGCCGGCCTGCCGAAGGGCGTGTTGAACCTCGTCATGGGCAAGGGCTCGGTCGTCGGCCAGGCGATGCTCGACAGCCCCGACGTGCACGCCATCACCTTTACCGGCTCGACCGGTACCGGCAAATGCGTCGCACTGGCTTCGGTCGAGCACAATCGCAAATACCAGCTGGAGATGGGCGGCAAGAACCCCTTTGTCGTGCTCGACGATGCCGATCTCAATGTCGCGGTCGAGGCAGCGGTCAATTCCGCCTTCTTCTCCACCGGCCAGCGCTGCACCGCGTCGTCCCGCCTCATCGTCACCGAGGGCATTCATGATCGTTTCGTTGCCGCGATGGGCGAGCGGATGAAGGGGCTTGTTATCGACGACGCCTTGAAGGCAGGCACCCAGATCGGTCCGGTGGTCGACCAGAGCCAGCTCAACCAGGACACCGACTATATCGCCATCGGAAAGCAGGAAGGCGCCAAGCTTGCCTTCGGCGGCGAGCTCTTGAAACGCGACACGCCCGGCTTCTACCTGCAGCCGGCGCTGTTTACCGAGGCGACAAACGCCATGCGCATTTCCCGCGAAGAGATCTTCGGGCCGGTCGCATCGGTCATCCGGGTCAGGGACTACGACGAAGCGCTCTCTGTCGCCAACGACACACCCTTCGGCCTGTCGTCGGGCATCGCCACCACCAGCCTCAAGCACGCGACCCATTTCAAGCGCAATGCGGAAGCGGGCATGGTGATGGTCAACCTGCCGACGGCGGGCGTCGACTTCCATGTGCCGTTTGGCGGCCGCAAGGGCTCGTCGCACGGATCGCGCGAGCAGGGACGCTACGCCGCCGAGTTCTACACAACCGTCAAGACGGCCTACACGCTCGCCTGAAGCGCGCCGTCACAGGTCCGCGTGAACGGCGCGGGCCGCATAAGGAAGGAAGAGATGAAGAAGAAAGCTGAATGGCCGCGCAAGCTGCGTTCGCAGGATTGGTTCGGCGGCACCGGCAAGAATGCCATCATGCACCGCTCCTGGATGAAGAACCAGGGCCTGCCCGCCGACACCTTCGATGGCCGTCCGATCATCGGCATCTGTAACACCTGGTCGGAGTTGACGCCGTGCAACGCGCATCTGCGTGACCTTGCCGAGCGGGTGAAGCGTGGCGTCTATGAGGCCGGCGGCTTCCCGGTCGAGTTTCCGGTGTTTTCCGTCGGCGAAAGCACGCTGCGTCCGACGGCGATGATGTTCCGCAACCTCGCGGCGATGGACGTCGAAGAAGCGATCCGCGGCAATCCGGTCGATGGCGTCGTGCTGCTTGGCGGCTGCGACAAGACCACGCCGAGCCTGTTGATGGGCGCTGCCAGCGTCGATATCCCGGTTATCCTCGTCTCCGGCGGCCCGATGCTGAATGGCAAGTGGCGCGGCAAGGACGTCGGCTCCGGCACGGCAATCTGGCAATTCTCGGAAATGGTGAAGTCCGGCGAGATGTCGCTCGCCGAATTCATGGACGCGGAGCAGGGCATGGCCCGCTCGGCCGGCAGCTGCATGACCATGGGCACGGCCTCGACGATGGCCTCGATGGCCGAAGCGCTCGGCATGACCCTGCCCGGCAATGCGGCGATCCCTGCCGTCGATGCCCGCCGCCGGGTGATCTCCCAGCTCTCCGGCCGCCGCATCGTCGACATGGTCAAGGAGGATCTGAAGCCTTCGGATATCCTGACGAAGCAGGCCTTCGAGAACGCCATTCGCGTCAACGGCGCTGTCGGCGGCTCGACCAACGCCGTGCTGCACCTCTTGGCGCTTGCCGGCCGTGTCGGTGTCGACCTCAGTCTCGACGATTGGGATCGCCTCGGCCGCGACGTGCCGACGATCGTCAACCTGCAGCCGTCGGGCAAGTACCTGATGGAGGAGTTCTATTATGCCGGCGGCCTGCCGGTCGTGATCAAGGCCGTTGGCGAAATGGGCCTCCTTCACAAGGATACTGTGACCGTCACCGGTGACACGATCTGGAACGACGTCAAGGATGTCGTCAACTACAACGACGACGTGATCGTGCCGCGCGACAAGGCGCTGACCAAGTCAGGTGGCATCGCCGTGCTGCGCGGCAACCTGGCGCCGAAGGGCTGCGTGTTGAAGCCGTCCGCCGCTTCGCCGCACCTGATGCAGCACAAGGGCCGGGCGGTCGTGTTCGAGAGCATCGAGGACTACCACGCACGCATCAACAGCGAGGATCTCGACATCGACGAGACCTGCGTGATGGTGCTGAAATATTGCGGCCCGAAGGGCTATCCGGGCATGGCCGAGGTCGGCAATATGGGCCTGCCGCCGAAGGTGTTGAAGAAGGGCATTACCGACATGATCCGCATCTCGGATGCGCGCATGTCCGGTACCGCCTACGGCACCGTGATCCTGCATACCGCGCCGGAAGCCGCCGACGGTGGGCCGCTGGCCCTGGTTCAAAACGGCGACATGATCGCCGTCGACGTACCCGCCCGCACCATCCATCTCGACGTCTCCGACGAAGAATTGGCCCGCCGTCGTGCGGCCTGGGTCTCTCCGGTGATGCCGCTCAAGGGTGGTTATGCCGGCCTCTACGTCAAGAGCGTGATGCAGGCCGACACGGGCGCGGATCTCGACTTCCTCGTCGGTCCGCGGGGCGCGGAAATTCCGATGAACCGCGACAGCCACTGACGCTGTCGGCGCAAGAACGGACGGTTCGCTCGTCCTTCTGCGTGCGCCACAGTTTGCGTCAAATCAGACGTACAAAGGTCACCGTCGCACCGCTATTGCTCTGCGACGGCCCCAATCCGCCTTTGTCCGCAGGCCTGTTCCTCTTTCCTTACTTCTGGGTAAGCACTTACCACTGGGTGCGTATTGGCGTCGCAGCGTCGACGTCATAGTTTGTCCCCGCGACGGTACGTGCCTGCAGACGGGGCGGCCGCGGCAGTGCTCATTGAACGGCGGCGATCGAAGCAAATTTGCAGCCGCCGCCCAGCCGCCAGCTCTTCTGCGGCGAGAAGGAGCATGCGCCTCGGCTTGGTCGTCTTAGCGAGCGTCGCGCCGGAACCTATGATCCAGAGGAGTGAAGAAGCGTGCCGCTGACAGATCTCATCGATACCTATTGCGCCGCCTGGTCGTCGGAGGACGCCGAGCAGAGGCGGGCGTGGTTGGTACCGATCTGGGCCGATGGCGCAACGTATACGGATCCAACGGTTCATGCCGTCGGCGCAGAAGAACTGCTCGCGCATATCGCCGGCATTCAGGCCAGGCATCCGGGAGCGCGCATTACGCGGACAAGCGACCTGGATGTTCATCATGGGATCGCACGCTTCGCCTGGCGGTTTGTGATGCCCGACGGATCATCTTTCCCCGAGGGTCTGGACATCGCATTCCTAGATCCCGGCCAGACGCGCATTACGCGCATCATCGGCTTTTTCGGGCCGCTGGTCAGCCTGACGGCGTCGCGCGTCTGATAGACCTCCTTTGATCGGCTACGATTGAGCGGAGCCTCAGACAAGATCGCCGCATCGGTTTCGGCGCGGTGATCCTATGTGCGTGTCATAAGTCATCGTTTCGAAAAGACACGCCTTCGGCCGCATCTTCGCCCTGTGTTATCCACACCGGGCAAAACCCTCGCTTTTCGGCTGATCCGCTGCAACCGGCAGCAACCCTGCGACGTATCCCCATTGTCGGGGCCATTCCGACCCTGACCTTGTTAGGAGGACGATCATGCGGAGGAATGTATTTGCGTTGTCGCTCGGTCTTCTTGCGACGGTGGCGCTGTCCCAGCCGGCATTTTCACAGAGTGCGAACGGTCTTGGCGTCGGCGTGTCCGTCGGTGGCCCGAGCGGGCTGAACGCCAATGTGGGCCTCGGTGGCTCGAACGGCCTTAAGGCCGATGTCGACGCATCGCTCGGCGGCGCAAACGGCGTCAATGCCAACGCAAACGCCTCGATCGGCGGTGCGCAAGGCGTCAACGCCGATGTGCAGGCGAGCGCCGGCGGCGCCAATGGCATCAACGCAGATGCCGATGTCGGCCTTGGCGGCGGAAAAGGGCTCAACACGTCGGTCAATGCCACGGTCGGTGGACGGAATGGCCTGACTGCTGGTCTCAAGGCCAACGCAGGCGGCGGCAACGGCGTCGGGCTCGGGCTCGGCGTGGGAGTTGGAACGGGATCCGGCGGCGGGAGCTCCGGGGGTGGCGGCAGCGTTGGCGGTGGAACCGGAGGCGGTTCGGGAGGCTCGGTTTCACCGGGTGCTTCGATGGCCGCGTTCAATGCACTGCCCGCCGGCGAGCGGGTCAAGCTGATCAAACGCTGTCGCGATGTCGTTGGCGGCGGTTATGACAGCGGGCTGGTTTCGCTCTGCCGCATCCTGCAGGCGAGCGCCTCGCGGTAGTCGCAACATCCTGCAGCTTCGGCGGGGCGTCCTCGCCGCCCCGTCTCAGGCCCTACTGACTCTGATTTTGGCTCTGGCCCCGGGCCTGGCTTTGATTCTGGCTTTGGCTTTGCTGCTGCTGTTCGACCGTGACCGACACCTTCAGCGTCTCCTTCGCCTCGCCGTGGATCAGCCCGGAGATGGGGGCGGCGTCGCGGTAGCAGAGGCCGGAGGCGATGCGCACATAACGATCATCCGGGCAGATCTTGTTGGCTGCATCGAAGCCGACCCAGCCGAGCCCGTTGAGATGCACCTCGGCCCAGGCGTGGCTGGCGGTCTGCTCGGGGTGCCCCTCCATCATCAGGTAGCCCGAGATGTAGCGCGCCGGTAGATCGAGCGAGCGCGCCGCTGCGATCAGGATATGGGCATGGTCCTGGCAGACGCCCTGGCCGCTTTCCAGCGCATCCTCGGCCGTTGTTTCCGCATGGGTCTCGCCGGGTTTGTACGTCACCGCCTCGTGGATCGTCTCCATCAGCGCATGCATGCGGGCAAGGTCGGTGTCACCTTCGGCGGATTTTGCGAGTTCTCGGATGAGCTTTCCGGCCTTGGTAAGCGGTGTTTCGCGCGCAAAGAGCCACAGCGGCACATAGGACTGGTGCGGGCCGAAGACGCCGGCGCGGTCCTCCGTGTGGACCTCGCCGGAGGCCGTGATACGGATCGTATCGCGGTCGCCGTCGACGCTGACGAGGTGCACACGGTTGCCGAAGTGGTCGTCGTAGCTCACTTCGATCGCAGCGCCATCGACCAAGGTCTCCCAGCCGAGCACGGTCTGGCCCACCTGTGTCAGGGGCGTCAGCCGCAGGCGCTGCAGGGCATACTGCACGGGCTCGTCATAGTGATATTCGGTCGTGTGGCTGATTTTCAGGTGCATGCCATCCTCCGATCTAGAACGCTTCCGGTCAACGGAGTTGTGAAAGCGCTCTATTTCCTTGTTTTTACGCATTCCAAACGCGAAACGGCGTCACACTTTCGCTGGAACTGCTCTAGTAGAATCGGTAGCCGTCGGAGATTTCCTGTCCCAGGCGGTTGTTGTGGCTGATGAAGTCTTCGAGATACTCATGCAGCCCCTGATCCATGATGTCCTTGATCGACTGGCTGCGCAGCGACGCAAGCGTCCGGTCGGCCGTCTCGTGGGCGGCATGGCGTTCGCCATACTCCCGCTCGAGATAGCCGAGGTTGCTGGCGATCTTCTCGTAGCAATAGGCGAGCGAGCGCGGCATGCGGCCGTTGGAAATCAGGAAGTCGGCGATGTTGGCGGGGCGAAGTTCGGCGTCATAGACCCAGCCATAGGCGCGATGCGCCGAGACCGAGCGCAGGATCGATTCCCATTGCACATTGTCCATCGACGAGCCGACGGCTGCGACCGCCGGCAGAAGCACGTAGTACTTCACGTCAAGGATGCGGGCGGTGTTGTCGGCCCGTTCGATGAAGGTGCCGATGCGCGAGAAATTGAAGATCTCGTTTCGAAGCATGGTGCCGTGGAAGGCGCCACGGATGAGGCCGGCGCGGCGCTTGATCATGTCGATGATCTCCGGCATGTCCGTCGGGCGCGCCTTCTTCGACAGCATTGCCCTCATCTCGAGATAGCACTCGTTGGTGGCTTCCCAGGTTTCGCGCGTCAGCGCCGTGCGCACCATGCGGGCATTGTGACGGCCCGCCTCGATGCAGGACATCACGCTTGAGGGATTGGCCCGGTCGCGCAGCAGGAAGTCGATCGCGTCGATGCTTGTCAGCGTCTCGTGCACCTCGTCATAAAGTTCGCGCACGCCCGCACTTTGCAGCACTCCGTCCCAGTCGCCCTCCGTTGCCTCGCTGCGGGTCAGCGCCATGCGCAGGCCGGCATCGATCAGCCGGGCGCTGTTTTCGGCGCGTTCGATATAGCGGAACATCCAGTAGAGGCCGTTTGCAGTTCTTCCCAGCATCTCTCAGTCCTCCAGCACCCAGGTGTCCTTGGTCCCGCCACCCTGGCTGGAATTCACGACGAGCGAACCGGCTTTCAGCGCCACGCGCGTCAGGCCGCCGGGGATGATCTGGACCTTGTCGGAGACGAGGACATAAGGGCGAAGGTCGACGTGCCGGGGCGCGATGCCCTTGTTGACGAGGATCGGCACGGTGGAAAGGGAAAGCGTCGGCTGGGCGATGTAATTGGTCGGGCGGGCTTTCAGCTTCTCGGCGAAGACGGCGCGTTCCTTCCTGGTCGCCGTCGGGCCTACCAGCATGCCGTAGCCGCCGGAGCCGTGGACCTCCTTGACCACCAGCTCTTCCAGATGCTCGAGCACGTATTTGAGGCTCTGCGGCTCGGAACAGCGCCAGGTCGGGACGTTTTCCAAGAGCGGCTTGCGGCCGGTATAGAACTCGACGATCTCGGGCATGTAGGAATAGATCGCTTTGTCGTCGGAAATTCCGGTGCCGGGCGCGTTGGCAATGGTGATGTTGCCGGCGCGGTAGACGTCCATGATGCCGGGGATGCCGAGGGCGGAATCCGGTCGGAAGGTGAGTGGGTCGAGGAAGTCGTCATCGACGCGGCGGTAGAGCACGTCGATCGCCTCGTAGCCGCGGGTGGTGCGCATCTTCACCTTGCCGTCGATCACCCGCAGGTCCGATCCTTCGACGAGCTCGACGCCCATCTGGTCGGCGAGGAACGCGTGTTCGTAGTAGGCCGAATTGTAGATGCCGGGCGTCAGCACCGCGACGCGCGGCTTGCCGCTGCAGCCGGGAGGTGCGAGCGACGAAAGGCTCTGCCGCAGCAGGTAGGGGTAGTTCTCGACCGGGCGCACGCGGTTCTGATGGAAGAGTTCCGGGAACATCTGCATCATCGTTTCGCGGTTTTCCAGCATGTAGCTGACGCCGGACGGGGTACGCGCGTTATCTTCGAGAACGTAGAACTGGTCTTCGCCGGTTCTGACGATGTCGGTGCCGACGATGTGGGTGTAGACGCCGCCCGGCGGCCGGAAGCCGATCATCTGCGGCAGGAAGGCTTCGTTCTTCTCGATCAGTTCGCGCGGGATGCGGCCGGCGCGGATGATTTCCTGCTTGTGGTAGATGTCGTCGAGGAAGGCGTTGAGTGCGATGACCCGTTGTTCGATGCCTTGCGCGAGCTTGCGCCATTCGCGGCCGGAGATGATGCGGGGGATGAGATCGAAGGGGATGAGTTTTTCGGAGCTGTCTGCGTGTCCGTAAACCGCGAAGGTAATGCCGGTTTTCCGGAAGATGTTCTCGGCGTCCTTGGATTTCGCTATGAGCCGATTTCTGTCCTGGCTGGCATACCAATCATGATAGGTCGAATATGGCTGGCGCGGACTGCTGTCCGCATTCATCATTTCGTCAAATGCCAAAGGCGTGGTCCCCTTATTTTTGACCATTTGAGTACAAGGCTGGTTGCAATGCAAGAAGCGTGCTCAGTCGCCCGAAAAGAAAGTTGACCCCGCCAGAAGCGCCCGTTCGCGGGAAAATCTGCACAACGGCAAGGCAGCCGCATCCGGTCGCCGAAAGCGGTTGCGACCGGGTGGGCAAGAAATATGCACGTGCTCTAAATTTGGACGCGGGCGCCGAAGCTAGCCGAGACCCAGGCAGACGATGGCGAGCACCGCAAGAACACAGAGCACCAGCAGCGACAGCGTGGCGGCAGCGCTTGCACGCGGCCCGCAATGGGCAAGCGCGCGGATGTCGACCTCAAGGCCGAGGGCGGCCATGGCGATGACGGTCAGCCAGGTGGAGACCGTCACGGCGTCGGTCGCGAGCGTGTCGGAGATTGCGCCACTGTTGCGGGCGATGGCGACAGCCACGAAACCCAGGATGAACCAGGGAACGAAGTGGAGGATCGTGGCGAGGCGCGACTTCCGTTGTCCGGGCGCTTTGCATTCCGCCTCCTCATCGCGGCTGCCGATCAGCGAGAAGCAGAAGACGACGGGGCCGAGCATCAGCACGCGCACGAGCTTGACGAGCGTGCCGACCTGGACCGAGAGCGGGCTGAAGGGGCTGGCGGCGGCCAGGACTTGTGGCACGGCATAGACGGTCATGCCGGCAAAGACGCCGTAGCCCTCGGGCGTCATGCCGAGCCAGCCGCCGATGAAGGGCAGCGACAGGACGACGGCGATGCCGAGGATGGCGGTAAAGGAGATTGCGGCTGCGACCTCCTCGCCGCGGGCGCCGATTGCCGGTGCGACGGCCGCGATCGCCGAGTTGCCGCAGATGGCGTTGCCACAGGCAATCAAAGTCGCCAGACGTTTCGGCAGGCCAAGCAATCGCGCGATCACGTAACCGGTGGAAATTGACAGGAGGACCATCACGACGATGGTGACGAGCAAGGTCGGCCCGCTTTTGGCGATCGCGTCGAAGCTCAGCATCGCGCCGATCAGCACGATCGCCGTCTCCAGCAGGATCTTCGCCGAGAAGTGAATGCCGGAAAGGAAGCGCGCGCCGGGCGTCCAGAGGGTGCGGACGATAGCGCCGAGAAGGATCGCGAGAACGAGGGCTTCCAGCCAGGCGCGGCCGGTCCAGCGCCGCTCGATCCATTCGAGGCCGATGGCCGCAAGGGCGACGAGACAGCTGAGGAAAAGGCCCGGGAGAATGCACGTCAGGCGGGAGGCGGTTGAGGAAAAATGGGAGCGAAATGGGGGATGCGATCTGGACATGGGCGCAACCTACGCTCATCCATGAATCAGTCTAACGGATTATTCTTGTCATTCTGATCGATTTTTGAGATTGATCTACCATGACACTCGATCAGCTTAAAATCTTCGTCGCGGTCGCCGAGCGGCTGCACATGACCAAAGCCGCCGAGGCGATGAACGTCACGCAGTCGGCCGCAAGTGCGGCGATCGCAGCGCTTGAAACCCAGCACGATGTCCGGTTGTTCGATCGCGTTGGCCGCGGCCTGACGCTGACCGATGCCGGCAAGATCTTCCTGCCGGAGGCAAAAGCGGTGCTTGCCCGGGCAGCCGCGGCCACCGCCTGCCTTCGCGATCTCTCCGAGCTTCGCCGTGGCGAACTGTCGATTGCGGCGAGCCAGACGGTTGCGAGCTATTGGCTGCCGTCGCGGCTTGCCCGCTTCACCCACGACTATCCCCAGGTCGACGTGAAGCTCACCGTGCGCAACACGGCTGTCGTCGCCGAGGCGGTGGAGGAGGGGACGGCGCAGCTCGGCTTCGTCGAGGGGCGCGTGGATGGCGCCAAGCTCGACCATCGCCGCGTCGCCGTCGATCGCATCGCCGTCTATGCCGCGCCTGGCCACGCGTTCGTCGGTGCCGCGGTCAATCTGGAAATGCTGCTGTCTGCGCGCTGGGTGCTGCGCGAGGAAGGCTCCGGCACGCGGGCAATGTTCCTGCAATCGATGAATGATCATGGAGCAGACGTCGATCGGCTCAGGATCGAGCTTGAGCTGCCCTCGAACGAGGCGGTGCTGACGGCGGTCGAAAGCGGTCCGTTCGTCACAGCCGTTTCCCGGCTTGCCGCACAACCCTTCGTCGATAGCGGCCGGCTGGTGGAACTGCCGTTCGAACTGGCCGAGCGCAGCTTCGAGCTTTTGACCCATCGCGAGAGGCAGTTCAGCCGCGCGGCACGCGCCTTCGTGGAACTGCTTTGAGAGCAGGTCCGTTTCTCTCCTGCGATGGCGGCGAAAGCCTGCCAATGTTTGCGGGATTGCCCGTTCAAAGAGGTGACCATGGCGTTCGAAATCGTCGAGAGATCCGCACAGCGCATTTCCGGGTCGTTCTGGGAGGGAACCTTCGTCGAGGCGGCCGATGGCGCCGTGCGCCGGCTGATCGCCGAAATGCAGGGGCATCACCAGCATCTTCATCCCGGCGACCATACGGCATTGGTCGGCATCTCCTGGAACGATCGTCCGGATGGCTTTCGCTATCTCGTCGGCTATGTCTCCGACAAGGCCGAGACGACCGTGCACCCCGGCCATGTCGACCTGCCGGCCATGCGCTTCGTTACGGCCCTGCATCACCCTGACAGCGGCGACGTCTTTGCCCATTACCAGAGAATGTTCGACTGGATCGCGGCCGAAGGCCATGCGATCGATACCGCCTTGCTGCACTATCGCGAGGAGTACGATCCCGGTTTCGTCTCGCTGTCGCTATCCTCGCTCAGGCTGATGGTTCCGATTGGCTGATGCTTCCCATCAGAAAAATTGCTTTGACCATCAATACCGGCGCGGATACTTGCATGAGTGCTTAAATCAGAGGATTTGAGCGCGAAATCAGCGGCAGATCAAAGCGTTACGGCGGCCAGGCGCGCTTCAGCGAGGGCGGCTCATGCTTTCCGCCTGCCGCCGTCATTCCGATAGGCTCACCATGCTCGCCCGTCTGGCTCCCGCCATCTTCGTTCTGCTCTGGTCCACCGGCTGGGTCGTGGCGAAATACGCTGCGGTCTACGCAGATCCGCTGACCTTTCTCGTGTTGCGCTACACGCTGGCGATCGCGCTCTTCATCCTCTTCTGCGTCGTCACCGGCGCGCAGTGGCCGAAGTCCTGGAAAATGGCCGGTCATGCGATCCTGTCCGGCATGTTCCTTCACGGGCTCTATCTCGGGTCGGTCTGGTGGGCGATTGGCGAAGGCGTGCCGGCCGGCATTTCCGGCATCATCGCCGGCCTTCAGCCGCTCATGACCGCGGTCGCCGCAGCCTTCGTCATCGACGAACGGCTGAGCGTGCAGCAGAAGCTTGGGCTGGTGCTCGGCTTCTTCGGCATTGCTCTTGCCGTCCTGCCGAAGGTGCTGGCGATCGACACGGGTGCGACGCCGATACACTTTCTGCCTGTGATCATCAACGTGCTCGGCATGGGCGCTGTCACCTATGGCACGCTCTACCAGAAGCGCCATCTGCAGAGCGGCGACATCCGCACCATCGCAGCGCTGCAATATCTCGGCGCGCTGATCGTGACGATCCCGTTGGCGCTGATGCTGGAAGACCTGCACGTGACCTGGAACCTCCAGGTGGTTCTGGCGCTTGCCTGGTCGGTTCTCGGGCTCTCGATGGGGGCGATCGCGCTGCTGCTTTATCTGATCCGTCGCGGGCAGGTGTCGCGCGCAGCGTCGCTGATCTATCTCGTGCCGCCGCTCGCCGCCGTGCAGGCGTGGCTCTTCTTCGGCGAAGCGCTGACGCTGCCGATGGTCATCGGCACCATCATTGCCGTTGCCGGCGTCTATCTGACCAACCGCAAGCAGGCGTGACGCACGACGTGCGAGCGCGTGCAGCGGTTTTGCGATGGCGACAGGCGAACAGCCCAAAACGAAAACGGCGGGCCGAAGCGACCCGCCGTTCATATTGCTAAGTACTACGATGGCTTTGCGTGCCTGATCGGCGCGGCGCGCCTCGGTCAGCCCTGGTGGCCGCGATTGCCGCCATTGCCCCGACGCTGGCCCTGGCCGCCTTCGCGACGCTCGCCACCGCCACGGTTTTCGTTGCGGCCGCCCTGGTTGCGGTCACGACGGTCGCCCTGCTTCTGGCCGGGACGTCCGTGGTGCTTCTTGCCTTCGTGGTTGCGGTTGCCTTCGCCACGGCCGTCGGTCTGCGGATGGCCGTGATCGCGGCGCTCCTGGCGCTGCGGGCGGCGCTCGTCGCGCAAAAGGTCGTCGCCGGTAAAGCCGCTGGTGGCTGCAACCGGCTCGCCGGCCGGGCGCTCGCGACGCGGCGGACGGCCGCCGTTCTGGTGATGACCGCCGCCATTGCCCTTGCGGTGGCCGGCGCCGTTGTTGCCTCGGCCGCCGCGGCCCTTGGCCGGACGCGCCTGGTCGGCGGGAGCCTCGCCGCTGGCAACGGCAATGTTGATGCCCATCAGCTTCTCGATGTCGCGCAGCAGGCGGATTTCGTCCGGCGCGCAGAAGGCGATGGCGATGCCGTCGCGGCCGGCGCGCGCGGTGCGGCCGATGCGGTGAACATAGGCATCCGGCACTTCCGGCAGGTCGTAGTTGTAAACGTGGGTAACGCCGGGGATATCGATGCCGCGGGCGGCGACGTCGGTCGCGACCAGCACACGGATCTCGCCGTCACGGAAGGCCTTGAGCGCGCGCTCGCGCTGGCCCTGGCTCTTGTTGCCGTGGATCGAGGCGGCCTTGAAGCCGACGTGGTCGAGATGCTTCATCAGCTTCTCGGCGCCGTGCTTGGTGCGGCTGAAGATCAGCGACAGGCCGTCCGGGTTCTCTGTCAGCGTCTTCTTGAGGATGGTCGTCTTCAGGTCCTTGCCGGGAACGAAGTGAACGTATTGTTCGACCTTGTCGGCAGCCTTGCCCGGAGGCGTGACTTCGACCTTGACCGGGTTGGTCAGGTACTCGCCAGCAAGCTCGGCGATCTGCTTCGGCATGGTGGCCGAGAAGAGCAGCGTCTGGCGGTTCTTCGGCACCAGCTTGGAGATCTTGCGCAGGTCGTGGATGAAGCCGAGGTCGAGCATCTGGTCGGCTTCGTCGAGCACCAGGTAGCGGCCCTGCGTCAGCGTCACCGCCTTGCGGGCGACGAGGTCGAGCAGGCGGCCCGGCGTTGCGACCAGGATGTCGACGCCGCGGGCGAGTTGTTCGGTCTGCTTGTTGATCGAGACGCCGCCGACGACGACGCCGATCTTCAGCGGCGACTTCTTGACGAACAGCTTGAGGTTGGCGGCGATCTGGTTGACCAGTTCGCGGGTCGGCGCCAGAACCAGGGCGCGAATGTTGCGCGGATCGGGGCGCTTGCCTTCGGCAACGAGCTTCTCGATCATCGGCAGGCCGAAGGCGGCCGTCTTGCCGGTGCCGGTCTGGGCGAGACCGATGAGATCGTTGCCCTTCAGCACCAGCGGGATCGCCTGAGCCTGGATCGGGGTCGGCTTTTCGAAGCCGTTGGCAGACAGGGTTTCCAGAATGTGCTCGGAGAGGCCGAGATCTTTAAAGGTGGACAAATGCATATACCTTTTGGGGGCGCCAAACGCATTCGCCGGAACCGCGTTCTTGCTGTTCCGGTGTCGTTCGGCGTCAAGAACCCCGCGTGAATTGGGAACTTGTGGGTTGAATTAAGTCGTCAAGCGCCTGTGCTGTGCCGCCTATTGCGGTGATATGTGCGCTATCCTTCTTCACGGCTTTCTATGTCTGCCGAGGGCGCGCTCACGCGGCGGCCGGAAGGTGACGCTGGGCACCATGTCGTTGGTTTGGACGAAAAAGTCAAGGTCCATCTTTTCGCAGGTGCGAAATGAGATCTACTCAAGCGCGAGATCGAAGCCCGCTTCCGCCGCTTCCTGGCCGTTGACGAGGATGACGATCCGGTGGGTGCCGGGGTAATAACGGCGGGTGGTGATCGGCCGGATCGCATGGCGTTTCTCGATCTCGATCGAGGCGCCGGGGGCAAGCGTCGCCGACGTCCACTTGAACACCTTCGGCGAGGTTGCGCCGTTTGCCTTGCGGTGGTGCACGGCGTAGTCGATCATCACTTTCTGGCTCGTCTCGGCGTCATGGCTGACGGCCAGACGCAGGCCGAGGCTTTCGCCGAGCACGATGTCCGAACGATCGAGCGAAAAGCGGGCATTGATGCCGGCCGGGGGCGCAAAACCGAAATTGCCGAGCGCGTCCACGTGGCCCTGCTTCAAGAGCGTGCGTGAGGCGTGGCGGAGAAGCTGGCGGCGCTCCGGCGATGCGTCGCCGATATGTTCGGCGACGAAAGCGGCCACCAGGTCCGGATGGTCCTTGGCGATGTCGTTGAGGCTGTTGGCAACCGAGCGGCGCACATAGTCCTCGGGGTCGTCGAGGAGGGCGGTCAGGATCGGCAGGATCGGCTGCGGATCGCGAATGAGCTGCGGCAGCCGCATCGCCCAGGGCAGGCGCGGGCGGGTGCCTTCGCTCGCCAATCGACGGACGTGATGGTTGGGGTCCTTCGTCCAGCCGCGGATCGTCGCAAGGGCGCGCTCCTGGTCGCGATCGATGAAGACACGGATGCCGAACTCGGCTGTGAAATGCGGCGTCAGCGCGCGCAGCAGCGATAGCGAAAGGTCGAACTCGTCGAGGCCGCGCAAGGCGACGTATTGGCTGACGGGCAGTAGCGACCAGCCGCTGATGCCCTCGGCGTCGTCACGGGGAAGGCAGGCGTCGAGGATGGCGGCAGCCTCCGGAAATGCCTGCGGCAGCGTCTCGGCGAGCGCGTCGCGGATCTGCAGCGAGCGCTGCATCAGCTCCAGCGCCTCCAGGCCGTCGCCCGCAAGCGCCATGAACTTCCTGCGATCGAAGGTTCCCGCATTATGTCCGAGCGCATCGGCGATGGCGACGACGACACCGGGGTGCAGCAGGTTCTTCAGTGGTTCGGCCATCGCGCGGCAGTCCTTTGTTCGTCTCGTTCCGGGCCGGTCAGATCCTCTGGCCGCCGCTAAAATGCTGGACTAGCATTACCGCGCTGATGGTCGCTGCGTAAGGTGCGAACTCAGGGTCGACCCGGACGCGCTCGCCGGCCGATTTCGCAGCCTCCAGCGTTTCCCATTCAACGAGGTCGGCGAACATGCCCGAAGTCTCGCAGGAATCGACCGCGCGCCAGGAGACGAAGCCCGGATAGCGTGAAACCGCCTGCATGGCGCGCTGGCGCGTGGCCGTCGCGGCCGGCCTGTCGGTGACGATGCAGACGGCAAGTTCGAGGATGTGATCGCTGGTCATGAGGATGCTCCCTGTGAGTTGCCGCTTGATTTAACACAGGGCAACTGACAGCCTTATGGCCATTACCGACGGCGGCGTGCTTGTGGGCGAGCCAGGCACGCGGTAGCCCTTTGATACGTCAACGGCGTCTTGCCGTTGGGAGGCCAGACATGAGACCCGCCGACCGGCTGTTTCGCATCATCCAGCTCCTGCGCGCGAGCGGCCGGGTGATGACGGCGCGCGAGATCGCCGAGAAGATGGAGGTCGCCCAGCGCACCATCTATCGCGACATGGAGCACCTGATCGCCTCAGGCGCGCCGATCGACGGCGAACGCGGCGTCGGCTATCTCCTGCGCGGCGCGTTCGATGCGCCGCCGCTTGCCTTTACCTTCGAGCAGCTGGAAGCGCTCGCCTTCGGCGCGCGAGCGGTGCAGATGCTCGGCGACGGAAGGCTCGCCCAGGCGGCGCGCGAGGCGATGGAGAAAATCGCCCATGGTCTGCCGCCCGAACATCGACAGCGGCTGACGGCAGCACCGCTTCGCGCCTTCCGCTCGTCGCTCCAGCCGGAACCGCCGGCGCTGCTCGGCGAGATCCGCCTGGCGATCGCCGGGCGCCGCAAGCTTCGCCTGGTCTATGACAGCCTCAAGGACGAACATTCCGAGCGCATCATCTGGCCGCTCGGTCTCAGCGTCTTCGGGCATTTCTGGCTGCTGACGGGCTGGTGCGAACTGAGGTCGGATTTCCGCGATTTCCGGGTCGACAGGATCAGCGCGCTTCACGTCCAGCGCGAACGCTACGAGGTGATGCCGGAGCGCAGCTTCGAAGCCTATATCGCGCGGATGTGATCGGCGCACCCGGCGAAACTATCAGCATCGTCGCCACCTTCCGATGGAACCGGATCGCGCCTCGTTCGTTTCCTTTACAGGGTCTTCATGACCCTTCGCGATCCACACCTTTCACTGGGAGACAATCGTGCAGAACCGGACTTGGATACTGGCCGCGGATGGCAACACCGCGCGCATCGTCAAGGGCGTGAACCTGTTGAAGGAAGAGCGCCAGCGGCCGGAGGAGGAGACCTTTCACACCGAACCGAAGCGCGTTCAGGACATCATGGCGGACAAGCCCGGTCGGTCGCATTCGTCCGTCGGACACGGGCGCTCGGCCATGGAATACAAGAGCGATCCCGTTCGTGAGGAGCAGCAGCGCTTTGTTGCTGATGTGGCCGGAAGGCTCGAAAGTTATGCCGCCAACCAGGCCTTCGACAGCCTGGTGATCTGTGCGGCACCCCGGACGCTTGGCGATCTGCGCAAGCAGCTTTCCGCCCATGTCCGCGAACGGACAGTCGCCGAGATCGACCGCAATTGCGTGGCTGCCACCACCGAACAACTGATCGCAACGGCACGGGCCGCAGTGTTCCCTTAAAGCTCGGCCGCAGCCGGGCTTCGTAACGTTTTCCGGTACATCCAAGGCGTCCCGTCAGAAATCGGTCGGGACGCCGCCTTCCGCCTTGCGCTTGGCGACGAAGGCATCGAGTTCCTCCTCGATCGCGGGATCGAGCGGCGGGCGCTCATATTCGTTGAGCTTCTGTTTGAAGATCCGGTTGGCATGGTCGTAGGTTGTCGGTCGCCCGGCTTCGGTCCAGGTTTCGAAGTTGCGCCAGTCCGACAGGATCGGTGAATAAAAGGCGGTCTCGTAGCGTTGCAGCGTGTGCAGCGTGCCGAAGTAATGGCCGCCGGGACCGACATCGCGCACGGCGTCGAGCCCGAGCGCATCCTCGCTGACATCGAGCGGGGTCAGGTATTCCGCCACCATCTGCAGCATGTCGACGTCGAGGATGAATTTCTCGAAGGAGGCCGTGAGCCCGCCTTCGGTCCAACCGGCGGCGTGCATGACGAAGTTGCCGCCCCCTTGCGTCAACGCCCAGAGCGACATGGCGGATTCGTAAGCCGCTTGAGCGTCCAGCGTATTGGCGGCGTTGGTGTTCGAGGTGCGGTAGGGGATGTTGTAGCGGCGAGCGAGCTGGCCGCCGGCGACCACCGCCTTCATGTATTCCGGCGTGCCGAAGGCTGGCGCACCGGTCTTCATGTCGACGTTGGAGGTGAAGCCGCCATACATGACTGGCGCGCCGCGCCGGACCATTTGGGTGAAGGCGATGCCGCAGAGCGCCTCGGCGTTCTGCTGCACCAGCGCACCGGCGATCGTCACCGGGGCCATCGCGCCGGCGAGCGTGAAGGGCGTGACCACGACCACCTGGTTGCGCGAAGACATCTCGATGATGCCCTGCAGCATCGGCCCGTCGAGCCGGAGCGGCGAGGAGGTGTTGATGATGGTGAAGAGCGAGGGCTCGCGTTCCATCTGCTCCATCGAGATGCCGCGGCCGATGCGGGCGATCTCGATGCCGTCGGTGTTGCGCTGCTTGCCGAGCGAATAGACGTGGAACACCTTGTCGGTGAGCTTCACCATGTCGGAGAGGCAATCGAGGTGGCGCACCGAGGCATGGATGTCGACCGGCTCGACCGGATAGCCGCCGGTCGTGTGGACGATGTCATAGGATTGCGCGAGCTTCACGAGCTTGCGGTAGTCCTCCTGGTTGCCGGTGCGGCGGCCGCCGTCGCGGTCGGCGACGAAGGGAGCGCTCGCGATCTGGGCGAAGACGAGATTGTTGCCGCCGATGGCGACATTGCGGGCCGGGTTGCGGGCATGCATGGTGAAGGTTGGCGGTACCGAGGCGATCATGTCCATGATCAGGCCGCGGTCGAAGCGCACCCGGTCGGTGCCGGGTGTCACGTCGGCGCCGGCAGCCTTCATCCGCTCGCGCGCCTCCGGCAGGATGACGTCCATCCCGATCTCTTCGAGGATCGTCAGCGATGCCTCATGTACCGATTCAAGCGCATCATCCGAAAGGACGGTGGATTTCGCCAGCGCATTGACAAGATTGAGATATTTGCCGCCGGGGGATCTGCGCACACGCTCGGCACTGCGCCCGCCCGGGCGGCGTCGGCGCTCCAGCGGAGTCGAGGCTGCGTCGCCGGTTGCTGCATCGGGAAACTGATCGTCGTTCATGAAAGACCCACCGTGTTGCCGATGGGGAGTGTGTCGCAGATTCGAGGCGGCGATGGCCCGCCATTTGCGACAGTTCAGTTCTCTTGTGGAGTAAATCGCTTGCCCTGACGCATTTCTGCAGCTGGATGGCGTAATCGCTCAAGACACGTTTAACGGAGATGAGCGCTAGGCTCGGTCGCCCCGCAGCATCTCGCGCTTGCCGGCAAAACCTTTGCGCTTTTCGACGGCAAAGCCCGCGGCCTGCAAATTGCGGCGGACGAAACCGGCAGCGGCATAGGTGGCGAAACTGCCGCCGGGCGTGGTCTTGTCGAAGACCAGCCGCATCAGATCCTCCGACCACATGTCGGGATTGCGCGACGGCGCAAAGCCGTCGAGGTACCAGGCGTCGAACGGTTGTTCAGCGCGGGCGACGCCCTCGAGTGCCGGACCACAGACGACCGTGAGGCTGACGCCGTCGCCGAAGTCGATCCGGACGTCGCCATCGGGCGCGGCCGGCCAGCGCGAGGCCAGTGCCTGGCGCTCCGTGTCGATCTCCGACCAATGGCCAAGCGCGCGCGAAATCTCTTCTGCGGCCATCGGGAAACGTTCGAAGGACACGAACCGCAGCCGGTCGCCGGCGGTCGCGGTCATCTTCCACTGACGCCAGGTTTCGCAGAAATTGAGGCCGGTGCCGAAGCCGAGTTCGCCGATGCGGAAGGTGCCTGCGCCGACCCAGCGGTCGGGCAGGCCGTTGCCCGATAGGAAGACGTGGCCGCACTCCAGCCGCCCGTCGGTGCGGCAATAAAAGTGATCGCCAAACTCCCGGGAATAGGGCATATCGCCCTCGTGCCAATCAAGGTTCTGGTGCGCCGGGGGCTCGATCGGGTCTGCGGGTCCTGTCATGGCCAAGGCGATAATCCGCCGGCCGGAGAAGGTCAATCGATGAGCGAGCTTTTGGTCGTCGGCGGCGGCATCATGGGGCTGTGGGCCGCGCTTGGCGCCGCGCGCAGGGGCATGACCGTGCGGCTCGTCGAGCAGCAGGCGATCGGCGCTGGCGCCAGCGGTGGCCTTTTGGGCGCGCTCATGCCGCATATGCCCGATCGCTGGAACGACAAGAAGCGGTTCCAGTTCGACGCCCTCGTGACGATCGAAGAAGAGATCGCGGCGCTCGAGGCGGAGACGGGCCTGTCGACCGGCTATCGGCGGACGGGTCGCTTGATCCCGCTGGCCAAGCCTCATCTGCGCGATATCGCCCTTCGGCACGAGCAGGATGCACTGAGCCACTGGCGGGCGGCCGACAGGCAGTTCCACTGGCACGTGAAGGACGAGGGGCCCGAGGGCTGGCCAGGCGCCGAGGCAGCAGCGCACGGCATGGTCTTCGATACGCTCGCCGCGCGCGTCTCGCCGCGTCGCCTGCTTGCGGCCCTCCGCACGGCACTCCTGCAGGCACCGAACGCTCATGTGGACGAACGCCGGGGCGTGCGCCGGATCGAGCCGGCGCACGGCCGGGCCGAGCTCGACGACGGCACCCGGATCGGTTTTGAGCATTGCATCATCGCAGCAGGTGTCGGCAGCTTTCAATTGATCGACGACGTGTCAGCGCCGCTGGCGGAAACGAGCGGCACGGCGGTCAAGGGCCAGGCGGCACTGCTGCGGGCGGAGATCGACCCGGCGCTTCCGGTGATCTTTGCCGACGGCGTCTACGTCATCGCCCATGACGACGGCCATGTGGCGGTCGGCAGCACCAGCGAAAACAGTTTTGCCGATCCCCTGTCGACGGACGCCCAGCTGGATGAACTGCTTCGGCGCGCCGTGGCGCTTGCACCGCGGCTGGCGGGTGCCGAGGTGGTGGAGCGATGGGCGGGGTTGCGTCCGAAGGCGACGGGGCGCGAGCCGATGGTCGGCCGGCATCCGGACCATTCGAATGTCTCGGTCCTGACCGGCGGCTTCAAGGTGAGCTTCGGCATCGCCCACCGGCTGGCACGTTTCGTCGTCGACGAGATCGCCGGTTCTCCGATGATCGGTATTCCCGATTCTTTCTTCTGTCGGAATCACATAGCCGCACTTCGCGACAAAAGCCTTTAGCCCCGGACATGCGAAAGGCCCCGCCGGCGGCGGGGCCCGAAAGATCGAAAGTCAGGCATTACATCCAGTAGGGCGGCACGCCGTAGTAGTCGTAGACACGGCGACCGTTTTCCGCGTTCCAATCGTATTCATCGGTGCCGTGATATTTCGGCGCGTTTTCGACCTGATCGCGAGTCACATCAGTGCGATAGCCGCCCAGCTTCTCGTCATAGGTCAGCTTTGCCCAGGGCAGTGGATAGTGGTCTTCGCCGAGGCCGAGAAAGCCGCCGAAGCCGAGCACCGCATAGGCGACGCGCCCGCTGCGCTTCTCGATGATCACGCGCTCGATCGAGCCGATGTGTTTTTCGTCGGGGCCGTAGACCCTCGTGCCTTCAACCTTGTCGCTCGCGATCAGGTCGTGGGTCTCCTTGATCCGGGCGTCCTGAAGGTTAGCATTGTGATAGGTCACGTTTCGTCTCCATCCTTGTTTTCCTACCATTGGGGAACGAGCGATCGGCCGGATGGTTCCGAAAAACCAACGGCGACGTTCGGTCCGGCGCTGCACTCATCCCCGGCTAACTTCGTCAATCTGTCACGCAAATCACCTAAGACGCGGCCATTGGACAAGTCGGGGTGAGGGCGGAAAACCGCATGCTTTTGCTCATCCCGCGCTGAGGGATACCCGGAGCCAGCCGATGCGCTATGCCATTTGTTTTACGCCGCCGATGGCCGACCCGCTTTCCGCGACCGCTGCAAGCTGGCTGGGGCGCAACGTCTATTCCGGCGACCCCACAGAATTGCCGTCGGTCGCGGGCTTGAGCGCCGCGGATGTCGCCTATCACACGGCGGTTCCCCGCCGCTTCGGCTTTCACGCGGTAATGATGTCGCCGTTCCGCCTGCATCCTGATATGATGGAAACGAAGCTTCTGAAGGCGCTGATGCATTTTGCCGGCGCCCAGACCCCGTTCGAAATCGATCGCCTGGAGGTTGCCCGCATCGGTCGATGCTTCGGGCTGATGCCGCAGGTGCCGAGTACGGCCATGCATCTGCTTGCGGCCAACGTCGTCCAGGAGTTCGATGCCTTCCGCGCGCCGCTCAGCGAAGACGAGATCGAGCGTTCCGATCCGGACCGGCTGACCGCGCCGCAGTTTTCCAACCTGCACCGTTGGGGCGATCCGCATGTGATGGACGAGTACCGCTTCCACATGATGCTGACCGGCCCGCTTGCACCAGACGCGATGCGGCGGGTCGAGGCGCCACTTCGTGATCTGTTCGAGCCCTGCCTATCAAAACCGCTTTCGATCGGCAGCCTTGCGCTGTTTGTCGAGCAGGAGACGGGCGCACCCATGCGGGTGCATTCGCAGCACCCGCTCGGCAAGATCTCGATGAACACGCGCGCAGAGCGGGCGAAGCGCGCCGCCGCCGATCCGTCGCTGGCGCCGCAAGGCGCGGTCCGGCCGCTGCCGCTGATCGTCGCGGCGCTGATGGCACAGCGCTAACCGGAAACGCACGCGGGCTGATCTGCAAACAGCAGCGCTTTCGGATAGGGCAGACCGAGGGGCGGCATGTCCGCCGGCGCGAAGTAGCGCAGCGACTTCGTTTCGCCATCGGTGATCGGCTGCTGGGAACCGACGATCCGGCATCGATAGAGGGTAACCACATATTCGACGTGGTCGCCGTTCGGGTAGGTGTAGCGAAACGCTTCTCCGCCGAAGACGCCCAGTATCCGCTCAACCGAGACCGGATAGCCGGTTTCCTCCATGACCTCGCGAACGATCGCATCTACAGGCGCTTCGCCCGGTTCGATGGCGCCGGCCGGCAGGCTCCAACCTTCGCCGCTTGCTTTCTCCTGCAACAGGATCCGGCCATCGGGATCGAGAATGGAGGCCGCCACCGACGGGCAGAGAAGCAGGCCGGAACCGACTTTTTCGCGAAGCGCTTGAATGTAGGATTTCATCTCGATCAGAGCCATTGTCCTTGCCAATCCATTCAACGCCGTTTCGAAAAATCTCTCAACCTCGGCCTGAACGGAATTTTTCTGGTGATTTCCGTCAGGGCCACGGTGCTGCCGCTGCCCCGCTTCCCGTCATTTCGGTATCGACAATCCGGTCGGCGGTGATACCGTTCCTAAAAATTCGAAGGGTGATTTGATGTCTGAGACTAAGTATCCGCGCGACCTCGTTGGCTACGGCCGCAATCCGCCGAAGGCAAACTGGCCGGGCGATGCGCGCATCGCCGTGCAGTTCGTGCTGAACTACGAAGAGGGCGGCGAAAGCTGCATTCTCGATGGCGACCCGGCGTCCGAATGCCTGCTGTCGGAGATCGTCGGCGCACAGCCCTGGGCTGGTCAGCGCAACCTCAACATGGAATCGATCTACGAATATGGCGCCCGTTCCGGCTTCTGGCGGCTGTGGCGCATGTTCACCAGCCGTAACGTGCCGCTGACCGTTTATGGCGTGACGCAGGCCATGGCGCGCAATCCGGAAGCGGTTGAGGCCATGAAGGAAGCCGGCTGGGAAATCGCCAGCCACGGTCTGCGCTGGCTGGAATACAAGGACGTGCCGGAAGAGGTCGAGCGCGAGCATATCCGCGAGGTCGTCCGCCTGCACACCGAACTCACCGGCGAGCGCCCGCTCGGCATCTACCAGGGCAAGCCTTCGGCCAATACGCTGAAGCTGGTGCTGGAGGAGGGCGGCTTCCTCTACTCCTGCGACAGCTATGCCGACGAGCTGCCCTACTGGGTGCCGGGTCTTTCGCCCGACAAGCCGCACCTGATCATCCCCTATACGCTCGATGCGAACGACATGCGCTTTGCGACGCCACAGGGCTTCAACAGCGGCGACCAGTTCTTCAGCTATCTGAAGGACACCTTCGACGTGCTCTACGAGGAAGGTCGCCAGGGCGACGCCAAGATGATGAACATCGGGCTTCACTGCCGTCTCGTCGGCCGCCCGGGCCGCGCCGCCGCTCTTGCCCGTTTCATCGACTACGTGATGTCGCACGACAAGGTCTGGGTGCCGCGTCGTATCGACATCGCCAACCACTGGTACCAGCACCACAAGCCGGAAGGGGCGCTCTGATGACCGACCGTGATGCCTTCGTTGCCCGTTTCGGTGGCGTGTTCGAGCACTCGCCCTGGGTTGCCGAACGCGCCTACGACCGAGCCGCGGCGACCGGGCTGACGGCGGGCACGGTGCATTCGGCGCTCTGCCAGGCCTTTCGCACGGCGTTGCCGCGCGAGAAGATGCAGGTGCTACGGGCGCACCCCGATCTTGCCGGCAAGCTGGCGATCGCCGGCAAGCTGACGGCGGACTCGACGGCGGAACAGGCATCCGCTGGCCTCGACCGGTTGACGCCAGAGGAGCATCAGCGCTTCACCGGGCTCAACAACGTCTACACGAAGAAATTCGGCTTCCCCTTCATCATCGCGGTGAAGGGGCTGACCAAGGCGCAAATTCTTGCCTCCTTCGAAAGCCGCATTGACAATTCGCCCGAAGAGGAATTTGAAACCGCTTGCGCACAGGTCGAGAAAATCGCCCGCCTGCGCCTGCAGTCGATGCTTCCTGGAGACGAAAATGCCTGACAAAACCGTTCGATGCCTGTCCCCGCTCATGAGGAGGGCGCTCGAACTGGATCGGACATCCGCAAGCGCCAAGTCTTCTTGCGAGGTCTCCGCATAATGTCGCGCCTGCTTACGATCGAACCGCTGACACGCGACGCCTTCGCCCCGTTCGGAACCGTCATCGAAGCCGATCCGGCAACGATGCGCTACATCAACGGCGGCAATACCGAACGCTTCCACGGTCTTGCGCGCGCCGATGTCGTCGGCGACGGCGCCAACGTCATCATCAACATTTTCCGCGGCCAACCGCGGGCTTTCCCCTATTCGGTGACGATGATGGAGCGGCACCCGCTTGGCAGCCAGAGCTTTTCGCCGCTCGACGACCGTCCCTGGCTGGTCATCGTCGCTGAAGACGAAGGCGGTCGTCCGGGTGCGCCGCGGGTGTTTCAGGCCAATGGCCGACAGGGCGTCAACTACGGCCGCAATGTCTGGCATCACCCGCTGATGTCCATCGGCGCCGTCAGCGATTTCCTCATCGTCGATCGGGAAGGGCCGGGCAACAATCTCGAGGAGTTCTTCTATGAGGAACCCTTCGTCATAGAGAGCGGGTTCTTTCGTCCGCTTCTCGTACCCGTTTATGAAGGAGGATGAGATGAGCAGCACCGGCCGCCTGACGACCCATGTTCTCGACACCGCACTCGGCAAGCCGGCCGAGGGTCTCCGCATCGATCTCTATTGGCTGGAAGGCGAGGAGCGGCAGCTGATCCGCACCGTCCACACCAACAGCGACGGCCGCGTCGACGGGCCCATGGTCGAAGGCGTCGGCTTCATGGCTGGCAATTACGAGCTGGTGTTCCATGCGGGCGACTATTTGCGCCGGTCAGGTGTGACACTGCCGGAGCCGGCCTTCCTTGACCGCATCCCCTTGCGCTTCGGCATCGCCGATCCGGCGAGCCACTACCACGTGCCGCTGCTGCTCTCGCCCTATGGGTACTCGACCTACCGGGGGAGCTGAGGTGTCCACCAGACGCCACATGCCTTAAGGCGCTGGACCTCTCAAAGGGTCATCCTCGGGCTTGACCCGAGGATCCATACGTCACCTGCGGCTTTGGATGCTCGGGTCGAGCCCGAGCATGACAAGAGAGTGGGAGATGCGCCGTCTCACTCCGCCAGGATGCTGCGATCGACGTCGTTGATGTCGCGCTTGCCGCAGAGGGCCATGGTGATGTCCATCTCCTTGCGGATGATTTCGAGCGCCTTGGTCACACCCTCCTTGCCCATGGCGCCGAGGCCATAGAGGAACGGGCGGCCGATGTAGGTGCCCTTGGCGCCCATGGCGACAGCCTTCAGCACGTCCTGGCCAGAGCGGATGCCGCCATCGACATGCACCTCGATCTGGTGGCCGACAGCATCGACGATGCGCGGCAGCATGCTGATCGAGGAGTGGGCGCCGTCGAGCTGCCGACCGCCATGGTTGGAGACGATGATCGCGTCGGCACCGGTGGCGGCTGCCATCTTGGCGTCTTCCGGGTCGAGAATGCCCTTGAGGATCAGCGGCCCGCCCCAGCGCTCCTTGATCCAGGCGACATCCTTCCAGGAGAGCTGCGGATCGAACTGTTCCGCCGTCCAGGCGCCGAGCGAGGAGAGATCGGTGACGCTTTTTGCGTGGCCGACGATGTTACGGAAGGTGCGACGCTTGGTGCCGAGCATCTTCATGCACCAGCCGGGACGTGTGGCCATCTGCCAGAGGTGCTTCGGCGTCATCTTGGGCGGTGCCGAGAGGCCGTTGCGAAGATCCTTGTGACGCTGGCCGAGGATCTGCAGATCGAGCGTCAGCACCAGCGCCGAGCACTTCGCCGCCTTGGCGCGGTCGATGAGGTTGAGCACGAAGTCGCGTTCGCGCATGACGTAGAGCTGGAACCAGAAGGGTTTTGTCGTGACTGAGGCGACGTCCTCGATCGAGCAGATGCTCATGGTCGAGAGCGTGAAGGGCACGCCGAAGGCTTCCGCCGCCTGGGCGGCCAGCATCTCGCCGTCGGCGTGCTGCATGCCGGTGAGGCCGGTCGGGGCGAGCGCCACGGGCATCGACACCTTCTGGCTGATCATCGTCGTTTCGAGCGAGCGGTTGGTCATATCGACCAGCACGCGCTGGCGCAGCTTTACCTTGGCGAAATCCTCCTCGTTGGCGCGATAGGTGCCCTCGGTCCAGGCGCCGCTGTCGGCGTAGTCGAAGAAGAGTTTTGGCACCCGGCGCTTGGCGAGCGCCTTGAGATCGCTGATTTCGAGGATTTGCGTCATGGGAACGGCCTTCGTCCAACGGAGATTGAACGAGCCATTACCATGTTTGCCGGAGGCTTGTTAATAGCCAGAACGCAGAGAGGTCAATTTTCTTGACCTCTCTGCGTCAGGTCGATCAGGCGGCGACAAGCGCCGATTTCGCCGGCCTGCCGGCCACGTAAGTTTCAACGATCGACCGGTCGTCGCCCATCGTCTGCAGCAGGAAGAGTTCGTCTGACAGAGAGTTGACCACTTCAGCGCGCAGCGCCATGGCCGGCGTTGCCGCCATGTCGAGCACGATGAAGTCGGCATCGGTGCCGGCTTCGAGTGTGCCGATCTTGTCGACCAGCGACAGCGCCTCGGCATTGCCGCGGGTCATCATGAAGAAGCTGTCGAAGGGGTTCAGCCGCTCGCCCTGCAACTGCAGGATCTTGTAGGCCTCGTCGAGCGTCTTCAGCATGGAATAGCTGGTGCCGCCGCCGATGTCGGAGGCGACCGAGGTGCGCACCGGCCGGTCACGCCTGCTGAGCGCGCGCAGCGGGAAGAGGCCGGAGCCGAGAAAGAGATTGGAGGTTGGGCAGAAGACGGCGACCGAGCCGGTTTCGCTCATGACGTCCGCCTCGCGCTCCGACAGATGGATGCAGTGGCCGAACAGGCTCTTGCGCCCCAGCAGGCCGTAGCGGGCGTAGACGTCGGTGTAATCCTTGGCTTCCGGATAGAGTTCGCAGGTAAAGGCGATCTCGTCGCGGTTTTCCGAAAGATGCGTCTGCACGTGCAGGTCGGGGAATTCGTGCACCAGCGATTTTGCGACGTCCATCTGCTCGGGCGTCGAGGTGATGGCAAAGCGCGGGGTGATGGCGACGTGGTTGCGGCCCTTGCCGTGCCAGTCGCGAATAACCGCGCGGGTTTCGTCGTAGCCCATCTGCGGCGTGTCGAGCAGGCCCTGCGGGGCGTTGCGGTCCATCATCACCTTGCCGGCGATCATGCGCATGTCGCGGCGGAGCGCCTCGGCAAAGAAGGCATCGGCGGACGCCTTGTGCACCGAGCAATAGGCCGTCGCCGTCGTCGTGCCATGGCGCACCATCTCGTCGAAGAAGCGCGTCGCGATGCGCTCCGCATGGGCGCACTCGACGAACCGGCATTCCTCCGGGAAGGTGTAGGTGTTGAGCCATTCAAGCAAGTTGGCGGCATAGGACGCCATCACCTGCATCTGCGGGAAATGCAGGTGCGTGTCGATGAAGCCCGGCACGATCAGGTGCGGGCGGTGGTCGATTTCCGCCACCTCTTCGGGAGCGTCAGCCTTCACCGCGGCATAGGAGCCGCTGGCTAGGATTCGCCCACCCGCAACCAGTAGGGCGCCGTCGCTTTCGTAGCTGTAGGCGGCGCTGTCGTCGATCGACGTCGGCGCGCGGTGAAAGCTCAGCAGTCGGCCGCGGATGAGGGTGGTCGTCATTGTGTCTTGCCTTCCTCGACGGCGCTTTCAAACCAGGCTGCCAGCAGTTGGCGCTCGTCCGTCGTCATGTCTGTCACGTTGCCGGGCGGCATCGCGTGGCTGCGCCCGGCCTGGATATAGATTTCGCGGGCATGGGCGGCAATCTCCGCGTCGCTTTCCAGCACCACGCCCTTTGGCGCCTGGGTGATGCCCTCATAAACCGGCTCGGCGGCATGGCACATGGAACAGCGGGTCGAGACCGTGTCCTTGACGGCCGGGAAGTGGGCATTGGCGGCGAAGCGGGTGAAGGCCGGCGCGACCTCGGCCTTTTCACCGCCGGTCAGCACCTTTGGCACGGTCGAGAGCCACATGATCAGGACGAAGAGGAGGGCCGTGACGAGCCATGTCCAGGTCGGCCGGCCCTTGCGGGCGTGGGTGGTGTTGAACCAGTGTCGGATGGTGACGCCCATCAGGAAGACCAGTGCCGCGATGATCCAGTTGAATGCCGTGGCAAACGCCAGCGGATAATGGTTCGACAGCATGAAGAAGATGACGGGCAGCGTCAGGTAGTTGTTGTGCAGCGAACGCTGCTTGGCTTGAGCGCCGAGCTTCGGATCCGGCGTGCGGCCGGCGATCAGGTCGGCGACGACGATCTTCTGGTTGGGGATGATGATGAAAAACACATTGGCCGACATGATCGTGGCGGTGAAGGCGCCCAGATGCAGGAAGGCGGCACGACCGGTGAAGACCTGGGTGTAGCCCCAGGCCATGGCGACGAGCGCCACATAAAGCAGCGCCATCAGCCCCCAGGTGTTCTTGCCGATCGGCGACTTGCAAAGCAGATCATAAAACAGCCAGCCTATGCCGAGTGAGGCGAGCGAAATCAGGATCGCGGTGGTTGCCGAGATGTCGAGCACGTGCCGGTCGATCAGGAAGAGATCGGCGCCGCCGTAATAGACGACACAGAGCATGGCGAAGCCCGAGAGCCATGTCACATAGGATTCCCATTTGAACCAGGTGAGATGCTCGGGCATCGAGGCCGGCGCCACCAGGTATTTCTGGATGTGGTAGAAGCCGCCGCCATGGACCTGCCATTCCTCGCCATAGGCGCCGACGGGCAGGTGATCGCGCTTTACCAGACCCAGGTCGAGCGCGATGAAATAGAAGGATGAGCCGATCCAGGCGATGGCGGTGATGACGTGCAACCAGCGCACGGCAAAGGCCAGCCATTCCCAGGCGATGGCGAACTCGTACATTCAGATCCCCTTTGTCTCCGTTGCCTCACTTTGCGCATAAACCGCGGAGGGGAAAAGGGGCTTACGCGCTCCTCAAGCGCTATTTGCTTGCAGGAAGTTCGGCGGGCAAAGTTCGCCGAGGATCCAGTCGCGGAAAATCCGGATTTTTGGCGTGTTACGGCGGGCGTGCGGATAGGCGAGCCAATAATCGCAGCCGTCGCTGCAGCGCAGTTCGAAGGGCTGGTAGAGGCGGCCGAGCGCCACGTCATCGGGGTAAAATTCCGGCGTCAGGATCGCCACGCCCTGGCCGGCGATGGCGGCGCGCGCCTCGAAGGACTGCGCGCCGAGGCGGCTGTGCGGCCGTCCCTCGAGATCGGGATCCTTGACGCCGGCGGCCTTGAACCACATCGGCCACCAGGGGTCACCGGGATCGATGATGCGAAGCTTCAAGAGGTCGCGCGGCTCGTGCACGCCGCCGATGGTGGCGGCAAGCGCCGGGCTCAGCATCGGGCTGAATTCCACCCGCATCAGCGGATGGGTGTCGAGGCCGGGCCAGACGCCGGCGCCTGAGCGAATGGCGAGGTCGGCCGGCTCGCGGGTAAAATCGGTGAGCGAGTCGCTGGTCGTCAGCCGGACGGCGATGTTCGGATGGGCGAGCTGGAAGCTGCCGATATTGCGGGCGAGCCATTGCGAGGCGAAGGTCGGGGTCGAGCTGATCAACAGCGCGCTGTCGATATCGCCGCGGGCATTCGAAACCGCTTCCTGCAGCATCTCGAAGGCTTCGGTGACGCGCGGCGCCATGCGCTGGCCGACTTCCGTCAGCGAGATCTGGCGCGGGCGTCGCAGGAACAGCGGCTCGCCGACATTCTCCTCGATCAACTTAACCTGGTAGCTGACGGCCGTCTGGGTCATGCCCAGCTCTTCGCCGGCCTTGGTGAAGCTGCCGAGCCTTGCGACCGCTTCGAAGACCCTGAGCGCATTCAGCGGAAACTGCTTCGACATCTTCATGGATAAGTTCTCTTGATGCACGCAGACGGATGTTCGATTGGATTTCGATCCTCCTTCACGGCATCCTTCAAGTCAACTTCCCAAGACGAAACAGGTGCTGAAATGACTTGCGACACTTACGAACATACTGAAAGAAAACCATTTCTTTCGTTCGAGCCGGTCACCCGGCTTGTAGCCGGCCTGTTCGGCGGTCTTGTTGCCGCCAAGCCGACGCTCGACGTCAATGCGCTCCCAGATCATATCAAGAGAGACATGGGTTTCATGGATGGCCGCGGCCCCTATGGAGATGACGAAGAGGCGATGGCTGCCTCTCGCCGCCTTTTCAGCGTCGATGAAATGCCGCGGTTTTAACGTTGACGACGATGGCCGTCAGGCTTGCCGAAGGCGCTCGATGGCCATCAGCACACGCTCCGGTGTCGCCGGGGCGTCGAGGCGAGGGCACTCGCGATAATCCGCGACACTCGCCACCGCCATCGACAGTGCCTCCAGCACCGAGATCGGCAGCATGAAGGGCGGCTCCCCCACCGCCTTGGAGCAGCCGATGGTCTTCTCGGCGTTGCTCGACCATTCTGCAAGCTTGACGTTGAAGATCTTCGGCCGGTCGGAGGCGAGCGGGATCTTGTAGGTGGAGGGGGCGTGGGTGCGAAGCCGGCCCTTGTCGTCCCACCAGAGTTCCTCGGTCGTCAGCCAGCCCATGCCCTGCACGAAGCCGCCCTCGATCTGGCCGATGTCGATCGCCGGATTGAGCGAGCGGCCGACATCGTGCAGTACGTCGACGCGGTCGACCATGTATTCGCCGGTCAGAGTGTCGATCGAAACCTCCGAAACCGAGGCTCCATAGGCGAAATAGTAGAACGGCGTGCCGCGACCGCTGGCGCGATCCCAATGGATCTTCGGCGTCTTGTAATAGCCGGCAGCCGAAAGCTGGATGCGCCCCATATAGGCCTGCTTGATGAATTCCGGGAACGGGATCAGCTCTTCGCCAATCTTCACATGGTTGGCAACGAAGCTGACATTCTCGGGCGTCGTCTGCCAGCGTTCGCAGGCGAAGCTGATGAGCCGCTCCTTGATCTGGCGCGCGGCGTCGTAGGCTGCCATGCCGTTGAGGTCGGAACCCGACGAGGCGGCAGTCGCCGAGGTGTTCGGCACCTTGCCGGTGGTCGTTGCGGTGATGCGCACCCGGTCGAGATCGACCTGGAAACTGTCGGCGATTACCTGGGCGACCTTGATATAGAGGCCCTGGCCCATCTCGGTGCCGCCATGGTTCAGGTGGATCGAGCCGTCCTGGTAGATGTGGACGAGAGCGCCGGCCTGGTTGAAGGCGGTCAACGTGAAGGAGATGCCGAACTTCACCGGCGTCAGCGCGATGCCCTTGCGGATGACGCGGCTATTCCGGTTGAAGTCGAGGATCGCCTGGCGGCGCGCCTGGTAGTCGGCGCTCTCCTCCAGTTCGGCGACGATCTCGGCGATGATGTTGTCTTCGACCTGCTGATGGTAGGGCGTGACATCGCGGCCGGAGCCCTTGTCGCCATAGAAATTCAGCTTGCGGATTTCGAGCGGATCCTTGCCGAGCTGGTAGGCGATTTCCTCGATGATGCGCTCGCCGCCGACCATGCCTTGCGGCCCGCCGAAACCGCGATAGGCGGTGTTGGAGACGGTGTTGGTCTTCAGCGGCTGCGAGGTGAGCTTCACATGCGGATAGAAATAGGAGCTATCCGCGTGGAACAGCGCGCGGTCGGTGACCGGGCCAGACAGATCCGATGAGTAGCCGCAGCGGGCGGCGTAATTGGCATGGACCGCGTGAATGCGGCCGTCTTCGTCGAAGCCGACATCGTAGTCTACGAGGAAGTCGTGGCGCTTGCCGGTCGCCGTCATGTCCTCGTCCCGGTCAGGGCGGAACTTGACGGCGCGGTTGAGCTTCTTCGCCGCGACCGCCGCAAGGGCGGCGAACTGGTTGCCCTGCGTTTCCTTGCCGCCGAAGCCGCCGCCCATGCGGCGGACATTTACTGTCACTGCATTGGAAGGCACGCCGAGCACATGCGAGACCATGTGCTGTATCTCGCTCGGATGCTGGGTCGACGACCAGACCGTGACCTCGTCGTCCTCGCCGGGGATGGCAAGGGCGATATGGCCTTCGAGGTAGAAATGCTCCTGGCCGCCGATGCGCATTTGCCCTTTGAGCCGGCGCGGCGCTTTTTCGAGTTCAGCTTCCGCGTCGCCGCGCTGCAGGGTCAGCGGCTGCGTGACCAGTTCGCCGCCGCGGGCGACGGCGTCGAGAATGTCGGTGAAATGCGGCAGGTCGCGATAGGTGATCTTTGCCAGTCGCGCCGCGCGGCGGGCGATGTCGCGCGTTTCGGCAATGACGGCGAAGGCCGGCTGGCCATGAAACTGCACGAGGCCATCGGCAAGGACCGGCTCGTCGTGGAGGTGGCTGGGACTGATGTCGTTGGAACGCGGCATGTCCTTGGCGGTCAGCACGCAGACGACACCCGGCATGGCAGCGACGGCCGAAAGGTCCATGGCGGTGATTTCCGCATGCGCGCGGTCGGTCATGCCGAGCGCGCCATGCAGGGTGCCCGTCGGTTCCGGCATGTCATCGATATAGTCGGCGGTGCCGGAGACGTGCTTGTGGGCGCTGTCGTGACGCTGTGAGACATGCATCTCGCCGCGGATCGCCTTGCGTTCCTCGAAGGTGGATTTGTCCATGATCATCTGTCTCCCGCAGCGAAGCGCACCAGTTGTGCGGGCTCGCCGCCACTTTCCAGGAAGAAGCGCATCAGCAGGTTCTTCGCCGCCAGCATGCGATAGTCGCTCGTTGCCCGCCAGTCGGTGAGCGGCTGGTAGTCGGCATCAAAGGCCGCTTGCGCGTTGCGAACCGTCTCCTCGGTCCAGGGCTTGCCGATGAGCGCCGCTTCCACATTGGTTGCGCGCTTTGGCGTGGCGGCCATGCCGCCGAAGGCGATGCGGGCGGCGCGGACGACGCCGTCTTCCACCGACAGGCGGAAAGCGCCGAGCAGGGCGGAGATATCCTCGTCGCGGCGCTTGGAGATCTTGTAGGCGGCAAAGAGATCGCCTTCCGGCAGGCGTGGGACGAAGATGCTCTCGACGAATTCGCCGGTCTGACGGTCCTGCTTGCCATAGGCGATGAAGAAGTGTTCGAGCGGCAGCATCCGGCGCCCGCCCTTCGAGCGCAGTGTCACGGTGGCTCCAAGAACGATCAGTGGCGGCGGACTGTCCCCGATCGGCGAGCCGTTGGCGATGTTGCCGCCGATCGTGCCCATGTTGCGCACCTGCTCGCCGCCGATGCGGTTGATCAGCGGGCCGAGCGCCGGAAACGCCTTTGTGAGCGCCGAATAGGCCATGGTGTAGCTGACGCCGGCGCCGATCGTCAGGCCCGCCTCGGTCTCCTCGATGCCTTGCAGTTCGGCAATGCCGTTGATGAAAATGACCGGGTTGATCGGCCGCATCTGCTTGGTCACCCAGAGGCCGACGTCGGTGGAACCGGCAACGACCGTCGCCCCCGGATTGTCGGCGAGCGCTTGTGCGAGGCCATCGCCGTCGGCCGGCACGATCAGACAGTTTTCGCCCTGGCGGACGGTGATGGTCTCGGCCGGTGCCAGCGCCTTCAGCTGCGCGGTGATCGCCTCGCGCTCGCGGGTGATCGGATCGAAGATCTCGGAGGGGCGCGCTTCTGCCGCCGCTTCGGCGGCGCGCACGATCGGCTCATAGCCGGTGCAGCGACAGAGATTGCCCTGCAGCGCCTTTTCGATGTCGGCGCGGCTGGGGCTGTCGTTGGAAAGCCACAGGCCGTAGAGTGACATGACGAAACCGGGCGTGCAGAAGCCGCATTGCGAGCCGTGGAAATCGACCATCGCCTGCTGGACCGGATGCAGTGCGCCATCCTGGCCGGCGAGATGTTCGACGGTGACGACATGGGTTGCCTGCAGCGAGCCGAGGAAACGGATGCAGGCGTTGACGCTCTCATAGACGAGCCGGTCGCCCCAGAGCCGCCCGACGAGCACGGTGCAGGCGCCGCAGTCGCCCTCCGCACAGCCTTCCTTGGTGCCGGTCAGCCGGCGCTCCAGCCGCAGATAGTCGAGCAGCGTCGTTGTCGGTGCGATGTCGGAAAGGGCGACCTCGCGGTCGTTGAGGATGAAGCTGATGCTTCCGTTCGGCTGGGGCATGCCATTCATTCCCTGCGCTGCTGCGTACTACCTGAAATCACTTTGATCTTAGGTGGTTATGCAGAAAAGCAAAGAGCCGCGGAGATTTTTGCACGCCCCGTCGACATGCGCCTACTGCGCCGTCCAGCCGCCATCCATGGAAACATGAGTACCGGTGATCTGTGCCGCATCGTCACCGGCGAGATAGACGGCGAGCGCTGCCACCTGCTCGACGGTGATGAACTTCTTCGTCGGCTGGCCCTTCAGCATCACGTCGTTGATGACCTGCTGCTCGGTGATGCCGCGGGTGCGGGCCTGATCTGGGATCTGCTTTTCGACGAGCGGCGTCAGCACGTAGCCCGGGCAGATCGAGTTCGCGGTAATGCCGCTTTCGGACACCTCGAGCGCCACCGTCTTCGTCAGGCCGAGAACGCCATGCTTGGCCGCCACATAGGCCGCCTTGAAGGGCGAGGCGACGAGGCCGTGGGCCGAGGCGATGTTGACGATGCGGCCCCAGCCTTTCGCCTTCATGCCGGGAATGGCGGCGCGAATCGTATGGAAGGAGGAGGAAAGGTTGATCGCGATGATGCGGTCCCATTGCTCGATCGGGAAATCCTCGACCTTTTCGACATATTGGATGCCGGCATTGTTGACGAGGATATCGACGCTGCCGAAGCGGGTCGTCGCTGTTGCGATCAGGTCGGCGATTTCGGCTGGCTTCGTCATGTCGGCGGCATGATAGACGACCGTTCCTGTCGTCAGCGCGCTGACATCGTCCGTCGCTTGTCTGATTTCGTCCGGGCTGCCGAAGCCGTTCAGCACGATATTGGCGCCGCCCTTGGCGAAGGCCTTGGCGATCGCAAGCCCGATGCCGCTCGTCGAACCGGTGATGACCGCTGTTTTCGTCATTGCTGCTCTCTCCCTTTGCGGCGCCGCGCACTGCTTTGTTGCGGCGCAACAGCGCCAGCCTACGCGGAAAACGCGGGCGCTGACAATTGTGTTTTTGGCTTCGCGATCGCAGAGTTGAGGAGGGGAGCGGCGATGCCGGTCTGTTGCGTTTTGTTTTCGTTTGACATTCGTTTTGCCATCGTATTGAAGTTTTCGAAATGAGAACCCGCCTTCAAGGCCGGTGAACAAACATGCGTGTGGCCGGGGAGGGGCATATGGGCGGATATATTCTCGCGATCGATCAGGGTACGACCTCGAGCCGGGCGATCATCTTCGACGGTCAGCAACGGATCGTTGGCGCCGGCCAGAAGGAATTCAAGCAGTATTTTCCTAAATCCGGCTGGGTCGAACACGATCCCGAGGAAATCTGGCAGACGGTGCTTTCGACGGTCGAGGACGCGCTCGCCAAGGCCGGCATCAAGGCCGGCGACCTCTCGGGCATCGGCATCACCAACCAGCGCGAGACCGTCGTCGTCTGGGATCGCGAGACCGGCAATCCCATCCACAATGCGATCGTTTGGCAGGACCGCCGCACCGCCTCCTATTGCGATCGGCTGAAGAAGCAGGGGCTGGAAAAGACCTTCACCAAGAAGACCGGCCTGCTGCTCGATCCCTATTTCTCCGGCACCAAGCTCAACTGGCTGCTGACCAATATCGACAGGGCGCAGGCGCGCGCCGCCAAGGGCGAGCTCTGCTTCGGCACCATCGATACCTTCCTCATCTGGCGGCTGACCGGCGGCCAGTCTTTCGCCACCGACGCGACCAACGCCTCGCGCACGCTGCTCTATAATATCGCCGACAATGCCTGGGACGACGAGCTGCTGAAAATCCTGAAAGTGCCGCGTGCCATGCTGCCCGAGGTCAAGGATTGCGCCGCCGATTTCGGCGTTACCGATCCAGGACTCTTCGGCGCGGCAGTACCGATCCTCGGCGTTGCCGGCGACCAGCAAGCGGCGACCATCGGCCAAGCCTGCTTCAAGCCGGGCATGCTGAAATCCACCTATGGCACCGGCTGCTTCGCGCTGCTCAACACCGGCAAGGACATGGTGCGCTCGAAGAACCGGTTGCTCACCACCATTGCCTACAAGCTTGATGGCGAAACCACCTATGCGCTCGAAGGCTCGATCTTCGTCGCGGGTGCCGCGGTGCAATGGTTGCGCGACGGGCTGAAGGTGATCAAGGCCGCCTCCGACACCGGCACGCTTGCCGCAAGCGCCGATCCGACGCAGGAGGTTTATCTGGTGCCGGCCTTCACCGGGCTTGGCGCGCCGCATTGGGATCCGGATGCGCGTGGTGCGATCTTCGGCATGACCCGCAACACCGGCCCGGCGGAATTTGCCCGCGCGGCACTCGAAGCCGTCTGCTACCAGACGCGCGACTTGCTGGAAGCCATGCACAAGGATTGGCGCAACAACGGCAAGGAGACGGTGCTGCGCGTCGATGGCGGCATGGTTGCCTCCGACTGGACGATGCAGCGCCTGTCGGACCTGCTCGACGCGCCGGTCGACCGACCCGTCATCCTCGAAACGACCGCGCTCGGCGTCGCCTGGCTTGCTGGCAGCCGCGCCGGCGTCTGGCCGAAGCAGGAAGACTTCGCCAAGTCCTGGGCACGCGACCGCCGCTTCGAGCCCGCGATGGACGAAAAGACGCGCAAGACGAAGCTCAAGGGCTGGCGCAACGCGGTCAAGCGCACGCTGAGCTAAGGGCCGGGACACGCGCTGATTTTCTCCGCGTCGTCCGGTTCTCTTGACGATCATCTGCCTTGCTACCGGACGGCGGTGCTCGCGTGCCGGCCGCCCGTCAGTCGATGACCGCGACCGCTTCCACCTCGAACAGCATGCCGTCGACCGCCAGCTTGGGCACCGGAACGAGGGTCTGTGCCGGCAGGGTTGTTCCGAACATCGCCTTGACGCTGTTGGTCAGGACCTCAAGCTTCGACATGTCGTGGTCGACCACGAAGATGGTGAGCTTGGCGACCTGGTCCGGCCTTGCGCCAAGGCCCTCGAGCGCTGCACCCAGATTGGCATAGGCCTGCTTGACCTGCACCGCGAAGTCGGGAGACAGGCCGCCGGTGCTGTCCTGGCCGCCCTGTCCTGAAATGTAGGCCACGCGGGCCCCGGCAGGCGCAATCACCGCGGTGCTATAGCCATGCGGCGTCGGGTCGTAGAGGTTTTTCGGATTGACGATCGTCAGCTTCGTCGCCTGCTCGCTTGCCGTCGCCAGGGTGGAAACGCCTGTGGTCATGATGATGAACCCTCCGATCATGAGATGTCTGATTGCGTGTGACATGATGTTCTCTCGTCTCCGAGGTCTGCGCGCGACGCGGCTTGCAGACCCGCAGGTTTGACCTTTCGCCGTCGCTCTTTGATATTGACTCGTACGGCGTACGATTGATTTACATCGTACGCCGTACGAGTCAATCGTTCAGGATCGACATCCAGCGTGTTGTCGGCGTAAATCGGTGTTTCAATCCGTAAGGAAGACGCATGGCTGGGAAAGGGAACGGCGGGCAGGGCAAACGCTCCCAAAGGGTGGAGGCGCTAGCGGTAGCTGAAGCCGGGCAGAAGCCGGGCGGCGAACCGTCGCTGTCTCTGGACCGTATCGTCGCAACGGCGGTTGACCTGCTGGACACCGAGGGGATCGAGGGGTTGAAGATGCGCCGCCTTGCCGGCCGTCTCGGCGCCGGCGTCATGAGCCTCTATTGGCATGTCAGCAACAAGGAAGAGGTGTTTGATCTGGCGCTCGATGCGGTGTTTGCTTATCGCGAAGCCCCGCAAAAGACCGAGCCAGAGGATTGGCGTAGCGATGTGGTTCTCATGCTCGAAGACTGGCGTGCAATCATGTTGCGCCATCCCTGGTCGGCATCGCTGTTGCCGCGCCGGGCGCTCGGCCCGAACATCCTCGCCCGCCTGGAAACCATGAGCAGGGCTCTGTCGGGCGCCGGCGTTGCCGATGCCAGCATGAACGTCGCGATCTGGTCGCTGTGGAACTACGTGCTCGGCGCCACCGTCACCCGGGCGAGCTTCGCGCTTTCGGATGCCGACCAGACTGCCGGACAACAGCGCCTCTCGGTGCTCAGCGAACGCTATCCGACCATCGAGCGCACGCGCCTGCTGCTCGACAACGACTGGGACGGCACGTTCCGGAAAGGTCTCGACATTCTGCTCGACGGTCTGTCGCGCCGCTGACGTCCATTGGTGTTCGTCCGGGAAACACTGTGTTTCCCGGACGCGCATTTGCTGCTCCTGCGCGCGCCAACTATCTGTTGTGCAAACAGAAAAAGGACAGGCACCATGGAACTCGGGCTTTACACATTCGCGGATGTCGATCCGAACGCCGATGACAAGGGCAGGGAAGGGCAGCGTCGCCTCAACAACCTTCTCGAAGAGATCGAGCTTGCCGATCAGGTCGGCCTCGACGTCTTCGGGCTCGGCGAACATCACCGCCCCGACTATGCGGCCTCTGCGCCGGCGGTCATCCTGGCCGCTGCTGCCGCGAGGACGAAGACCATCCGGCTGACGAGTGCCGTCACGGTGCTGAGCTCGGACGATCCCGTGCGGGTCTTCCAGCAGTTTTCGACGCTGGACCTGATCTCGGGCGGTCGCGCCGAGATCATGGCCGGCCGCGGGTCGTTCATCGAATCCTTCCCGCTCTTCGGCCAGTCGCTCGACGACTACGACCAGCTCTTTGCCGAGAAACTCGATCTGCTGATGGCGCTGCGCGAGAACGAGAAGGTCTCGTGGTCGGGTGAGATGCGGCCGGCGATCCATGATCGCGGCGTCTATCCGCGGCCGCTGCAGCAGGAACTGCCGCTCTGGATCGCCGTCGGAGGCACGCCGCAGTCGGTGGCGCGCGCCGGGGCGCTTGGCCTGCCGGTGGCGCTTGCCATCATCGGTGGCGAACCCCGCCGGTTTGCGCCGCTCTTCGATCTCTATCGCGAGGCCGCGCGGCGGGCCGGCCAGGATCCGGCAAAGCTGAAGACCAGCATCAACGTGCACGGCTTCATCGCCGATACGACCGATCTCGCCGCCGACCAGTTCTACGGTCCCCAGGCGGAGGTGATGAACCGCATCGGTCGCGAGCGCGGTTGGGGACCGACCAACCGGGCGCATTTCGACCAGGCGCGCAGCCCCAGCGGCAACCTCTTCCTCGGCGACCCGGAAACGGTGGCCGAAAAGATCGTCGAGAACTGGAAGCTGTTCCGCAACGATCGCTTCTTGCTGCAGATGGCGATCGGGCCGATGCCGCACGACCAGATCATGCGCGGCATCGAGCTCTACGGCACCAAGGTGGCGCCGCTGGTGCGCAAGGCCGTGGCGGAAGAGAAGGCGGCGGCCCCGGCCGCCGTCTGACCGGAGACGCCGGGTCTTGCGCCCGGTTGCCGGTCATTCCGCTCGGCGCTGGCATAACGCCTGGCGACACGCTACATGTGAGCGCGAAAGCGAGAAACGGATGACCCTCAACAACGAAGAAGATCTGCTGCGGCTGAAGGAAATCGGCCGCATCTGCGCCAATGCCCTACACGCGATGGGCGAGGCGCTCGAGCCCGGCATCACCACGGCGGAGCTCGATGCCATCGGCCGCAAGGTGCTGGAAGAGGCCGGCGCACGCTCGGCGCCGGAGCTCTGCTACAATTTCCCCGGCGCCACCTGCATCAGCGTCAACGAGGAAATCGCCCACGGCATTCCCGGCGGCCGCGTCATCAAGGCAGGCGATCTCGTCAACATCGACGTATCAGCCGAAAAAGACGGCATCTTCGCAGACACCGGAGCCTCGTTCCCGGTGCCGCCGGTCACCGCCGCGATCGACCGGCTGTGCCGCGACGGCAAGCGGGCGATGTGGGTGGGCCTCAAGCAGGTGCGCCCGGACCAGCCGCTAGCGGCCATCGGCAATGCGATCGGCGACTTTGCCCGCAAGAACCGCTATTCGCTGGTCACCAACCTCGCCAGCCACGGCATCGGCCGCTCGCTGCACGAAGAACCGACCGAGATCGCCACCTGGCCCGATCCCAAGGAGCGCCGCCGGATGAACGACGGCATGGTGTTTACGGTCGAGCCGTTCCTGTCGATGGGCGCACAATGGGCCGAAGGCGGCAACGACGACTGGACGCTCTACAGCGATCCGCGCGCGCCGACGGTGCAGTACGAGCACACGGTCGTGGTCACCCGCGGCGGGCCGCTGGTGGTGACGCTGCCGGGCTGAACCGGGATGGGGCGGCGGCCTGCAGCCTCCGCCGTCCTCCAGTCGATTTTTTGCTCCACCGCTGCAGGGCATGATCTGCCGCCGTGACGCCGCGGACCTTACCTTTCCGGCGATTGGTCTAAGCCATTGAAATCGGCGATCGTTCGATTTCTTCAATAGATCCTTCAATTATTGTCGTTTGTGGCCTGCCGTGTTGCGGCGCAATAAGCTGATATGACCACGCTCGACAGACCGCTGCAGACCAACATCGCCGCCACGGCAGCCGCCGGCGCCATCGCCATGGCCGTCGCCATGGGGTTTGGGCGCTTCTCCTACACGCCGATCCTGCCGTCGATGATGGCGGATCTCGGCTTGTCGCCGGGCGATGCCGGTTTGATCGCGTCGGCCAATTTCGTCGGCTACCTCGCCGGAGCCATTCTTGCCGCCTACGGCTGGGCGCATGGGCACGAGCGGCGGATCGGGCTTTTATCGCTCGTCGCCACGACAGCGCTGCTGGCGGCCATGGGCCTGTCGTCCTCCGTCGTCGTGCTGGCGCTGATCCGTTTTCTCGCCGGCCTTGCCAGTGCCTTTGCGATGATCTTCATCTCCGGCATCGTGCTTGGCCATGGCGTGCTTGCGCGCTCGGAAAACGTGCCCGCCGTCCACTTTGGTGGCGTCGGCCTCGGCATCGCGTTTTCATCCCTTTGCGTCTGGGCGAACCCGCTTGCGGGGCACGCCGGCCTGACGACCTCCATGGGCGACTGGTTCACTGGCGCGCTCGTCGGGCTGGTCGGGACTGTCGTCGTTGCCGCACTTCTGCCTGGTGTACCGTCTTCCGGTTCAGGTCCGGTGCGCGAAAAGCCGCTGCGCTGGACGCGGCCGCTGACCGTCGTGACCTTCACCTATGCGCTCTTCGGCTTCGGCTACGTGATCACCGCCACCTTCCTCGTCACCATGGCGCGCGATCCGAGCGGCGGCCACAGCGTCGAGTTTCTCGCCTGGCTTTTGACCGGGCTTGCCGCAGCGCTCTCCGTCTATCTCTGGCGCTTTGCCGTGCCGCGCTTCGGGCTTGCCGGTGTCTACGCGATCGGCCTTTTGGTCGAGGCGGTCGGGCTGGTGCTGACGGTCAGCCTGCCTTTGCCCTATGCCCCGCTTGCCGGCGGCCTGATGCTTGGCGCAACCTTCATGATGATCACTGCCTATGGCCTGCAGATCGGCCGGAAGCTGGCGCCCGAAAGCCCGCGCAAGGCTCTGGCCCTGATGACGGCCGCATTCGGTATCGGCCAGATCATTGGCCCTCTGGTGGCCGGCTGGCTTGCTGAGCGCACGGGTAGCTTCGCCGCGCCGACCCTGATTGCGGCCGCCGTCCTCTTCCTTTGCGGCGGCGTCATTGTCGTCGAGCTGAAGCGGATTTCCCAGGCTTTGAGGGGCTAGTCAGAGACCCTGGCAGCCCTCAAAATACATCCGTGCAATACGGGCGGCCGACCGGATGAAATAACAGTAACGTTTATATTATCCGATTGTTGAGAGCAGCGCTTTGCCCTAGTTTCGGCGCTTCGAGCGGTAACACATCGCCTTACCGAAACGTGAGTAGACCCCTTGTTCCATTCCTTCTTTCCGAAGCCGAAGCTGTTCTTCACCTCCGGTGCCCTCTGGTCGATCATCTGCATTATCGTTTGGTACACCGTCGGCCCGCAATTAGGCGCTGCGGTTGGCCTGCCGCCACTGGCCCCTGGCGAAAAACCACCGATCGGCCTCGCCTACTTCTTCACGCCGGACAATCTCTGGTTCTATCTCTACTTCACGATCTTCGTTGCGATCTTCGGCGGTGCCTGGAAGATCATCGCAAGGGATCACCCTTGGGTGAATTGGTCGATCTGGGGCTCGGCCTTCATCATCTTCATCGCCTATTTCGCGGTGCAGGCATCCGTGGCGCTCAACAACTGGCGCGGTCCGTTCTTCGATCTGTTGCAGGATGCGCTTGCCGGAAAGCCGGGCATCACGACGACTCAGTTCTACACGCTGCAATTGCGCTTCCTCGAAATCGGTTTCGTTGGCGTTACGTTGAACGTCGTCACCGCATTCTTCACCAATCACTACGTGTTCCGCTGGCGCACCGCCATGAACGACTTCTACATGTCGAAGTGGGACAAGCTGCGCCACATCGAGGGCGCTTCGCAGCGTGTTCAGGAAGACACGATGCGCTTCGCCAATATTCTCGAAGGCCTCGGGGTTACACTGATCAACTCGGTCATGACGCTGGTGGTGTTCCTGCCCCTGCTGTTCAACATGTCGCAGCACGTGGCTGACCTTCCGATCATCGGCGCCGTACCGCACGCGCTGTTCTGGCTGGCGATCGCTTGGTCGCTGTTCGGCACGGCGCTTCTGGCGCTCGCCGGCATCAAGCTGCCAGGGCTGAACTTCAAGAACCAGCGCGTCGAAGCGGCCTACCGTAAGGAACTGGTCTATGGTGAAGACCATGCGGATCGTGCTCAGCCGGTGACGGTCCGGGAGCTGTTCGGCAATGTTCGCCGCAACTACTTCCGTATGTACTGGCACTATCTGTACTTCAATATCGCGCGCTACTCCTATGGTCAGCTCGACGCGATCTTCCTGAACTTCATCCTGATTCCGACCTTTGTTGCCGGCAAGATCACCATGGGCATCTGGCAGCAGATCGCGACGGCCTTCGGTGAGGTCAGCAACTCGTTCCAGTACCTGGTCAACTACTGGTCGACGATCATCGAACTGTTGTCGATCCACAAGCGCTTGAAAGCCTTTGAGGCTGCTATCTCCGACGAGCCGCTGCCGGATATCGACCAGCGCTACCTGGAACGGGGCGCCGCGGAAGATGCGCAGCCGGCCTAAGGCCGGCGCAACCGACGAAAATCAGAAGGCGGTTCGACCCGCCTTCTTTTTTGCCTGCTCGATGAGCGGCAGCGCCTGGGCGTAGCTGACGCAGGCGACGTCGGCCTTGCCGCAGACTTCGCTCAGCAGGCGGTCAAGCGCGCGCCAGTAGGCGCCGCCGTTCATTTCGACGAAATGAAAACCGAGCTGCAGCGGGATGCGGTCGCCCGTATATTCGCGGTCGAAGGCTTTCTTGTAGGCCTCGTAGGTGCGCTCCTCGAAGCGGGCGCTGTCCTTCTTGTTCTCGACGCCCATGGAGTGGCGGACGAAGAGATTGTAGTCCATGCCGATGACCGGGCGCTGCGACGGCCCCTCGGGGATCAGCGGCAGGCCGAAGCGCGGCAGACCGTCCTTCGCTGTCGGCCAGCCCGGACCTTTGGTCACCAGGCTCGCGTCATAGGTGAAGCCCCACTCCTTCAGCGCCGGCGCCAGGCCATCGCTCAGCGAAAGATAGGGCGCGCGGAAGCCCTTGACGCCGGCCTTGGCGAAATCCGCCCAGCCCTGAGGCTCGGCGTCGGGCGTGCCGGCCTTCTTCCAGGCGTCCTTGAGCGCCGTGTCGAACGTCGAAAACTCGCTTTCCCAGTCGGCCTTGCTCCAGCCCTTGCCGTCGAAGTGGCCGCAGGCGTGGCTGGCGATATCGTGACCGTCGAGATGGGCCTGCCAGATGTGACCGGCGCGCGCCGCGATCTCCTCGCGGCTCTGGGCGAAGCCGACATTCGAGCGGCCCGCCTTCTGGCCCGGCGGCTTGTAAAGCGTCTTGCCGTCCGCGCGCGTCATCAGGAAGGTGCAGGAGAGGAAATAGGTGAAATGCGCGCCGGTGCGCTTGGCCATCGCCAGGCTCTTTTCCCAAAGCGCGTTGTCATGCGCGCCGTCGAACGAGACGATCACCAACTGCTTGTCGCCGGCGGGCGCGGTGGCGGGCGACGCCGGCTCGGCCCTGGCAAGAGCGGGAAGAAGGGCGAGCGAGAGGGCAAGCGGAATACGGATCATGATCAACTGCACTGTTTTGGTTTTGTCGCAAATGGTTCGAAAATGCGGCAATCCTTTGATCGGTCTGGAAAAAACGCGCCATCAAGGCTACTCCATAGCAACCTGGGCGGAATCGGTCCGGGAACCGAATACACTGGAAATCAACAGGCTTCAGCTGCCGGCTCCCGTCTTTTCCGACGCGCGGCGCTGAGTTTGCCCGATACTCGAACAAAGCGGTGGCCCCATGGCGATACTCGTTCTCGGCATCATTCTTTTTCTCGGCCTGCATCTCATCCGCGTCGTCGCGCCCGGTTTCCGCGCCGGCGTCATCGAGAGCCGCGGCAAGGGCACCTGGATGGGGATCTATGCAATCCTCAGCCTCATCGGCCTCTGTCTGATCATCTATGGCTTCGGCCAAGCGCGCAGCGAAACGGGCCTGCTCTACGATCCGCCGGTGTTCATGCGCCACATCGCGCTGCTGCTGATGCTTTTTGCGTTCATCTTCCTTGCTGCCGGCTTCCTGCCGGCCGGGCGCATCGCTGTTGCGGTCAAGCACCCGCAGGTGCTTTCGATCAAGGTCTGGGCGCTGGCGCATCTGCTCGCCAACGGCGAGACGTCCTCCGTCCTGTTGTTCGGCTCGTTTCTCGCCTGGGCGGTGATCCTGCGCATCTCGCTGAAACGCCGCGAGCGGGCAGGCGAACGCGTGCTGCCGGTGTTCAAGTCGGCCACCAACGACGTGCTCGCCGTCATCATCGGCCTTGTCGCCTACGTGCTCTTCGTCTGGAAGCTGCACGAATGGTTGATCGGCGTCGCGCCGGTCGTCATGGGCTGACGCAATTTCCGGCAAAAATGCGCGGTGCTTTTGCGCACGGAATTGCAGTAACAGAAAATTTAGAGCGACGAAGGCGGCCTCGTGCCGGCCATCGGCGCTCTAAATCGCGTCGGCCCCCTTACAAGCGCCGCAAAATCGGGTAGAAGGCGCAAAATCCACGAGAGTGCGGCGGGTGCGGCAAAGGGCCCGTCGTGCATGCTCGAACAGTTTGAGAGCGTCCGTTCCGCCGATCGTCATGAGACCGTTGGCGCAGCGGGCCAGTGTGCAGGCAAGGCCGGGGCAATAGATGGCGAACCAAGACGACAGCTTTATCCGCGAGGTCAATGAGGAACTGCGTTCCGACCAGATGAAGAGCATCTGGGCCCGCTTTGGCGGCGTCATCGTGGCGATCGCCGTGCTCATCGTTCTCGGCACCATCGGCAAGGTCGGATTCGACTACTGGCAGGATGGCGCCTCCTCGAAGTCGGGCGATGCGTTCCTGCAGGCGCTGAACCTCGCCAAGGAAAACAAGACGGACGAGGCGCTCACCGCCTTGAACACGCTGGAGAAGGGCGGCTACGGCGCCTATCCGGTGCTGGCGCGTCTACGCGCTGCCACGCTGCAGGCGCAGAAGGGCGAGACGGATGCGGCTGCCAAGGCGTTCTCCGCTATCGGCAAGGACGGCAGCGTTCCGACGGCTATTCAGGAGGCAGCGCGCCTTCGTGCAGCCTACCTGCTGGTCGACACCGGCAGCTACGACCAGGTCTCGGCCGAGGTCGAGCAGCTTGCAACGCCTCAGAACAACATGCGCCACTCGGCGCGTGAAGCCCTTGGTCTCGCTGCCTACAAGTCCGGCGACTACGCCAAGGCGAAGACCTGGTTCCAGCAGATCGTCGACGATGCGCAGAGCCCGCGCAACGTCACCGGTCGCGCGCAGATGCTGCTCGACGTGATCGCCGCCAGCGGCAAGGCATAAGACGACAGCCCACCCCAGCGGGACGGGCACAGGGTGCAAGACCCTTTCGAATCAGCGCATGATCCCAATGTCGGTCTTGACCTTGGGATTGTGCGCTAAAGCGTTTAAAGCAGTTCCAGCAAAAGTGCGTAGCGGCTTGTGTCTGGAATTGCGTGAGACAAGACAAGCAGTCCCGACATGAGTGCGAGCGGTTGTACTCGGGAATGCCTGAACCATCAGACCGGAGTCGTTCCCAAGGGGGAACACTCCCGTGCCGCCTCACTGCGGCAAGGAACGAAATTAAGAGCGCTGCCGCCTTCGGCAGCGGCGCTCCAAGCGGAAACGGATAGATCCATGAGTTTCACCGTCGCCATCGTCGGGCGTCCCAATGTCGGCAAGTCCACCTTGTTCAACCGTCTGGTCGGCAAGAAGCTGGCGCTCGTCGACGACACGCCGGGTGTCACCCGTGACCGTCGCCCGGGCGATGCCAAGCTGATCGATCTGCGCTTCCGCATCATCGACACGGCCGGTCTCGAGCAATCCGGACCCGACACGCTGCAGGGGCGCATGTGGGCGCAGACCGAGGCCGCGATCGACGAAGCCGATCTTTCGCTGTTCCTGGTCGACGCCAAGGGCGGCCTGACGCCGGCTGACGAGACGCTTGCCGAAATGCTGCGCCGACGCGGCAAGCCGGTGGTGCTGGTGGCCAACAAGTCGGAAGCACGCGGCTCCGACGGCGGCTTCTACGATGCCTTCACGCTCGGCCTTGGCGAGCCTTGCCCGATTTCGGCCGAGCACGGCCAGGGCATGCTCGATCTGCGCGACGCGATCGTCGCTGCGATCGGCGAAGACCGGGCCTACCCGCCGGAAGATGACGTGGCCGAAACCGATATCGATCTGCGCCCGACCTTCAAGGACGAAGATGGCGAAGAGGAAGAGGCCGAGGCCTATGACGAGACCAAGCCGCTGCGCGTGGCAATCGTCGGTCGTCCGAACGCCGGCAAGTCGACGCTGATCAATCGCTTCCTCGGCGAAGACCGTCTGCTGACCGGCCCGGAAGCCGGCATCACCCGCGATTCCATCTCGGTCGAATGGGAATGGCGCGGCCGTACCATCAAGATGTTCGACACCGCCGGCATGCGCCGCAAGGCCAAGGTGCAGGAGAAGCTCGAAAAGCTCTCGGTCGCCGATGCGCTACGCGCCATCCGCTTCGCCGAAACGGTTGTCATCGTCTTCGACGCCACGATTCCCTTCGAGAAGCAGGACCTGCAGATCGTCGACCTCGTCCTGCGCGAAGGCCGGGCGGCGGTGCTTGCCTTCAACAAGTGGGACCTCGTCGAGGACTGGCAGGCGGTGCTTGCCGACCTTCGCGAAAAGACCGAGCGGTTGCTGCCGCAGGCCCGCGGCATCCGCGCGGTGCCGATCTCCGGCCACACCGGCTATGGCCTCGACCGGCTGATGCAGGCCATCATCGAAACCGACAAGACCTGGAACCGCCGCATCTCGACCGCGCGGCTCAACCGCTGGCTGGAATCGCAGACGATCCAGCATCCGCCACCGGCCGTGTCCGGTCGCCGCCTGAAGCTCAAGTACATGACCCAGGTGAAGGCCCGTCCGCCGGGCTTCATGATCTCCTGCACCCGCCCCGACGCGCTGCCGGAATCCTACATCCGCTACCTGATCAATGGCCTGCGCAACGATTTCGACCTGCCGGGCGTGCCCATCCGCATGCATTTCCGCTCGGGCGACAACCCGTACGAATCCAAGGCGAAGAAGCGCCGTTAAAGAACGAGGGCGGACAACCTACAGGTTTTCCGCCCTCATCTTTCCTACATCCTTGAACCGTGATCCTGCCGTTTAGGCCGCAGGCAGTTTTTCCTTGGCAACAAGCGCGCCGTGATGGCCGATGACGCTGGCAGCGACGCTTGCCGCAAAGGCGGCGGCCTGGGCTGGTTTGTCACCTGCCACCAGGCGGGCGACGAAGGCGCCGTTAAAGCTGTCGCCGGCGCTGGTGGTGTCGACGACGCGCTCGACCGGGGTTGCCGGCACATGCTCAACCGGGGCGTCGCCAAAGGCGAGCGTCACGCCCTTTTCGCCGTCCTTCACCACGATATTTGCGGCGCCGAGGCTCTTGTAACGGGCAATCGTCGCTTCGATCGAAGCATCGCCGAAATGGGTGATCTCGTCGTCGAAGCTCGGCATCACCAGGGTGGCTGCGCGGGCACCGTCGGTCAGCGTGCGGCGCATGCGCTCGGCATCGTCCCAGAGACGCGGGCGAATGTTCGGGTCGAAGACCACCGTCTTGCCCGAGGCCTTGGCGCGGCGCAGTTCCGACAGCAGCGTTTCCACCGCATCGGGGGCAAGGATCGCCAGCGTGATGCCGGAGAAGAGGATGAGGTCGGAGCTTTCGATCGCGCGTCTTAGGTGCTCGGCATCGTCGGCAAGCAGCTTGGCTGCCGAGTGCGAGCGCCAGTAGGAGAAGCTGCGCTCGCCGTCCTTCAGATGGATCATGTAGAGGCCGGCCGAGCGGTTCTCGATGCGGCGGACGGCAGACGTGTCGATCTGTTTCTCCGCCATGAAAGCCAGCATCTCGTCGGAGACCGTGTCGGTGCCGACGGCGGAGCAATAGCCGACGGTCCAATCGGCAGGCATGAACAGCCGCGCATAATAGGCGGCGTTGAAGGTGTCGCCGGCATAGCCCTTGCGCAAGAGCCCGCCTTCCGCCTGCATGAGTTCGACCATGCATTCCCCGATCGCAAGCATCTTACCGGCCACGTCTTTCCTCCCAACAGAATTCGCCTGAGACGGGATAAGGGTCTCGGTCGCTCTCGGCAAGTGATTGTTTCCGACCGCGTTCGTGACAGGCAGTACGGCGTTTACTCAGGTCTCCGGCAACGCTACACCTTTGTCTGACGGATCGTCTTCAAGGGGGCATTCATGGCGTCTCGGCAGGTATCGGGTGACGATTGGTGGCGCGGTGCGGTGATCTATCAGGTCTACCCGCGCTCCTTCCAGGATACCGACGACGACGGCATCGGCGATCTCAAGGGGGTGACCCTGAGGCTGCCGCATATCGCCTCGCTCGGCGTCGACGCCATCTGGCTGTCGCCGTTCTTTACCTCGCCGCAAGCCGACATGGGCTATGACGTCTCGGACTACTGCGACGTCGATCCGATGTTCGGAACACTCGCCGATTTCGACGTAATGCTTGGCGAAGCCCATCGTCTCGGCCTGAAAGTGATCATCGACCAGGTGATCTCCCACACGGCCGATCGTCATCCCTGGTTTATCGAAAGCCGCTCCAGCCGAACCAACGCGAAAGCTGACTGGTATGTCTGGGCCGATCCGAAGCCGGACGGCACGTCGCCCAACAACTGGCTGTCGATCTTCGGCGGGCCGGCCTGGGAGTGGGACGGCGTGCGCAAGCAATACTACATGCACAACTTCCTGGGCTCGCAGCCGGACCTCAACTTCCATAATCCCGAAGTTCAGGATGCGGTGCTCGATGCCGCGCGCTTCTGGCTCGATCGCGGCGTCGACGGCTTCCGCCTCGATACGGTGAACTTCTACTTCCACGACAAGCACCTGCGCGACAACCCGCCGCTCGTGCCGGATCCTGATGCCACCAGCAACGATGCGCCTGACGTGAACCCCTATGGCATGCAGGATCATCTCTACGACAAGAGCCAGCCGGAAAACATCGCCTTCCTCGCGCGGTTCCGGGCTTTGCTCGATCGCTACGAGGGCCGTATGACCGTTGGTGAAGTGGGCGACGGCGCCCGTTCGCTGAAGACCGTGGCCGCCTATACCAGCGGCGGCGACAAGCTCAACATGTGCTACACTTTTGACCTCCTGGGCCCGGATTTCACCGCGGCCCATATCCGCCGCTGCGTCGAGAATTTCCAGAAGGCGGTGACCGACGGCTGGGTCTGCTGGGCCTTTTCCAACCACGACGTGACACGCCATGTCAGCCGTTTTGCACATACCGAAGCGGAGCGGGAGAGGGTGGCGCGGCTGGCGATCACGCTGCTTTCTGCCTTGCGCGGCTCGATCTGCCTTTACCAGGGCGAGGAACTGGGACTGCCGGAGGCCGAGCTTGCCTTCGAGGACCTGCGCGATCCCTATGGCATCCGCTTCTGGCCCTCCTACAAGGGTCGCGACGGATGCCGCACACCGATGGTTTGGGAAGAGAACGCTGTGAATGCCGGTTTCACCGGCGGCAAGCCGTGGCTGCCGGTGCCCGGGGACCATCGGCGCCTGTCGGTTGACGCCCAGCAAGCCGGTGACACGGTGCTCGATCACTATAGGGCGACGCTCGCCTTCCGCCGATCGCAGCCTGCGCTCAGCGATGGCACGATGCGGTTCCTCGACACCAACAGTGACCTGCTCGCCTTTGTACGCGAGAAGGACGGCGAACGGATGCTCTTCGTTTTCAACCTCACCCGGGAACCCCTGGAGTTTCCGGCGCCCGCTGCGGTCGAGCCCCTGGAATTGCCCGGATATCCGGCGCGGCTGGAAGCCGGTAGCATCAGGGTTGCCGGACTGTCGGTCTTCGCAGGGAAATACTGATGCGCGTATTGTTGATGGATGATGAGGCCATCGGCCGCTGGGTCGAGATGCGTGTGGCGCTCTGGCCGGATACCCCCGCCGCGGATCATCGCGCCGAGGTCGAATCCTGTCTTGCGGAGGGCGACCGCTACGCCTCGTTTCTGTGCGAGGACGAAGCCGGCGTTGCTGCCGGTTTCGCCGAAGCGTCGATCCGCCACGATTATGTCAACGGCTGCGAGACCTCGCCCGTCGGCTTCCTCGAAGGCATTTACGTGTTGCCGGCCTACCGCCGCCGCGGGGTGGCGCGTGCCCTGATCATCGCGGTCGAACGCTGGGCGACGAGCCGGGGCTGCCAGGAACTCGCCTCCGACACGGCGACCGACAATCTGCGGAGCCAGAGCCTGCACATGGCGCTCGGCTTCGAGGAGACGGAGCGCGTCGTCTATTTCCGCAAGGAACTCTCGCCCGCCGCAGCCGACAACTGAGCACTGCGGCCAATCACCCGATCAGCATGAACTTGTCGACGTCGACCAGCCCGCGATCGGAGATCTTCAGATGCGGAATGACCGGCAGCGGCAGGAAGGCGAGTTGCAGGAAGGGTTCCTCCAGCGTTGCGCCAAGCGCGAAGGCGGCGTGGCGCAGGTGGTGCAGCGTGTCGCGCACGCTCTCGTAGGGTTCGAGGCTCATCAGGCCTGCCACCGGCAGCGCGATCTCGCCGGTCACCTTGCCATCCTCGACGACGACGAAGCCGCCCTTGATCTCGCCGAGCCGGTTGGCGGCGATCGCCATGTCCTCGTCGCTGACGCCGACGATGCAGATGTTGTGGCTGTCATGGCCGACGGTCGAGGCGATGGCGCCCTTCTTCAGCCCGAAGCCTTGAACGAAGCCGTTGGCATGGTTGCCGTTGACGCCGTGACGCTCGATGACGGCGACCTTGATGATGTCACGGCCGAGATCGACGCCGGTCTGGTTGCCGACCGCAGGCAGGCGATAGCGGCGGTGCTCGGTAATGATCTTGCCCGGCAGAACGCCGATGACCGACGTGTCGCCGTCAGCGACCGGAATGCCGAAGGCGCTGGCGTGCACGTGGCCCGCCTTGACACTGTCGAGCCCGACCGGGGCGATCGCATTGCGGGTGGCAAAGAGCGCGTCGGTGACGCGCCGGCCACCGGAAAACACCGTCTCGGCCTTGCAGTTTTCCAGGCTGTCGATGACCACGAGATCGGCGCGCCAGCCGGGGGCGACGAGGCCGCGGTCGCGCAGGCCGAAGGCGCGGGCGGCCGAGATCGATGCAGCGCGATAGATCGCCAGTGGCTCGACGCCGGCGGATATGGCCGTGCGGATCATGTGGTCGAGGTGACCCTGCTCGGCGATATCAAGCGGATTGCGATCATCGGTGCAGAGCGCCAGGTGCGGCGACAGCCGCTCGGTGATGATGGGCATCAATGCATGCAGGTCCTTGGATACCGAACCCTCGCGCACGAGGATGTGCATGCCCTTGCGCATCTTCTCCATGGCTTCTTCAGCGCTGGTGCATTCATGGTCGGTGCGGATGCCGGCGGCGAGATAGCCGTTCAGGTCCTTGCCGGACAGCAGCGGCGCATGGCCGTCGATATGCGCGCCCTGGAAGGCCTCGAGCTTGGCGAGGCAGACCGGATCCTTGTGCACCACGCCGGGGAAGTTCATGAACTCGGCAAGGCCGATGACTTTCGGGTGATGCCGAAAGGGCAGGAGCCTTTCGATCGGCAGGTCGGCGCCCGACGTTTCCAGATGTGTCGCCGGCACGCAGGAGGAAAGCTGGACGCGGATATCCATGATCGTTTCGAGTGCGGAATCGAGGAAATACTCGATGCCCTCGGTGCCGAGCACGTTGGCGATCTCGTGCGGGTCGCAGACGACGGTGGTGATGCCGAGCGGCAGGACGCAACGGTCGAACTCGTGCGGCGTGACCAGCGAGGATTCGATGTGTAGATGGGTGTCGATGAAGCCCGGCACGACGATGCGGCCGGTGATGTCGATTTCCTCGCGCCCCTCGTAGTTGCCGAAGGTGCCGACGATGCGGTCGCCCGAGATCGCGATGTCGGAGGCGACGAGTTCGCCGGTGACGAGATCGAAGAACCGCCCGCCCTTCAGGACGATGTCTGCGGGCTCGCGTCCGACGCCCTGATCGATATAGCGTTCCAGCGCTGCGGACATGAGGCAACTCCATTTCTTATGCGCGCCCCGGATGCTCTCTCGGTGGGACGACGCCTGGTATCATTGTTGCAGATAAGAGTAACCCTTCCCCCGTTGCCGGGGAAAGGGTTCTGATGGTCTCGGTGAGGCCCGCTTAGATATTGCTGTTGAGAACGGCGCGCAGCTTACCAAAGAGCTCGTCGATCTCGGCCTTGGATATGATCAGCGGCGGCGACAGCGCGATGATGTCGCCGGTTGTGCGGATCAGGAGGCCGCTCTCATAGGCCTTGAGGAAGGCGGAGAAGGCGCGCTTGGTCGGTTCACCGGCGATCGGCTGAAGCTCGATCGCACCGATCAGGCCCAGGTTGCGGATGTCGATGACATGGGGGCAGTCTCTCAGCGAGTGCAGGCCTTCCTCCCAATAGGGCGCAAGCTCGGCGGCACGGGTGAGAAGGCCTTCTTCCTTGTAGGTGTCGAGCGTGCCGAGGGCGGCGGCCGAGGCGATCGGGTTGCCCGAATAGGTGTAGCCGTGGAAGAACTCGATCATGTGCTCCGGGCCATTCATGAAGGCATCATGGATCTCGGAGGTGACGAAGACCGCGCCCATCGGGATGACGCCGTTGGTCAGGCCCTTGGCGGTGGTGATGATGTCGGGCTTGACGTCGAAATACTGCGCGGCAAACGGCGTGCCGAGGCGGCCGAAACCGGTGATGACTTCGTCGAAAATCAGCAGGATGCCGTGCTTGGTGCAGATCTCGCGCAGTTTCTGCAGGTAGCCCTTCGGCGGGATCAGCACGCCGGTGGAGCCGGCCACCGGCTCGACGATGACGGCGGCGATGGTGGAGGCATCATGCAGCGTGACGATGCGCTCGAGCTCGGTGGCGATATCGCCGCCATGTTCCGGCTCGCCGCGGGTAAAGCCATTCTGGGCCGGCAGATGCGTATGCGGCATGTGGTCGACGCCGGTCAGAAGCGTGCCGAACATCTTGCGGTTGGAGACGATGCCGCCGACCGAGATACCGCCGAAATTGACGCCATGATAGCCGCGCTCGCGGCCAATCAGGCGGAAGCGCGAGCCGTCACCCTTGGCGCGGTGATAGGCGAGTGCCACTTTCAGCGCCGTATCCACCGATTCCGAGCCGGAGTTGGTGTAGAGAACGTGGTTCATGCCCTCGGGCGCGATGTCGACCAGGCGGTTTGCCAGTTCGAAGGCCTTGGGGTGGCCGAGCTGGAAGGCCGGCGCATAGTCGAGTTCGCCCGCCTGCGCACGGATCGCCTCGGTGATCTTCGGGCGACAATGGCCGGCGTTCACGCACCACAGACCCGCCGTGCCGTCCAGTACCGTGCGGCCGTCATGGGTCGTATAGTGCATGTCCTTGGCGCCGACGAACATCCGCGGCTCCTTCTTGAACTGCCGGTTCGCAGTGAACGGCATCCAGAAGGCGCGCAGGTCGTTCGGCGTGTTAAGGCGGTTCGACATTCCAGTTCTCCTCGGTCTCTCTTGTCGTCCGGGCGGTGTTGCCGCCCATATTTTTTACCCTTTGGTCAAACTATCAGGGCTCCGGGGCGCGTCAAGCCTCGCGCCGGTGCGGCCGACGGGTCTTGGACGGGGCTTGGACGGGGCTTGGCAACAGCGAAATTTCGCCGCGCCGCCGGATCTTTTCTCAAGCTTAACTTGTTTGCGGCAACGCTCTGCTGCCATGGCTTGTCGGCTCCGTGGCGCCTTTTGGATGACCGGCGAGTTCGGAGTTGGAAACGTGTCGAGGTTCGGGATAGCACACGCGGCGATTGCCGTGCTTTTCCTGCCGGGCCTGGCAACGGGCGCCGAACTGATTGCCGACGGCCACTTTGACAAGGGACAGGATACGTTCTGGGTGAGTGACGGGCTAACGCTTGCGCGCGAGAAGGGCCGGCTGTGCGTCGAGGTTGCGCGGGGTGGCGAAGCCTGGAGCCAGCTCATCGGCACCAACGGCCTGACGCTCGAGCCCGGTCGCATCTACCGCCTGTCGATGAAGGTGCTCGCTGAGCCTGTGCGCAGCGTCCAGGCAAGGGTGCAGCGCGCTGCCGATCCCTGGACCACGGTGGGCGAATTCACGATGGAAGGCACGCCGGAGGGCAGCCTTTTTTCGGCGGAGTTCGCAGGCCAAGAACCGGACGAAGCGCAGCTCGTGTTTCCGCTTGGCGGCGGCGAGGGCGGCCGCGTCTGCCTCGACGACATCTCGCTGGTGGCGACCGGGGCCCGTTCGCCGGCAGCGCGGAGGGCGGCCGAAGGGCCAGCCATTCGCGTCAACCAGCTCGGTTATCTGACGGATGGTCCGAAGCGGGCGACCTTCGTCGCCGATGCGAAGCACCCCATCGATTTTCAGCTGCTGGATTCTGCGGACAGGATGGTCGGCAAGGGCAAGACGCAGCCCCATGGCTTCGATCCGACGGCCGGCGTCGAGACGCAGGTTGCGGACTTCTCGGCGTTCAAGACGCCGGGGGACGGTTATCGTCTCGTGTCCGGCGACTGGGCGAGCGACCGCTTCTCGATCGGCGAGCATCTCTATACGCGGCTGCGGGTGGATGCGCTGTCCTGGTTCTACCCGCAAAGAAGCGGGATCGAGATCAAGGGCGCGATCGCCGGCAAGGCCTATGCGCGGCCGGCCGGTCATGTCGGCGTCGCGCCCAACCAGGGCGACAAGGCGGTTCCGTGTCTTGGCGGCGCGCAGGCCGACGCGCTCTACGGCGGCTGGTCCTGTTCCTACCAACTGGACGTTACCGGCGGCTGGTACGACGCCGGCGATCACGGCAAATATGCGGTGACCGGCGCGCTGGCTGCCGCCCAACTGCTTGCCACCTACGAACGAGGCCTGACCTTTGCGCCGAAATCGGCGGTGACCCGCGACGGGTTGGCGCGCATTCCGGAAAACGGCAATGGCCTTCCGGACATTCTGGATGAGGCGCGTTGGGAGCTGGAATTCCTGCTGCGGATGATGGTCCCGGATGGGGAGCCGCTTGCCGGCATGGTGCACCATAAGATCCATGATACGGCCTGGACCGCCGCACCAATGCTGCCGGGCGACGACCCGCAGCCGCGCGCGCTTTACCGTCCCTCGACGGCGGCGACGCTCGATGTCGCGGCGGTGGCGGCCCAGGGCGCGCGTCTCTTTGCCGAGCACAACCCGACATTTGCCGCCCGGCTGCTTTCGGCGGCGCGCAAGGCGTGGGTGGCGGCCAATGCCAATCCCGCACTCCTTGCGCCAAAGTCCGACGGGTTCGGCGGCGGTGGCGACTACGACGACGACAGCATTTCCGACGAGCTCTTCTGGGCGGCGACCGAACTCTATCTGACGACCGGCAACGGCGAGTATCTCAAGACCCTGCGGGCCTCGCCGCTCTGGGGGGCGGATGTGCTTTCGCCCGGCGGCGCCTTCAACTGGCGCGATGTTGCCGGCTTCGCGCGGCTGCAACTCGCCCTTTATGGCAAAGCCTTGCCGGCGGCGGACCGCGAAGCGATCGGGCGTTCGGTGGTGTCGGCGGCGCAGCGCCTCTTGTCCGCGCAGCAGGCCGAGAGCTTTGGCATTGTCTACCGACCGGAAAACAGGCGTTACGACTGGGGATCGAACCAGCTGATGCTGCAGAACATCGTCGTGCTGTCGGCCGCCTATGATCTCTCCGGCGACAGGGTCTTTCTCGATGGCGCGCGCGAGGGCATGGACTACATCCTCGGGCGCAACGCGATGGGGCTTTCCTACATAACTGGCTATGGCAGCCGCTCGCCGCAGAACCAGCACAGCCGCTGGTATGCCCGTCAACGCGATCCGCAGTTGCCAAATCCGCCCGTCGGCTCGCTTGCCGGCGGCCCGAACTCGACCTTTGTCGACGACATCGCCAGGGAACGGCTGCGCGGCTGCGCGCCGCAGACCTGTTACGTCGACGATATCGAAGCCTATGGGTCCAACGAAATCGCCATCAACTGGAATGCGCCGCTCGTCTACGTTGCGTCGTTCCTGGCCGACGCGCGATAGGAGACTGAAAGCGTGACCGGGATTGCCTTTGTCGGAACCGGCTTCGTCGCCGACTATTACATGACGACGCTCGCCAACCATCCGGAGCTGCGGCTCGTCGGCGTCTGGGACCGCGATGCCGAGCGTCTCGACGCGTTTGCGCGCTACTGGAAGGTTTCGCCTCATGACTCGCTCGACGCAGTGCTTTCCGATCCGGCGGTGTCGATCGTCGTCAATCTGACGACGCCGGAGAGCCACTATACCGTAAATTGCAGGGCGCTTTTGGCCGGAAAGCACGTCTATTGCGAGAAGCCGCTGGCGATGACCGTGGAGGAGGCGAGCGAACTCGTCGACCTGGCGAAGGCCAAGGGGTTGCTGCTTGCCGGCGCGCCGGCCAATGGCCTCAGTGACGCGCAGGCGCTCTGCACTCGTCTGCTTGCGGACGGCGCCATCGGCACGCCGCGGCTTGTCTATGCCGAGATGGAAGATGGCCCGGTGTTCAAGGCCAACTGGCGCGCCTGGCGCAGCCGTTCTGGCGCGCGCTGGCCGGGCGTCCATGAATTCGAGGTCGGCTGCACGCTCGAGCATGCCGGCTATGCGGCAAGCTGGCTGGTCTCGCTGTTCGGCCCAGTCGCCGAAGTCAGCGCGGTCTCGGCGCTCACCTTTCCGGGCAAGGGGCCGGGAACCGAGACGCTGGCGCTCGGGCCCGATTTTTCCGTGGGTTGCCTGACGTTCCGCTCCGGTGTGACGGCGCGGGTCACCTGTGGCCTGGCGGCGCCGCGCGACCGCTCGCTGACGATCATCGGTGACAAGGGCATGATCTCCGTTCGCGATCTCTGGGACAATCGCTCGCCAATCCATCTGGAGACTTTCGGGGCGAAGCGGCCGCTTCTTCATCGCGGGCTCGACTGGCTGGAATGGAAACTTGGCCGCAAGCTTCCGCTTCGGCTCTATCCCGGAACGAAGATGCGTTATCGGACAGCGCCGGCGGCAAGGGCGCTTCCGGCCTTTCCGTCGCAGATCGATTTCGTGCGCGGCATCGCGGTACAGGCGCAGGCGATCGAACGCGGCGAGACACCGTTCTTCTCCGGCGCGACGGCACGACATCTGACGGAGGTGGTGTTGGCGCTCAACGGCGGCTGGCGGGACTATCGTCCGCTCGATCTCTAAGCGGCGCAGTGTCGGCACTGCTCCTGTTCCGTTTCGGCGCAGGCTTATCCGGCGTGAGGCGTCTTTGCGCGGATCGTCTCGATGATTTCCAGAGCCTTTATGCTGGCCGATAGCGGCATCGACGGATGTTCGCCGCGGCCCTCTAGAATGGCTGCGCTTGCTGCCTCGATTTCGAACTGCAGCCCGCTCCCCGGGAAGGGATTTTCATGGCGGGTGAGGCCGGGCAGGGGGAGATGCCGGGCCAGCCGGTGGGCTGCTTTTCCGTTGAAAGCCAGCAGCTTGCGCGCCGGTCCGCCGGTGGAAACGAAGAGGCGGCTTGCCTTCAGGAACGGCGCGTCGATGACCAGCGTGCCGCGCTCGCCCTCGATGACGAAGCGATTGTGGCCGTTTCGATCGAAGCCGCAGCCGAGCGCAGCGTCAAAGCCGCCATAGGTCAGCTTGATCTTGGCCGAAGTGTCGACGCCGGTCGGCGCGCGCTTCCACGAACCGTCGACGGACCGGGGCTCTCCGAACAGATTGAGGCAAAGGGCGATCGGATAGATGCCGAGGTCGAGCAGCGACCCGCCGCCGAGCGCCGGATCGAAGAACCGGCTGACGGCGTCGAACGGTTTCTCATAGGCGAGTTCCGCCCGGACATGGCGGATCGCGCCGAGCGTTCCGACAGCGAGCAAGTCGCGAACCCGCGATATCGCCGGAAGAAAACAGGTCCAGAGCGCCTCCATGGCAAAGGTGCCGCCGGCGGCGGTTGCGAGCGCACGCGCGTCGGCTGACGACGTCGTCAGCGGCTTTTCGACCAGCACGGCCTTGCCGGCGGCGAGCGCAAGGGTGGCCTGTTGGAGGTGCTCGGCATTGCGTGAGGCGATATAGATCGCGTCGATATCGGGAGCGGCCGCCAGTGCCTCGATACCCTGATAGCTGCGCAGGCCGCCGAAACGCGCAGCGAAGCTCTCGGCCTTCTGCGCGCTGCGGGATGAGACGGCGACAAGGCTCGCATGGGGTGCGAAGCGGAAGTCTGCGGCAAAACTGTTTGCGATCGTGCCGGTTCCGGCGATGCCCCAGCGGACCTTGTCACGCATATCCCGATGTCCGCTTTCCGGCTTTTTCTGTCGCGGCGCATCGTGCCCCGGAAGTCTCAAGGCTCGGTAAATGCCGGCGAGCGCCGGCACCTTTCACGTGCAAATCGGGAAGACTATCCGCCAAAGAATAAGCCCCGCGCGATTTCTCGTGTGGGGCTGTTCGAACGGGTCCGCAGATGCGGACCGAGTATCAGGCCGATTTGCGGACCGGAGTCTTTTCTGCAGTGGCGATCTGGTCGTCACCGTAGATTTGATTGAGCGTGCCTAGAATCCGCATGACCGCGTCGGATGAGCTAGAATAGTAAATCGTCTGCGCATCGCGACGGGTGCTGACGAGATTCTGAGCACGGAGCTTAGAAAGATGCTGGGAGAGAGCCGATTGGCTCAGCCCAACCTTGTTGGCCAATGCGCCGACCGCCATCTCTTCCTTGACGAGGGAATCGAGGATGAGTAGGCGCTTAGGGTTTGCCATGGCCGAGAGGAAACCGGCTGCTACCTCGGCTTCATCGTGTTTTTCAGGCGAAAGTGGCTGCATTGCGTGCTCCATGCGAAAATTACATCACACGTAGTTATGGTTGACGAAGCACGATAATTAGTCGTGATGCATAAAAGGGCAACCACCCACTGCAAGAAATGGGGGTACTTCTCCCGCGATTAACCGTTAAGTTCACGCAAAATTGCCCGTAAATTGGAACTTTCTTCGATAGGTGTCGGGAACTCAAGGCGTTTTAGCTGATCGCCATCTGCAAGATCGAGCCCTGCGGCGTCGATACCCACCACTTTCCAGTTGCCTTCCGGTGCTTTGCAAAGCGTCACCGCATAGCGCCGAACTGCGTCAGAATGATCCGTATTCATATGATCGATCGCGTTCGCCTCCATCGCGGCGAGCGAAGCGACGGCAGGCGTGTCGATGAGCAGGTCCCCGGCGGTCAGAACATAGGCGCGGCCGAAGCCGCCATTGAGGCTGGCACGCAGCGGCGTCAGCCGGAAGAATCCGAAATCGGGAAAATCGACGTAAAGCTTCGACTTTGGGTGGCGGCGAACGAATCGCTCGCGGATTCGGACATGCGCCTCGCTGTCGCGCGCCACCTGTTCGGCCGTGCATTGTACGGTCAGGCGAGGATGGGCGAGCGGATCGCCCTTGCCGGGTTCGCCCGTCAGAAGCGAAGCCCTGGCGTCGGCAAGCAGCGCCTGGGTGTGGGTCGACAGTTTCGAGATCAGGATGACCGGCACCCCGTCGACATCCATGCCGACGAGCACGCGGCTGACGAAGGGGAAGCCGCTGCTGTCCGGCTCGATTGCCGCAAGCGATGCGCTGCGCGCGCCGCGCAGAAGCGTGCGTGCCAGCGTGCGGGCTTCGTCGTCGGTGTCGCGCAAAACGTTCGGCTTGTCGCTCATGGTCTTTCCCTTTTTCCTGCCATGCGGTCGTCGCCGGGACGAAAAAGCCCGGAACGACGCTCCGGGCTTTTATTGGCTTGTTGAGGGGCGCCGTCAACTTTTGTTGCGGTGGCGCGTCAGCCCATGCACGATATCCTGGGCGTCGATGGTGCCGACCACCGAACCGTTGTCGACGACCCCGATGCTGCCGGGCTGGCGGGACATGGCGTCGAGAATGTCGACGAGCGGTGTCGTTGGTTTGGCCGTCGCTGTCACGCCGGCAACCGTCACCCCGCGCTGGACGCCGGTCTGCATCACGTCTTTCGCCGTAAGCATGGTGATCGGGTTCATGTGCTGGACGAAATCGGCGACGTACTGGTTCGCCGGGTTCTTGACGATATCCTGCGGCGTCCCGCACTGAATGATGCGCCCGCCCTCCATGATGGCGATGCGGTTGCCGATGCGAAAGGCCTCGTCGAGATCGTGGCTGACGAAGATGATCGTCTTCTTCAGCCGCCGCTGGAACTCCAGCAACTCGTCCTGCAGGCGGGTGCGGATCAGAGGGTCGAGGGCCGAGAACGGCTCGTCCATCAGAAGGATCGGTGCGCCGGTCGCAAAGGCGCGGGCAAGGCCGACGCGCTGCTGCATGCCGCCCGAAAGCTCGTTGACCTTGCGGCCTGCCCATTTCGAGAGATTGACGAGTTCGAGCTGCTCGCCGACGCGCGCCTTGCGCTCGGCATCCGGCATGCCGGCAAGCTCAAGCCCGAAGCCGACATTGTCGGCAACGGTGCGCCAGGGCAGGAGTGCGAACTGCTGAAACACCATCGAGACCGTGTGCATGCGGAAGTCGCGCAACGACTTCGGGTTGGTTCGATAGGGATTGAGCGGCCCGTTCGCAGTCTTGACCTCGACCTCGCCGCGCACGACCGGCGCGAGGCCGTTAACGGCGCGAAGCAGCGTCGACTTTCCCGATCCCGAAAGGCCCATCAGCACCAGGATCTCGCCCTCGGTGATTTCGAGCGAGGCGCCGGCGACGCCGAGCACGAGGCCGGTCGCAGCCCCGATCTCGTCGCGGGTCTTGCCCTGGTCGACCATCTGCAGCGCGACCTGCGGATTGTTGCCGAAGATGATGTCGACATTCTTGAATACAACGGCGTTGGTCATGCGCCTTCTCCTTCGTCGGACGAGCGGAAAAGGCGGTCGAGAATGATCGCCAGGATGACGATGCAGAGACCGGCTTCAAAACCCTTGGCGACGTTGACCGAGTTCAGCGCCCGTAGAACCGGAACGCCGAGGCCGTTGGCGCCGACGAGCGCGGCGATGACCACCATCGAGAGCGACAGCATGATCGTCTGGGTGAGGCCGGCCATGATCTGCGGCATGGCGAAGGGCAGCTCCACCTTGCGCAGCACCTGTCCCGGCGTCGCACCGAAGGCCTGGGCGGCTTCGACCAGCGACGGCGGTGTCGAGATGATGCCGAGACGGGTGAGGCGGATCGGCGCAGGGATGGCGAAGATCACCGTTGCGATCAGGCCCGGGACCATGCCGAGGCCGAAGAGGATCAGCGCCGGGATGAGGTAGACGAAGGTCGGGATCGTCTGCATAAGGTCGAGGATCGGTCGCATGATCGCATAGACCCAGGCTCGGCGGGCAGCGGCGATGCCGAGCGGAACGCCGACGGCCATGCTGACGAAGCTGGCGGCGAGCACCAGCGCCAGCGTTTCCGTCGTTTCCTTCCAGTAGCCCTGGTTGATGATCAGAAGCAGGCCGAGGCCGGTGAAGAGCGTCACGCCGAGCGAGCGGCGGAACCACCAGGCGGCGGCCGTGATCACGGCGACGACGATCAGCGGGTGAGGGGTCTGGAGGATCCAGAGCAGCACGGCCACGACGCCGGACAGGAAGCGGGCGAGCTGGTCGAAGAACAGCTCGAAATTGGTCGTCAGCCAGTCGACGAACGCCTTGGCCCAGCCCCCGATAGGGATGCGGTTCTCGGTCAGATATTCCACGAAGGTAGATCCGTCTCGTCAGGTCAAAAAGGAGCGCATGACGCGGTGAAAAAAGGCGGGGATTTCCCCCGCCTTGATGCCGATCAGAGGCCGAGTGCGGCCTTGACTGCGGCCAGGCCGTCGCCGCCATCCTTGGCGGTCACGCCGGCGAGCCACGGATCGACGACGGTCGGGTTGGCCTTCAGCCATTCCTCGGCTGCCTTGTCCGGCTCCTGGCCGTCGTTCAGGATCTTGCCCATGATCTCGTTTTCCATCTGGAGCGAGAACTTGAGGTTCGTCAAAAGCTTGCCGACGTTCGGGCACTCGGTGGTGTAGCCGGCGCGCACGTTGGTGAACACTTCCGCACCGCCGAAGTTGGCGCCGAAGATGTCGTCGCCGCCCGAGAGATAGGTCAGCTTGAAGTTGGCGTTCATCGGGTGCGGTTCCCAGCCGAGGAAGACGATCGGCGCACCGTCCTTTTCGGCGCGGGCGACCTGCGCCAGCATGCCCTGTTCGGAGGATTCGACCACTTCGAAGCCCTTGAGGCCGAAGGTGTCCTTGTCGACCATGTCGATGATCAGGCGGTTGCCGTCATTGCCGGGCTCGATGCCGTAGATCTTGTTTTCCAGCGCGACCTTCTTGGTGGCGATATCCTTGAAGTCCTTGATGCCAAGCTCCGCGCCCTTGGCGTTGGTCGCGAGCGTATACTTGGCGCCGACCAGGTTCGGCCCGAAGGATTCGACCGACTTATCGTCGAGATAGGGGCGCACGTCGTTTTCCTGGGTCGGCATCCAGTTGCCGAGGAAGACGTCGATGTCCTTGTTCTTAAGCGAGGTGTAGGTGACCGGAACCGAGAGAACCTTGATGTCCGTCTGGTAGCCGAGGCCCTTGAGAACGGTGGAAACAGTGGCTGTGGTCGCGGTGATATCCGTCCATCCGACGTCGGAGAAACGGACGGTGCCACAGCTTTCCGGCTCGGCAGCTGCAGCCTGCTGAGCGGTGATGGCCACGACCGAAACGGCGCCTGCCAGCATCAGTTTGAGAGAGAGTCGTTTTTTCATCGTTGTCGTTCCCCTGCCTCGATTATTGTTTTAGCCAAACACCATTGGATAGCGAATTCAAGCGCTTTGATGTCGAAGGAAGTGTATTGCGTCAATATGCTGGCGGGGTGCACGATGCGACGCTCGATGTCGCAATGTCCACGAAATGGTCTAGTCCGCCGAAAAACTGTGGGTGCTGCAAACGGGCTCTGGCCTTCCCGGCCAAGCCTCGTCATTACCCGGAAGACGGAAAAACCGGACGCGGTGACAATGGCCAAACTCTATTTCAGCTATGCGACGATGAATGCGGGCAAGAGCACGATGCTGCTGCAGGCCTCCTACAACTACCAGGAGCGCGGCATGCGCGTGGTGATGCTGATCGCCGCCCATGACGACCGGGGAGGGGTTGGCCGCATTTCCTCGCGCATCGGTCTCGGCGCGGACGCCATTCCCTTTCACGGCGACGATGATCTCTTCGGGCTGATCGACCGGCTGCACCGGGATGGCGAAGGCGAGATCGCCTGTGTCTTCGTCGACGAGGCGCAGTTCCTCAACGAGGGGCAGGTCTGGCAGCTTGCCCGCGTCGCCGACCGCATCGGCATTCCGGTCATGGCCTATGGCCTGCGCACGGATTTCCAGGGCAAGCTCTTTCCGGGCTCGATGGCGCTGCTGGCGATTGCCGACGAGCTGCGCGAAGTGCGCACCATCTGCCACTGCGGCCGCAAGGCGACGATGGTCGTGCGCCTGGACGGGCAGGGCAAGGTCGTGCGCGAGGGCGCCCAGGTCGAGGTCGGCGGCAACGAGAAATATGTCTCCTATTGCCGGCGCCATTGGGACGACCTGATGCGCTGCGAGTGAGTGCGGCGTCGTGGCGGCTTGAAACCGCCATATGCGCGATGCCATTGTTCGCCTCTATCCGCACGCCAGGGGTCTTCGATGTTGCGTCTCGTCACCAGCCTTTCCATCACGCTCTGTCTTGGCACGTTCTCCCTCGGCGCAACGGTCGCCCATGCCGGTGGCGACGCCACGGCCGGCGCTGCCGTCTTTCGCAAATGCGCTGCCTGTCACACCGCAAGCGAACCGACAAACCGGGTCGGCCCGAGCCTGATGGGCGTCGTCGGACGCCCGGCCGCATCCGTTGCCGACTACAATTACTCCGACGCGATGAAGGCCTTCGGCGCCGAGGGTCATGTCTGGGACGAGGCGACGCTCAGCGAGTATCTGCTGAGCCCCAAGGCAATGGTCGGTGCCACCAAGATGGCTTTTGTGGGTTTGAAAAAGCCGCAGGACATTGCCGACGTGATTGCCTACCTGAAGGCGCCGCCGGCTGCCAAATAGGGACGGCGCAGGTTCCGGACGGAAAACCGTTTCCCGCTTTTCCTCGGCTTGCGTGCGGCAATGCCGTCGATATCTCAAGCACTTCGCTGTGGTGGCTGATCAAAAAGCTGCCGGGAAAGGCTTGTTCTCTTTCGGTAAACACCCTTTATATAACTGCAATCGAAGGCTGAATAATTCAGCCGGGCTGGCGGATATCGCCACGGTGGACCGAGGGGCAGGACATGGCGACTCTTCAGAATTTTGACGCGGAGATCGAAAAGACGAAGGGCGTTGTCGAACAGATGCGCGGCAAGCTCGAACAATCCGGCGTCGTGCTCGAACAGTTCGCCAAGGCCGAGACCAAGCTCGGCGACGTCAATTTCGACATCGAGAATGCCCGGATCCAGGACGTGATCAACCAGCAAAAGGTGATGGAAGCCAACATCGCCGACCTGATCATCGGCCTTGAGGACGCGACCAATGTCTTCGGCTCCGAATTCGAGAGCATGAAAAACTATACGGGCTACGAGAAGTTCATCGGCATCTTCTCCAAGCAGAAGATGCAGCGCATGCGCACCGACCGCGTGCGCAACATGTCGCTTGCCGGCAATCTGCAGGAACTGCTTTCCAAGTCCGACATGATCGTCGGCATCCTCAAGGAACAGAAGTCGATCCTCGACCAGCGCTACAAGACTTCTGAGCAGAGCCTGATCCAGGTGATCGAGCGCCGCAAGGGCACGATGGCGAACCTCGAAGAGGTGCAGAAGCGCATCGAGGAACTGAACCCGCTGCTGCTCGACATCGAAAACCGCATCGCCGCCTCGACCGAGCAGAAGGTGCGCACCGAGCTCGAGGGCGAGCGCTCGGCCCTTGCCACCGAATACAACGAGAAGCAGGCCAAGGAGCAGGAACTGCTTGCCGAGAGCCAGACGCTCGAACGCTACACCTCGATGTTCCAGACCTTCGTCGATTCGCTCAACAACCAGATTGCGGCGCAGAACACGCTGATCAACAAGCTGACCATCGATACCGAGCAGCGCATCGTGCTCTACAAGGCGCTGGAAGACTCGCTGAAGACGGCGGCCCAGCAGGACGTCGCCCACAAGATCAACACGCTCGGCAGCCAGGTCGACACGGCGGCCGAGGAAACGATGGCCGGCATCGGTGCCGCGGCCCAGCGCCACATCGGCGATCTCCTGGAAATGCATGAAAAGAACATGCTTTCGACGCAGGATATCCAGCGCCGCAAGAAGCTCGCCGACGACGCTTTCGCCCGCCGCTTCCAGGCTGTCATGGACAAGCACAACACTGCCAACTACGTGAAGCAGTGAACGGACGGCGCATGATCCGAACCGAGTTTTCCTTTCGGCGCGCGTCACGGGGATTTGCATGAAGGTCGCGGCTTCATCCGCTGTCGCACAGTATTTTGCGTCGATCCATGCGGCGCTCGCCGGGCTTGAGCTCTTTCTCGGCGATCGCAACTCGCCGCTCTATCGCAACACCGTCGTCGGTGAAGTGATCGTTCCCTATCTTGGTCGGCTGAAGGCCTCGATCGACTGCTGGGAGAACCGGATCGGCTTTGTCGACCAGTTCCGGATTTCGCGCGCCGAAAGCGGCTTTCCCGTCTTTCAGAACGTGCTCGAACTGGAGAACGATCGCCAGACGGCGATGAAGCGCCTTGCCGATATTCCTTCGGCCGATGCGCTGCGCGACGAGATGGTCGATTTCATCCTGAGGCAGAAGGCCTTTCCCGAAGCGTTGCAGACGCGCATGGCCGAGCGGCTCTATCTGGAGCAGATCGGCAAGGGCGAGATTTTTTCGCCTTTCATCCTGCCCGAGACCATCCGCGTTGCCGTCAATTCCAAGACGATGCGGCCCTATTACGTGGTGAGTTGGGGCGCCTTCGACGGGGCGAACACCCTGCCGATGGTCTATATGGCGACGATCGAGGATTCCTCGGAAAAGATCGTCGACATGCTGGTGACTGCCGATGGCAAGCTCAACCCGCAGGTGGAGATCCCGCTGCCGGTCGGCGGCCTGCTCAATCCGGATCTCGCCAGCCGTTTCGACGATTTTGCCTCGAAGAACAGCAGCTACTCACTGACGCCGGTGACGATCGCCACCAATCTCGACAAGGATTTCGAGGAACTACACCCAAAGCAGTTGCGCCGCATCGTGTTCGGGCCGTTCTATTCGGCCGGGATCACCGAGAACAATGCGCGCATCAACGATATACTTTCCAAGGTACGCAAGACCGAGAATGCCTGGCTTTTGACCTGGACGGTGCAGGAGATCTTCTCGAAATCGGAGCGACCGGCCAAGCGCGGCTTCTGGTCGTCGACCCCGGCACAGGAGGAATTCCACATCGATACCGCCAATCTGGAAGCGACGCGCATGGGGGTCTCCTCCTACGAGAAACACGCGCTGGTGCCGCATGACGCCTATCAGGCGCTCTATGCCGCCGGCGAGGCGGAACAGGTGTTCGGCGACTACAAGGTCCACGTCATTTCCGGCAACCAGGTCGTGAGCGAGGTTTGACGATGACACTCAATACGGGGCTGACGACGCTGCACGAGGACGACATCGCCAAGCATCAGGCGGTGGCGCAGGGGCTGGTGACCAAGCTCATCATCCTGGAGCGGGAAGATGCCGCCGCCGGCACCTCGCTTGCCGGCACCGGCCGTCGCTTCGTGTCGACGGTTTCGACCGGCGGCCAGCGGCGCACCCGCGACGTGGAGCTGACGAAGACGATCCAGGCGGTGCGCCAGGGCGATCCGATGTTTTCGCCGGCCCAACACGCCGTGCTCTATCGCACGCGCCGGGGTGTCCAGGTGGCGCTTGCCGTCGCCGACGTCTTTGCCCGCCAGACGAGCCTCGAACAGCTGCAGGCGAAGAACGCCACTTCGCCGCTTGGCGGGGAGGAGGCCAATCAGTTCAAGGCGCTGCTGTCGGCCTCTGCCTATGTCGCGGCCTTCACGCTTGCCGCCTATCTCGGTGCGACGCTTGCCGGAGAGGGCGAGCCGGTCGACGATGCGGTCGAACCGGATTTCCTGTTCGACACGCCGCAGGACGCATTGAAGAGCCTGATCTCGGCGCTCGACCGCGGCATCGCCGGCGCGCCTGACGACCTGGCGTTGACAGCCCGGGCGCGCGCGTTTTCGCGGGTGGCGATCGAAGGGCTGATTGCGCGCAAGGGTCGCTTCACCGGGCTGCAGAGCTTCGAGAACGTGCATATTCGTCTCGACCAGGACGACTTCACGCTCAACGGTTTCGATGTGGCACCCGGCCAGAAGCGCAAACCGCTGGTCATGACCTTCAAGAAGCCCGAGGAAATCATCGGCAACCACATCGCCAAGTATCAGGCGCTGAAGCTTGCCAAGATGCTGATGGCCTACGATTTCGACCGGCAGATGAACCCGTTCGTCGAGCTGGGCGGCTTCCTCTTCACCTTCATCGGCGACGGCATGCCGGGCACCGGCAAGACGATCCTGATCCAGATGCTTGCCGGCATGCTCAACGATTATTGCGAGATCGCCGGCTACGCCTTCCACTACGAGAATTTCGGCGTCGACCAGATCTCCTCCTATCAGGGCAAGTCCGGCCAGAACTGCAAGGAGTTCGTCAACAACGTCATCAATCCGCGGGCGATCGGCTTCGGCACGATCGACGATGTCGACCAGGTGGCGGCGAAGCGCTCCGACGATCGCGCCTCTGCCGGCCAGCACGAGGTGACGGCGGTGCTGATGGAGAGCTTTGCCGGCGCCTCGACGGTGGTGCGCGGCAATTGCACCTTCGGCATGTTCTCGAACTATCCCGAAAATGTCGACGATGCGCTACGCCAGCGCGCCGGCGCGCGTTGGCTCGTCGACGGGCCGCAGACCGAGGACGACTACATCGACATCTTCGCGCTGCTCGTCGGCAAGAACCACAAGATCCCGCTCGGCGAGCACCAGCTGTTCGAGGGGCAGGAGATCAAGCGCGCGGTTGCCCAGTCCTATGCCGAGCATGCGCGGCCGAAGGAGGATGGTCTCGTTGCCGTCTGGGAGCGCTACGAGAAGGAAAAGGGCGCGATCGGCTCGCTCGCCGATGTCGGCGCCTATCTGCACATGATCAAGGAGGCCGAGCCGCGCTTCACCGGCCGGGCGATCAAGAACATCACCGACGCGATCAAGCTTCGGGCGATGGACGTCGAGCTGCCGGACGACTGGTTCAGGGATGCCGGCTCCTTCATGCACAAGGGCTATGACGAGAAGAAAGCGATGATCGAGGCGCTGCGCGGCCCGATCACCATCGACATGGTGCTGCAGGAGATCAACCGCTACGCCGACAGCGAATTCCGCTACACCGACAAGTCGGACGATGCCGCCGTCACCGACATCATCCGCCGCGAGCGCCAGCGCGAAAAGGCGATCCGCGAGATCGAGGCGATGAAACGCGACGGCCGGTGGCAGGGGTGATGCTAGGAAAAACTGACAGATGAACCGCCTGCTTGAAGCCGAATTGATCTATGGACGGTTGCTCGATATTTCGGAGCCGCATCTGATCGCGCGCTACAACAAGGCGCTCGAAGGCTTCGGCCTGCGGCCAACGGCGCTGACGCAGTTCAGCATCGACATGACCGGGTTTTCGCCCGAGATCGCCGAGGAGCTGGGGGATCGCGACTATCTCGACCCGAACCGGGTCAACCGTCGTTTCATCATCATGACGCCGGAGCAGGCGGAGCTGCCGTGCGTGCATACGAGTTTCTCCAATACCGCGGCGCTGATGCACGAGTTCTTCAACGCCAACAGCCGTGCGATCAACGCCATCACCATCAAGGATGCGCTCTATGGCGAGATCGAGGATTCGGTCTCGGTCGTAAACGACATTGACGATCTCTTGTCGATCAACGAGGTGCGTTTCCGGGTGCTGTCGGCCGAGGACATGCTCGGCAAGGCGGGCGAACTGCGTGGCCTTGTCGACCGCTTGAAGAAGGTGCCGACGGCCTGGGCCGACGACGAGATGCTGACGCGCATGGTCGAGCTTGCCAGGCAGACCGGCGACATCCGACAGAACGCACTGGTGCCGGATCAGCTCGTCTTCCGTCATGAGGCGTTCTGGGCCAACCATTTCGGCGGCGTCTACATCTTCCTCGACCACAAGACGACGACGGTCATCTGCGACCCCTCCGTGCCGGGCTTCCGCCGCTCGCGCCCCTGGCAGGTGAGCTACATCGCCATCAACGATCACGCCCGGATCTACGACTTCCTCGCCTCGACCAAGCGGCTGCAACTGCCGCAGGCGTCTTGGGTCGAGGATTCCGGGCTTTATCAGCACCGCGCCGACATGGTGGTGCGTGGGTTGATCAACGAGAGCGACCCGACGGCCGATCTTGCCAATGCCGACCGGATCTGGCTGCAGACCTGGATGCACCGGTATGCAGCCGCGGTCGCGAAAGACGGCGCCTATCCCTTCCTGCAGGAGATGATCCGCACGGTCGCCGCGACCGGCACGATCAAGATGCAGGACGTGGCGCCGGCAAACCGCTTCATGCTGGTGCGCGCCGCACCCGCCCATCCGGACCAGTGGCTGGTCAACCGGTTGATATCCCAGCTCGTGCCCCGCGATTTCGTCTCGCGCTTCGTTTTCGACAAGCAGGGTTTCTACGACGCCTACGAGCGTTATAGCGAAAGCTTCAAGGCCTATGTTGTGGCGACGCTGACCGGCACATATTTGAAAGACAAGGCGGCCTTCCGCCACAAGCTTTACGGCCTCAGAGAGGAATAGGACATGTTCGACCCGATCGTTGCGTTTTTCCAGCGTGTCTTTACCGCGATTGGCCGCGGCATCGGGCTCGCCGTCGCCTGGTTGCTCTGGCCCTTCATCGCGATCGGCAACTGGTATCGTCAGCGCAGCTGGATCATCAAGGGACCGATCGGCATCGTCCTGCTCGGCCTGATCCTGTTTTACGGCTACTTCATCTGGCAGACCCAGGCCTGGACGAACTTCAACGAAGACTATGTCGATCGCTACAAGCTGGCCGAGCGCAAGGTGCCCGCCGGCTCGCCGATGAGCGGCCCCGCTACCACCTCGACAGGCCAATCGACGACTGGGGGCGCCAGCAATCTTGCGGGCGTGGCCACGCAGCCGATGGAATCGACGCCCGAGGCGCTGGCCGCCGTGCAGCTGCCGGCAGGCACCGTCTGCCAGACCTCGGCCATCGTCGATGTCACGGCTGATTTGATCGATTTCAACGTCAACGAGAACGCCTGGATCTCGTCGATGCTGCTTTACAAGCTCGGCTTCTTCGGGCTCGATTGGGACGATACGCCCTGGCTCGACAACAAGGCGTCGTTCCAGCGCGGGGTCAACCAGGCGATCCGCCGCACCTCGGTCGAGCTCGTCGATTCGCTCGGTCGCATGCGCGGCACCTCGGGCATCAACAACGCCCTGCAGAGCGCGCGCGGCAACATGCAGTTCGATGAAGAGACCTGGTATTTCGGCATCAATCCGTTTGGCCCGAAGACGCCGACCCCGAGCTTTTACCGGGCGGCGATGAAGGATCTGAGATCGTTCAACACCACGCTCAGCAAGTGCGAGGCGATCTTCGACGGCCGCTCGGACAACCTCGTCGAATTCCTCGACCGTGTCGCCAACGACCTCGGCAACACCTCGGCGATCCTGCGCGAGCGCTCCGAAAATCACAATGGCGGCTGGTTCGACACGCGCGCCGACGATCGCTTCTGGTTCGCCTATGGCCAGCTCTACGGCTATTACGGCATTCTCTCGGCAGCCGGCGCCGACTTCGACAACGTGGTTGCCCAGCGCGGCCTGTTGCCGATCTGGACGGAAACGATCAAGCAGCTGCGCGCGGCGCTCCGCATTCAGCCCTGGATCATCTCCAACGGCGAGGAAGCGGGCTGGATCATGCCGACGCATCTGGCGACCATGGGGTTCTATACGCTGAGGGTGCGCTCCAACATCGTCGAAATGCGCGACATTCTCGCCCGTTAAGGCAGACGACGAGGCGTCCGGTCGTTAACGCCGGCCGCCGCCGATCTTGAGTTAGCGGGATGTGGCGGAAGCCGCAGACACGTCTTCTCCTCCCGCTCCGGCATTGCGAACCGCGCTTTGGAAAGCGTGGACGAAAACCAGACCCTGGGAGGGGACATGTCATGACGGAGGTCAAGTCCGATATCGAGATTGCGCGCGCGGCGAAGAAGAAACCGATCCTCGAGATCGGTGCGGCGCTTGGCATACCGGCAGAGGATTTGCTGCCCTATGGCCATGACAAGGCGAAGATCGGTGCCGATTTCATTGCCCGGCAGCGCGAAAAGAAGAACGGCCATCTGATCCTGGTGACGGCGATCAACCCGACGCCGGCCGGCGAGGGCAAGACGACGACGACCGTCGGCCTTGGCGACGGGCTCAACCGCATCGGCAAGAAGGCGATCGTCTGCATCCGCGAGGCCTCGCTCGGCCCCTGTTTCGGCGTCAAGGGCGGCGCGGCCGGCGGCGGCTATGCGCAGGTGGTGCCGATGGAGGACATGAACCTCCACTTCACCGGCGACTTTCACGCAATCACCTCGGCGCACAATCTGCTCGCGGCTTTGATCGACAATCACATCTACTGGGGCAACGAGCAGAACATCGATATCCGTCGCATTGCCTGGCGACGGGTGATGGACATGAACGACCGGGCGCTGCGCAGCATCGTCAGTTCGCTCGGCGGGGTCGCCAACGGCTATCCGCGCGAAACCGGTTTCGACATCACTGTTGCCTCCGAAGTGATGGCGATCCTCTGCCTGTCGATGGACCTGAAGGATCTGGAAAAGCGTCTCGGCAACATCATCATCGGCTATCGCCGCGACAAGAGCCCGGTCTTTGCCCGCGACATCAAGGCGGATGGGGCGATGACGGTGCTCTTGAAGGATGCGATGCAGCCGAACCTCGTGCAGACGCTCGAAAACAATCCGGCCTTTGTCCATGGCGGCCCCTTCGCCAATATCGCCCATGGCTGCAATTCGGTGGTCGCAACGACGACGGCGCTGAAGCTCGCCGACTATGTGGTGACCGAAGCCGGCTTCGGTGCCGATCTCGGTGCGGAAAAATTCTTCGACATCAAGTGCCGCAAGGCCGGCCTGAAACCCGATGCCGCGGTGCTGGTTGCGACGGTCAGGGCGATCAAGATGAATGGCGGCGTCAAGAAGGACGACCTTGGCCGCGAAAACCTGGAGGCGTTGCGCAAGGGCTGCGCGAATCTCGGCCGGCATGTGCAGAACGTCAAGAAATTCGGTGTTCCCGTCATCGTCGCGATCAACCACTTCACCTCCGATACCGCGGCCGAAGTGCAGGCGATCAAGGACTATGTGGCGACGCTCGGTGCTGAAGCCGTGCTTTGCCGCCATTGGGCCGAAGGCTCGGCCGGCATCGAGGAACTTGCGGTGAAGGTGGCGGCACTTGCCGAGGGCGGGCATTCGCAGTTCTCGCCGCTTTATCCTGACGACATGTCGCTCTTCCACAAGATCGAGACGATCGCCAAGGACATCTACCATGCAAGCGAAGTGATCGCCGACAAGTCGGTGCGCGACCAGCTGCGCAGCTGGGAGGATCAGGGCTACGGCCATTTGCCGATCTGCATGGCGAAGACGCAATATTCCTTCTCGACCGATCCGAACCTGCGCGGCGCGCCGACAGGCCATGCGGTGCCGATCCGCGAGGTGCGGCTGGCCGCCGGCGCCGGCTTCATCGTGGTCATCACCGGCGAGATCATGACAATGCCGGGCCTGCCGAAGGTGCCTTCGTCGGAAAAGATCTTCCTCAACGAGCAGGGCTATATCGAAGGGCTGTTCTAGGCGCTCTTGCCTGCCTGAAATACAATGCCGCGGATCCGGGTGGATGCGCGGCATTGCTGTGTCCGGGGTCTCCCGCGGCGGAAATCAGGCGGTAAGGCTGAGGAAGTCTGCCTTGCCGAGCGGCACGCCCTTGTAGCGAAGAATGTCGTAGGCGGTCGTCAGGTGGAAATAGAAGTTCGGCAGCACGAATTTCTGCAGATATTCCTCACCCGTGAGCGTCACCTTCAGCGTCGGGAAATTGAGCACGACCTCGCGGCTGTCGCTGTCTTCGAGATCGACAGGGCGCACCGTTTCAAGGAAGGCGACGGACTTGGCGATGCGCTGGCGCAGTTCGTCAAACGTCTTTTCCTCGTCCGGGAACCGGGGCACTTCGATCGACGTCAGTCGGCCGACGAGACCCTTGCTCGTGTCGCTGGCACGCTGCACCTGACCGGCAAGCGTCAGCATATCGGGCGCCAGCCGGGCGTTCACGAGATCATCCGTGGAGATGCCTTTTTCCCGGGCGAAAGCCTCTGCCTTGTCGAGCAGCCTGGTGAGGACACCAAGGCCGCGAACGAGTGCGGGAATGGAGAGTTGGTACATCGTCAATGCCATGACAGATTTCCTTGAGAAGGGGCGCAAAACGGGTGGATTTTCCTCGCGCCGTATTTGGGAGCAGGGGCGGGCTCCTGCAAGGCGCGCGGCCCGGTATCTTTTGGGCTATGGGAGGCTTGCGGGAGACGTTAGGACGCGGGCGCCTGTCTCTCGCCAGGACACATGGTCTCGTGCATTGATCGGCGCAGGAACGCATCAGGGACGCCACAATGACGCCAGAGGAACTTCAGGCCTATCTTCATAACCACATCCCGCTGTCGGCGGCGATGCAGGTGCGGGTGGATGCGGTAGCGGACGATCACGTGCAGCTCTCGGCACCGCTTGCGCCCAACATCAACCACCGCGAAACGGTGTTCGGCGGCAGCGCCTCGGCGCTTGCGATCCTGTCGGCCTGGTCGCTGCTGCATGTGCGCTTGCGCCAAAGCGGGGTGGCGGCGCGGCTGGTGATCCAGAGCAACCGGATGGATTATCTGAAGCCGGTGGCCGGTGCCTTCTCCGCACGCTCGTCGCTGGCGGATGCCGGGCAATGGCCGGGCTTTCTGCGATTGCTCGAACGGCGGGGCAAGGCGCGGGCCGTGGTCGTTGCAGACCTCCTCGACGGCGACAGCGTGGCCGGTCGCTTCGAGGGCGAGTTCGTCGCCCTTGGCCACGGAAACGATTGAGGGCCGGCGAGCCGTTCTCCTAGCGGCAGTAGCGGTAGTCGTTGCGGCGTTCGATCACGTCGAGATGCAGGTGCGTCTCGTGGGCGGCGTCGCTGCCGGGGTCGAGCACGGTCTTGAAGTAGAGGCAGGCGGACGCAGTGACCGCGCGCTGGAAGGCACCGTCCATGGTGCCGTCCTCGTCGCGCGGCTGGATGGCGATCGTCGTGCCGTTGCTTAACGTGAAGGAGGCGATGTCGACGGCGTTGCCGTGCGCATGCTCGGATATCTTGCCCGTCGTCGCATTGTTGCGCAGGCGGCAGATATAGGTCGATGCCTGGTTCAGCGCCTTGATCTTGATTGTCTTGTCGAAGGCGACTTCCGCGGCCGGCTGGGCGGTCTCCTTGGTCCAGCGCGCCAGCGCCAGCGCGGTTTCGCAGCGCATCAGCCCCTTGGGCGCGAGCGTGACGCCGGGCAGAATGCCGGTGACCTCCAGCGGCTTGTCGATGCCGCAGCCCTTGCCGTCGTCGATGCGCTTGGCTTCGTCGAAGGTCGCGCCGATCGCATTCAGATCGGCGACGCATTTTGCATAGTCGGCGGCATTCTCCGCCTCCACCGGCGGATAGACGATTGGCGCCGGTTTTTCTTCTTTCTTCTCGTCGGCGGGCTGGCCCTTTCCGTCCGTAGCGGGCTTCTGATCCCCAGCCGCGCCTTCACTGCCGTCCTTCGGCTTCGGCTCAGGCACAGCCTGTTTGTCGATGGCCGGCGGCACCTTTGACGGATCGGCCCTGCCATCGTCCGTCGGCGTTGCCGGTTTTTCGTCGGGTGTTGGAACAGCCTCTTTCGTTTCCGCCTCGCTCGGCGGCTTCTTGAGCGGGACCGGTCCGGATTTCGGCAGGCTGGCGCCGGTGAGGATCAGGAGTGACAGCAGGATCAAGGGAAAAGAGCGACGCATCCGGTTCCTTTCTCGTTGCCCCCGCAGTGGGTCCGGAAGGAAGGGAACGCACGGAACCGGATCTGGTTTCATCCGGCCTTCGGCAAAAGCGTTGCAGTTTGGCAACGCCTCGAATTGGCACGACCCCATAAATTGTGGGGACTGCCTTTGTATGTTGACAAGAACACTCATGTTTTTTATGCGGCTTAAATGAGGCGACGACATGTCGCGCCGCTTTAGAATCTACCGCCCAGCCAGCCCCTTGAGTTTGCCGCTCAACAGCAAGCCCGGCCTCCGAAAATCAAAGGATTGGTCCATGCTCACCCGGCATCGTCGCCTGGCTCTTTTGGCTTGCACGACAACTCTTGCAATTTCATTCGCTACCGTCGCATTCGCGCAAAGCGCAACAACCCAGGCTAAGTCGGAAGAGAAGGCCGAGGAGACAATAAAGGGCGAAACTTACCTCTCGCCGATCGTTGCCAAGGGCGGGCGCACCGCTGACCCCTATGCCAAGCCCGGCCCCGTCAGCGTCGTCACGACGGACCAGATCGATCTGCAGTCGGGCCAGGAAACCGACGACCTTCTGCGCGGCGTTCCGGGAACGTCGACGGCGAACAATCCGCAGAACCCGGGTGTTGCTGTCAACATTCGTGGTTTTGAGGGGTCCGGCCGCGTCAACATGATGATCGACGGCGTTCGCCAGAACTTCCGGTTTACCGGTCACGAAGCCCAGGGCTTTGCCTATTTCGACCCGGCGTTCCTGTCCGAGATCGACGTGACGCGCGGCGCCGTCACCGGTGTCGGCGGCGGCGCGCTCGCCGGTTCCGTCAATTTCAAGACCTATGACGTCGAGGACCTGATCCAGGACGGCAAGAACTATGGCGGCATCGCATCCGCAACCTATGGCACGAACGGCGCCGGATGGTCGGAGTCGCTGATCGGTGCCTATCGTTTCAACGATGTCTTCTCGGTGCTTGGCGGTATCAGCAAGGCCGATCCCGGCAACTACGACAACGGCAACGGCGTCCAGGTCCCCTTCACCGAGGAGGATCTTCTCTCGGGCCTCTTGAAGTTTGAAGTGACGCCGGACAAGGATCACACGTTCAAGCTTACCGGGGTCACCTATGACAACGACTTCTTCGCGAACTCCTATTTCCAAAACGTGAAGAACCAGACGGTTTCGGCCAGCTACGCCTACACGCCGGACAACGAACTCATCGACTTCCGTGCCAATGCCTACTGGAACCGGCTGAAGATGAAGTACGACACCGACATTCGCGGCGGCGGCACGGCCGCCGGTCGTCGAATCACCGACACCGGCAAGGGCTTTGACATCTCGAACACCTCGCTGTTCGACCTTGGCGACGTTGCCGTGAAGGCGAACTACGGCGTCGAGTATTTCCGCGACGACTACGATGTCATCAACAGCACGGCCCGGCCGGGCGCCGGTGTCAACGGTAGCGGCACCAATGCCACCACCGGCGTCTTCAGCAACACGACTTTCACCTATGGCATGCTGGATCTGACGGCTGGCCTCAGGTGGGATCACTTCAGCCTCGATGGCTCCGGCGCCGTCGTTGCCGGCAACCCGATCGGCCTTCCCGCCGGGCCCTATACGGTCGACAAGTCCGACGGCCGCCTCAACCCGAGCGTCACGGTCGCGCTCAATCCGACGGACTGGTTCCAGCCCTACGTGACCTACGCGGAAACCTCGCGTTCGCCGACGGTCAACGAGACCTTTGCCGGCGGCACCCATCCGGGTCCTTCGGGCCAGTCGTTCTTCCCCAATCCATTCCTCGAGCCGGAAACGTCCAAGGGTTGGGAAATCGGTGCGAACTTCGCCTTCGACGGCCTGCTCGACTCGAGCGACAGCCTGCGGGTGAAGGCCAATTATTTCCATAACCGCATCGACAACTACATCACCGCCGTCCTGCTCAACGGCGGTCGACAGATCTTCTTCGCCAACACCCCGGGCACGTCGACCGTCCAGGGCTTCGAACTGCAGGCGGCCTACGATGCTGGCTACGTATTCGGCGACCTTGCCTATACCTACACCGACAGCAAGCTGCCGAGCCAGGTCAACGGTTTCGGCGTCCAGAGCTACCTGCCTGAAAACATCATCAGCGCAACGCTCGGCGCACGTTTCCTCGAGGACCAGCGCCTTTCGGTCGGTACGCGTCTCTATGCCGTTTCGAACGCCTATGTCGGCGAGATCAATCGCACGCCGCCGAACGTGCCTGGCTACGGTCTGGTGGACCTTTTCGCCAACTACAAGTTCGAAAACGGCTTCGAGGTCACGGCCCAGGTCACGAACCTGTTCGACAAGACCTACACACCGTCGTCGAGCACGATCGCCGGCAGCACGATCGATACCGGCCGCGGCCGCACCTTCCTGGTCACGGCTAAGGCGAAGTTCTGATAGAGTCAGATCAATTCCAGTCGGGCGGCTCTTCGGGGCCGCCTCCTTTTTTTGACGCAACCGTGACGATGCGCGCCGCTTTCCCGCTTGCGCATGGCACCAACCCAAGCTAACACTTTCGCCCATGGAAAACGCACGCAACATTTCGATCTGGTGGTGGGCTCGCTGAAGCGGCCTTGACCAGTCATGCGTGATTGAGAGATGAAGCCGCCCGGAGATTTCGAGGCGGCTTTTTTGTATCCAGGCCGCTCAAGGACCGGGCTTTTACGGAGCGATGCGAATGGCAACGGTAATTCTCGAGGGCGGAGCGGAGAGCTACACCACCAAAGGCGGCATTGTGGTGACGCGCAGGCGACGCGAGGCCTCGTATGGCCAGGCGATCGCGAGCTATGTCGACAAGCTCGACGAGCGCCGCGGCGCAGTGTTCTCCTCCAACTACGAATATCCCGGCCGCTACACCCGCTGGGACACGGCCGTCGTCGATCCGCCGCTCGGTATCTCCTCCTTCGGCCGCGCGCTCTGGATTGAGGCCTACAACGGCCGCGGCGAAGTGCTGCTTGCGATCATCGCCGAGCACCTGAAGACCGTCGCCGACATCACGCTCGGTGCTTCTACCAGCCGTCGCCTGGATCTGACCATCAACGCACCGGATCGCGTCTTCACCGAGGAAGAGCGCTCGAAGATGCCGACGGTCTTCAGCGTGCTTCGCGCCGTCACCAACCTCTTCCATTCGGCCGAGGATGCGAGCCTCGGGCTCTACGGCGCTTTCGGCTACGACCTTGCCTTCCAGTTCGATGCAATCGACTTGAAGCTCAAGCGCCCCGACGACCAGCGCGACATGGTGCTGTTCCTGCCGGACGAGATCCTCGTCGTCGACCATTATGCGGCGAAGGCCTGGATCGACCGCTACGATTTCGCCAAGGACGGCAAGACCACCGAGGGCAAGGCGGAAGAGATCGCCAGCGAGCCCTTCAAGACCGTCGACACCATCCCGCCGCATGGCGACCATCACCCGGGCGAATACGCCGAGCTCGTCGTCAAGGCGAAGGAGAGCTTCCGCCGCGGCGACCTCTTCGAGGTGGTGCCCGGGCAGAAATTCTACGAGCGCTGCGAGAGCAAGCCGTCGGAAATTTCCAACCGGCTGAAGGCGATCAATCCGTCGCCCTATTCCTTCTTCATCAATCTCGGGAACCAGGAATATCTCGTCGGCGCGTCGCCGGAAATGTTTGTGCGCGTTTCGGGCCGCCGCATCGAGACCTGCCCGATCTCGGGCACGATCAAGCGCGGCGACGACCCGATCGCCGACAGCGAGCAGATCCTGAAGCTGCTCAACTCCAAGAAGGACGAATCCGAACTCACCATGTGCTCGGACGTCGACCGCAACGACAAGAGCCGCGTCTGCGTGCCGGGTTCCGTCAAGGTCATCGGCCGCCGGCAGATCGAGATGTATTCGCGCCTCATCCATACCGTTGATCATATCGAAGGGCGCCTGCGCGACGACATGGACGCCTTCGACGGGTTCCTCAGCCACGCCTGGGCGGTCACCGTCACCGGCGCACCGAAGCTCTGGGCCATGCGCTTCATCGAAAGCCATGAGAAGAGCCCGCGCGCATGGTATGGTGGCGCCATCGGCATGGTCGGCTTCAACGGCGACATGAATACGGGCCTGACGCTGCGCACGATCCGCATCAAGGATGGTATCGCCGAAGTCAGGGCAGGGGCGACGCTGCTTTACGATTCAAACCCGGAAGAAGAAGAAGCCGAAACCGAACTGAAGGCCTCCGCCATGATCGCTGCCATTCGCGACGCGAAATCCGCCAACGCCGGCAAGGCCGGGCGCGATGTCGCTGCCGTCGGCGCCGGCGTCAACATCCTGCTCGTCGATCACGAGGACAGCTTCGTCCATACGCTTGCAAACTACTTCCGCCAGACGGGGGCGACCGTCACGACGGTGCGCACGCCGGTGGCCGAAGAGATCTTCGATCGGGTGAAGCCGGATCTCGTGGTGCTATCGCCCGGACCGGGCAACCCCAGGGATTTCGACTGCAAGGCGACGATCAAGAAGGCGCGGGCGCGTGACCTGCCGATCTTCGGCGTCTGCCTCGGTCTGCAGGCGCTTGCCGAAGCCTATGGCGGCGATCTGCGCCAACTGGCGATCCCGATGCACGGTAAGCCGTCGCGCATCAGGGTGCTGGAGCCCGGCATCGTCTTTTCCGGTCTCGGCAAGGAAGTGACCGTCGGTCGTTACCATTCGATCTTTGCCGATCCGGCAAGCCTGCCTGCCGACTTCATGATCACCGCCGAAAGCGAAGACGGCACGATCATGGGCATCGAGCACACCAAGGAGCCGGTGGCTGCGGTGCAGTTCCACCCGGAATCTATCATGACGCTCGGCGGCGACGCCGGCATGCGGATGATTGAGAACGTCGTGGCGCATCTCGCCAAGCGCGCCAAGGTCAAGGCCGCCTGATTAGCCCGGCAATCCCCTATTCCGGGATGGAGCAGATGTTGACGAAGACAAGGTGCCGCTTCCACCGTGGAGGCGGCACTTTCTGTTTCTACTGTGCCGCCTGAATGGCCGGCACATTCTCGCAGCGATCGGCAAACAGTCGCTCGCTCAGAAAATCGACGAAGACGCGGACCTTGGGGGAGAGGTGACGGTTCGACGGCCACAGCAGGTGGAACTGTCCGGGCGCGTCGAGATGGGCGTCGAGCAAGGTGTGCAGTCTGCCGTGGCGAAGATGGTGGCGGGCGAGAAAGTCCGGCAGGCAGCCGATGCCGAGGCCGCTAAGCACGGCGCCGCCGAGCGCTTCCATGTTGTTGCAGTTGAGCACGGTCTTGAGGCGTGGCTCCTTTCCCTCAGGCGGCAGCGTGATCGGCCATTCCTGCAGTTTGCGGCTGTTGGGAAAGCGAAAGCGGATCGCGTGGTGGCCATCGAGATCGCGCGGGCATTCGGGCGTGCCGTGTCGGTCGAGATAGGCGGGTGCCGCGCAAAGCAGAAGCTGGAAAGGCCTGAGCGCCCGGGTCATCAGCCGCGAATCCGGCAGCACGCCGCTGCGAATGGCGACATCCACTTCCTCGTCGATCAGATCGACGATGCGGTCGTTGAAGTCGAGATCGAGTTCGACTTCGGGGTAGCGCCGCACGAATTCCGGCAGCACGGGCAGCAATAGATGGTAGCTGACGATCGGCACGCTGACGCGCAGCCGTCCGCGCGGCACGGCCACCGCCTCGGCCAACGATGCCTCGGCGTCGTCGAGATCGTCGAGGATGCGGCGGCAGCGCTCATGAAAGAGCCGGCCTTCCTCGGTCAACCTTATGCTTCTGGTCGAGCGCTGCAGCAGGCGGACGCCGAGCTCTCGTTCGAGATTGGTGACGGCCTTGCCGACCGCTGAAGCGGACAGACCGAGCACGCGCCCGGCGGCAACGAAGCTGCCGAGATCGGCCGTGCGGACGAAGGCGGTCAAGCCGCTCAGGCGATCCATTGCTTCTCCATTCGAGCGCTTTATTCCGGTATAAATGGCATCGCGGTGTGATTTTCATCCGATTATGTCGAAACTATCCTGCATCCGTCAATCGATACCCGGCAACTGCCGACATCAAGACGGAGGTCCGGCGGGCCTGCGCGGGTATCCCTTTTGCTCGAACGGATGGAACGGGGAATGAGAACCGAAATTCGAGAATCACGCGGGCGCCGTCTCGTGCTCATTGCGGTCTGTTGCGCCGCCGCGGCAATGCCTCTCACCTTCACCGGACCGGCGGTGGCGCTGCCCTCGATCAGTCGCAGCCTTGGCGCCGATCCGATTGCCCTCAACTGGGTCACCAACGCCTTCATGCTGACCTTCGGCAGCTCGCTGATGGCGGCAGGCGCACTTGCCGACAGCTTCGGCCGCAAGCGTGTCTTCCTCGGCGGTCTTGCGGCTTTCCTGCTGTTTTCGGTCGGGCTCGCCTTTGCTCGCAATATCCTTTGGTTCGATATTCTGCGTGCCCTTCAGGGCATCGGGGCAGCCGCTGCCTTTTCCGGCGGCATGGCTTCCCTTGCGCAGGAGTTCGACGAGAGCGAGCGGCTACGGGCCTTCAGCCTGGTCGGCGCCAGCTTCGGTGTCGGCCTTGCTTTCGGGCCGATCGCATCGGGCCTGATGGTCGAGGCCTTCGGCTGGCCGGCGATCTTCGGTCTTGTGGTCGTGCTCGCTGGCCTGTCCCTGGCGCTCGGCGCGGTCTTCCTGCGGGAGACACGCGATCCGGATGCCGCCGGGCTCGACTGGAAAGGAGCGGCAAGCTTCACCGCGGCGCTCGCCTCGCTCACGTCAGGCATCCTGCAAGGCCCGGATAGCGGCTGGAGCCATCCGCTGGTGATCGCAATGCTTGCGGCAGCGGCGCTCTTCTTTCTGGCCTTCTGGCGGATCGAGCGTTCGGTGGCGCGGCCGATGCTGGACCTGACGCTGTTCCGCTACCCGCGTTTCGTCGGCGTGCAGTTGTTGGCGGCAGCCCCTGCCTATGGCTTCGTGGTGCTGCTCATCCTGCTTCCGGTCCGCTTCATCGGTATCGAAGGCATGAGCGCCGTTGAGGGCGGACGGATGATGATCGCCATGTCCGCGCCGCTTCTGATCCTGCCGATCGTAGCCGGGCTTTTGACACGCTGGTTCGCGCCGGCGGTCATTTGCGGCGTGGGCTTGCTGCTCTCGGCGGCCGGGCTCTTTTGGCTCAGCCTGTTTCCGGCGGGGTCCGAGCCGGCCGCGCTGCTTGCACCGCTGCTGCTGATCGGCCTTGGCATCAGCCTGCCCTGGGGGCTGATGGACGGGCTTGCCGTCAGCGTCGTGCCGAAGGAGCGCGCCGGTATGGCGACGGGCATCTTCAGCACCACGCGCGTCGCCGGGGAGGGCATTGCGCTTGCGATCGTGACCGCCATCCTTTCCGCGCTCACGGCCTGGAATCTGGGGCCGGAAGCTGGCGCCAATGCCGCGCCGATGGCGCAGCGCATCGTCACCGGCAACCTTGCGGCGGCGACGCGGCTTGCACCGGAGACATCGCACGCCGCGCTGCTGCAGGCCTATGGCGATGCTTTCAGCGTCCTGCTTCTGGTTTTGACCGGCATCACCGTCGCGACTGCGGCCGTCGTATTCTTCTTCATCGGCCGGGGCGACAAGGCTTTCGGTGACGCGGAGATCGAGGCCGGCGCGCTGCCTTTCGACGCGATTGCCTGCGGAGAGACCGGAACCGGCCGATCCAATCTTTGACAAGCGCCGCTTAATCCAGCATATGCTTGTCCATCGACCGCCTGCGCGAAAATTCGCGCGGGCGGTTTTGCGTTTGAATGGGCTTGCGTTTGCAACTCGTTTGCATCTGCACGAGGAATGACAATGACATCTGGAACCGAAAACCGCACCGTGCTCCGCCTTGCTTTCTGGGGCATACCGCTCTCGCTCGCTGTGCTCGGCCTGAAGCTGCTTGCCTGGTGGCTGACAGGCTCGATCGCGCTTCTCTCCGACGGGCTGGAATCGACCGTCAACGTGATCGCGGCGGTCATCGCCTATCTGATGATCGGCTATGCCTCCAAGCCGGCCGACGCCGGCCATCCCTTCGGTCACCACAAGGCGGAGTATTTCTCGGCCGTCATCGAAGGCGTGCTGATCGTCGTTGCGGCATTGCTCATTGTCTGGGAGGCGGTACCGGCAATGATGGCGCCGGTGTTGATGGAGGCCCCGGCACTTGGACTTGCGATCAACTTCGTGGCCGGCGTCATCAACGCCATCTGGGCCTATGTGCTGATCACCGCCGGTCGCAAGCACCGCTCGCCGGCGCTGAGCGCCGACGGCCATCATATCCTGTCGGACGTCGTCACCTCGATCGGCGTTCTCATCGGTCTCGTTCTCGCGATTGCCACCGGCTATGCGATCCTCGATCCCTTGCTTGCCGTCATCGTCGCCTGCAACATCCTCTATCAGGGCTGGATGGTGATCTCGCGCTCGATCGACGGTCTGATGGACCGGGCCGTACCGGTTGAAGAGGAGGAGGCGATCAAGCAGGCGATCGCCGCCAATGCCGCCGGCTCGCTGGGCGTGCATGATCTCAAGACCCGCCAGGCCGGGCCGGCTATCTTCGTGGACTTTCACATGGTCGTGCCGGAGCTGATGCCGGTCGGCGAGGCGCATGATATCTGCGACCGCATCGAAGACGCGATCCGTGCCGTGCATCCCGGCGCCAAGATCGCGATCCATGTGGAGCCCGAAGGCGAGAAGGCGCATGGTGTGCGGGTGAAGACGACAGTCGGGCGCCACTGATTCACGGTCGACGGCGCTTCAACCGTGACGAGGTTTCCTTCTTGAGGCAGTTCTGATTTAACGGCCGCAAACGGAGCGGGCCGGCGAGGGCTGAGGCCAGCGTCGACCGCATCCACGCGCGGATGTTCTCATGGAGCAACAGGCAAATGAGCAAGACTGACGTATCCGGCCTTTCGCAACTGGGCGCAAAGGTCGACCTGCCGCAGAGCCCGGAAGACGCTGTTCTGGAGCGGGTGCCGAGCGGCAACAAGGGCAAGGATTATCTGGTGCGTTTCACCGCGCCGGAATTCACCTCGCTCTGCCCGATGACCGGCCAGCCGGATTTCGCGCATATCGTCATCGACTATGTGCCGGACGAATGGCTGGTGGAATCGAAGTCGCTGAAGCTGTTCCTGCATTCCTTCCGCAACCACGGCGCCTTCCACGAGGATTGCACCATCGAGATCGCCAGCCGACTGGTCTCGCTGCTTTCCCCGCGCTGGCTGCGGATCGGCGCCTATTGGTATCCCCGCGGCGGCATCCCGATCGACGTCTTCTGGCAGACCGGCAAGCCGCCGGAGGGCCTGTGGCTGCCCGACCAGGGCGTGCCGACCTATCGCGGTCGCGGTTGATATGCTCAGATAGCGCCAACCTGGGACTCGGCCACGCGCGTCTGTCGCACGCTTTTGCCGCTGAGCAGGAGAGCGAGGGCTGCGCGTGGGTAGTACTTGTCTAAGCTGTGAACTGGTTTCAGGGCGCAGACCAATTCTCGGTGGCGCCATCTTCGAGACAGAGTATTTTCACGCCCACCAAGACGTCGCTTACCCCGTTCCCGGTCTAGTTATTGTCGCTGCGAAGCGGCATTTCAGGCTTCTGACAGATATGGTGCCGGGCGAAACCGCTGAGTTCGTGCCCCTCGTCCAGAAGCTGAGGGCACAGCAGCAAAAGCAACTCGGCATCGAGCACGTCTACTATTTCTATAACGAAGATACGTCGCACCATTTTCATCTCTGGATGGTGCCAAGATATGAGTGGATGGCGCAGTTCGGAAAATCGATCGATGCCGTGCGCCCCGCCTTGTTGCACGCGCGAAGCCATATGAGTTCAGAGGCAGAACTCGGGCGAGTTACAGAAGCCGCTCGCAAGCTTCGACAGGGAATGCAGGGCCAATAGCGGCGCATCTGAACGGGCGATCGCTCACAACGTCCAGGTTGCGAGCGATAGTATTTTGAAGCGAGAAAACTATTGGTCTTGATCAGCCGAAGATCAAGGCAGCGCCGGCCAGTGCCGTGAGACCACCGAGGACGCGTGCAAGCAGGCCGCTGCCGGAGAGGCGCTGAAGGGCGATGCCGAGGCCGATGCCGGCCACGTGAAGTGCTGCGGTGGCAAGGATGAAGCCGACCGAGAAGGCAAGTGCACCGGCGCTGCCGAGTTCGCCGCCATGGGCATGGCCGTGGAAGAGGGCGAAGACGCCGACGATCGCTGCCGATGCAGCGATATCCAGGCGTACAGCCATGGCGACGAGGAGGCCGAGTGCGACGACGGAGGCGAGGATCGCCGGCTCGACGAAGGGGAGGCCGACACCGGCAACCGCCAGCGCGAAGCCGACCGCCATCATCGAGACAAAGGCCGTCGGGACGACCCACAGCGCCCGCCCACCGATCTGGGCGGCCCAGAGGCCGACGGCGATCATGACCAGGATATGGTCAAGTCCGAACAGCGGATGCGAGAAGCCGGCGGCAAACGAGCCGTGCTCTGCCGGATTGAGATGGGCGAAAGCGGGTGCGGCGGAGGCGATCAGCGCCGCAGCGGCGATCAGGATGCGTCTGTTCATGCGTGTCCCCATGGATCGGCGGGACCTGGGAGGTCGGCCCCACTCTTGAGTGTTTGACGCTGACGATCTTATTGGGCGTTGCGGGCCTGTCTATACGGCATTTGGCGGTAGGTGTTTTTACCATAAGCGTAGTCGACCTTGCCGCTTTGTCGCCGCTTCGGTTTGTTGCATTGTCTTCGGGGTCGAGTCGCATTATCTGACTTTGACTGAAGACTTCATGAGACGCCGGAGAAAAACGGATGATGAACGACGACGAGGACGACAAGAAGACCGAATTGCCGCTCGGCAAGGAAACGGAGGCGAACCTTTTCAAGTCGCGTTCGATTTTCATCTACGGCTCTATCAATCAGGAACTGGCGCAGAAGGTCTGCTCGCAGCTCGTGGCGCTTGCCGCCGCCAGCGACGAAGACATCCGCATCTTCGTCAATTCGCCGGGCGGCCATGTCGAGTCGGGTGACAGCATCCACGACATGATCAAGTTCGTGAAGCCGAAGGTCTGGACCATCGGTACCGGCTGGGTCGCTTCCGCCGGCGCGCTGATCTTTGTCGGCGCCCCGAAGGAGCGCCGCATTTGCCTGCCGAACACCCGCTTCCTGCTTCACCAACCGTCGGGCGGCACCCGCGGCATGGCTTCGGACATCGAGATCCAGGCACGCGAAATCATCAAGATGAACGACCGCCTGAACAAGATCTTCGCTGACGCGACCGGCCAGCCGGTCGAGAAGATCGCCAAGGACACGGACCGCGACTACTGGCTTTCTGCCGAGGAAGCGAAGTCCTACGGTCTCGTTTCGCGGATCATCGCGTCTGCTGCGGACATCTGAGTTCGCACGCAAGCCAAGGTTTTGGAGGGCATCGGCAGTTCGCCGGTGCCCTTTTCTTTTGCGGTGATCCTCGTCATCGCGCGGCTTGCTCCGCTCCGGCAAGCCGTGTATAGGCTTTGATCATGACTAAGGCTGACGCATATCGGATCGCCTCGATCCACGCCGGACACGATACCAATCGTGCGCCGTCGCGCGCCTTCGCCTCGCTTCTTCTTCTCGGCCTTACTCGCGGTTGCCGGGTTCGCTGAGGAGCGCCCGGTGGCCGAAAAGCCACGCCGGCGGATGCTCCTCGACCCCATCAAGTGTTTTAGAATAAAGGCGCGTTCGGCGCGGCATTAGCCATCGCAATCCGATCC